>JASLVM010000016.1 GCA_030741355.1 Candidatus Poseidonia sp. | reverse complement strand
ACCCGCTTGCCGCTCCTCCTGCTCCTCCCGAGATGCCTCCCATGCCCGAAGCACCTGCTGCTGACCCTCTGATGGACCCGCTTGCCGCCCCTCCGGCCCCACCTGCTGCGGATCCGCTCGCACCGCTTTCGCTCGGAGATACCTCGGATGCTCCTGTCCCTGACTTGTCCCCTTCGGACTTGACAGGAGAACAAGCAGGTGCTACCATTCGAAGCCGGGCTGAAGTTGAAGCCGTTCCAGGCGACAAACTCGAAGGTACCCTTCATGAGGTTGAAACCACGACGCTGAACGCCGATGGAAACATCATCAAGCAAAACGTCAAGGGAACCTTGACCGTGAACAACCCCTCGGCTGATGACCGAATCTACGACATCGACGTGCTTCTTGACAACATCGACTCCACCGACCTCGGTGGCGAACATGTTTCGGTTGACGAACTCGAACCAAGCAAGAACCACACAGAATCCTACAAGGTCAGCGGCAAGCAGATGATGACGCTTCGTGAACGCTTAGACACCAATCCATCACGCTCTCAAGAGCGCTCTCTGTCCGTTGCCATCGGTGAAGACCCGGGACCTCTCTCGCTTGAACTTGAGGTGGAGAATCTCTCTGGCGTTGAACTGCACGACGTTGTCGTCACTCGCCCCTTGGCTTCTGCCATGCACTTTGAGATGGCTGCTGGTGCCGAACTTGACAACGACACCATCACGTGGACTGTTGGTCGTTTGCAAGCCGGAGAAAAACAGACATTGAGCCTTGAAGGCACCATCAGCGTCGATTCGACCAAGGCCATCAAGGCTGGCAAAGCCTCTGCAACCTACAAGGCCGACGCCACGCTTTCCAGCATGTCGTTCCGAGAGTTGGATGCTTTCTGTCGAGGATTCACCTACATGCGGGTTCGTGAAGACGAGCGTCCGGACAATTGGATCTGCCAAGCCATTTTCGAAAACCGCTCTTCGTTCGCTGTTGACTTGACCAAGTTGCAAGTGAGCATGAAGGGAAGCGAAGATTTGCTCTTTGACATTCACGATGTGGATCAGGACGTCACGCCCAACGGAAAGTGGGAATCTGAAGAGCGAACGGTCATGGCGCAATCCGAGCCCGATTTCACTTACGACCTTTCCTACACGGTTCTCCCCAAGGCGGTGCAATCGTCCGAAGGCACCATGACGCTCGAGGAGAAGAAACTCGAAGTGCTTGAAGCCAATGTTGAGAAGACCTACTCCACGGCCAACCTTCGTTCCTACCGTGCCCAGAAAATTCAGGCTACGATGACCCTTGTGAACAAAGGTTCCTCGACCATCAACCTCATGCGCATCACCGATGACGTCCCCGGACTCTTTGAAGCACCCACGCAGGAGCAAATGACCATCAAGATTGACGGTAAAACGATCGACGACGACCAGTACAAGGTCGAGGTGTCAGAAGGCATCACCATCGAGAAGGAGCACCGCTCACCTGACGGTCAAGGCCACACCATGATGATGACTGTCGGAACTCGAGGCCCAATCGGCCTCAAACCCGGCAAGAAAATCGAGATTTCCTACCCGCTATCGGCGCCAGACCCCTCTCCAGGAAATGTGCGTGTTGACGCCCCAGCTCGTGTTGAATTCAGTGCTGAGCGCTTCGGCCCCATCTGCACCAAAGAACCTTCAGCTACACCCAGCATCAAGGTCGTTCACAACCGACGCAACTTCAGCGCAGGTAAGCAAGCCATTCCACTCGGTGGAAAGGGCCGCTACGAAGTGTTGATTCTCTTTGAGAACAACGGTGATACTGCTCTCAGCGACTTGTACATCAACGATGTGCTACCGCCTCAGTTTGAGATCAAGGAATGGGAAATGAAGAGTGCCGACGGTAAGCGTGACGACGTCAAGATGACCTCCGAAGAAGGTGAAGGTGGCCTCCACATCCTTTGGCATGTTCCCAAGGTAGAGAAAGGCGAACGCCTCGAAGTTTCTTTTGATATCAAGGGAAGCGGCGAAGTTGATGCAGAAGCTCTGAACCGCTTCCACGGCGTCCACTTTGGTGATGAAATTGAATCAGACGACTTGCCGACGATCGAATCTGAAACCGAGGAAGCCGAGCCAGAAGCGGAAGCAACTGATGCTGATGAATCGGCAGAGGATGGTGGCGAAGATGCTGGCGAAGATGCTGGCGAAGACAGTGCACCGAAGATGAAATTCCGAGAGGACATGCTCCTCCGAGTGATGGACGCTGCCGGCATCGACGTTGAACACCGAGACGCCTTTGTTGAATTTGCAGCGGCTTACGACCATGACGACAACGGTTACCTCAAGAAGGCCGAGTTGGAAGACGCCGCCAACGCTTGGAACGAAGCGAACGGAGCCTCCGATGAAGAAGCCCCTGCAGAGGAAGAAGCCGCTGAGGCAGCCCCCGAAGCATCCGATGCTGAGGAGAAGGCTTGCCCCATCTGTTCGACCATGGTGCCCTTTGCTTCAGCTACCTGTGCTGCTTGTGGCTACACCTTCACAGAGTGAATGCAACGAACATTTGGTCGTTCTCGCCGAGCCCTTCACGGGCGGAATTGACGCCAAGAATTACTGAGGAAGGACCCACTGTGGCCATTCCTCATGTTCCGGTGAACGACTCACGATGACGATCACGGGTCGCTTGAGCGAAGAAAGGACATCATTGAGCGGGCGTACGGTCGACGGTGGGATGGACCCATCTCGCATGTCCACAGCCAACCAGGCCATGGGGTACTGTTCGGTCCATGCGGCCAACTCAGCCTCGATACCGCTCGGAGGGACGCCCTGACGAACGCTGGCAATGAAGCCCCAATCTTCAGGGCATTTCCGCTGAGCTTCCGTCCAGAAGAACATACGGGGGGCAGCGGGCAACCGTGCGAGTTGTTCAATCGCTTCGAGTTCCGTGGCACAGACCGGTTGACCGGGCATCGGCATGGGCAAGGGATAACGCCACGTTGGTGAAACATCCAACGGTTCTTTCTGGCGCATGGCAGGGCTAAGGGGTCTCCTTGTTTGAACTTCTCGCATCACCGTTCAGACCGTGAACTTTCGATATCTTGGATGCTAACCTTCATGCCCTGCCATCGTCGCAGACCAATCATGGCCAACGGTTCCTCGCCACCGCCACCCCCGCCCCCGGGAGGTTCGATGTTTGTCATGCTGATGTTCATGATCCTCATGACCGTCCTCATCATGACGCCTTCGATTCGAACTTCACTGGGTACGACGGCGGACCCTTTGCTCTCCCCGCTTCTTCCTGAGGAATCCTTCTTTGTCATCACGGTCATGATTCTGGGTATCTTTTCCATGACGTTGAACACCGTGATTCGAAACTTCTTCGTCGACCCCATGGACCAAGCCCACATCGGCCACCGTCAAGGTCAAGTTCGCCAAATGATGAACGAAGCCCGACTTTCAAGAGACCCCATTCTCCAAGAGAAGGCCATGACGCTCCAGCAACAGATGATGCCAGAGCAACTCGAAGTGCAAATGGGAGCCATGAAACCGATGATGTTCACCATGATTTTCATCATCGGAATCTTTGCCTGGTTGACCACCAAAGTAGAGACGTTTCGAGTGGACTATGTTTCGCTTCCTTGGTCCCCTGAGTGGAACCTCCTCGATGGGAGATTCTTGTTCTTCCCGGCATGGATTTGCTGCTATATTTGCATGAGCGCCGCCTACGGCCGTGTGCTTGATCGCCACATCAAATTGACACGCTACAAATCCCATCCCTTGGTGGTGGCGGGCGAAGTTCTCAAGGAACCCCTCTTGCATTTGGTCGCCACCAAACCGGCAGCTACATCCAGTCAGGCGAAGAAGCGACAACAGCGTTCGAAGCGAAGTCAACAACACCGGAAGAAGTCCTCGGCTGCCCCAAAGGAAACCAAAGAGGCGAGCCAAGGTGGCTTGATGGCAGGTATCGCCCTTGTATGTCCTGAGTGCGATGGTGACGTGATCACCCACGACGGACCTCGAACCAAGCGTTGCAACGTTTGTTTCCACGAATGGGTGTGATGGTTTGGTCAAATTGACCGTCTCCGGGCATCCAGGGAGCGGAACCAGTACGCTGGTCAAGGCCTTGATGGAACGAAACGATTGGACCAGCCTGAACGGTGGCGACGTGTTTCGAGAGGAAGCCAAACGACGGGGGATGTCGCTCGGTGATTTTGGAGAGCTATGCCATAACGAACCCGAAGTTGACCGTTCTCTGGACGAGTTGCTCAAACAGCGCATGAAAGGAACGGACGGTGCTGACATCGTCGAGTCAAGACTTGCAGGTTGGTGGGCGTACCGACTTAACTTGCCGTGCTTGCGCCTCTGGTTGGATGTCGATGACGAAGAGCGCGCTCGACGTGTAGCACATAGAGAGGGCTTGACGGTTGAGGATGCTCTCCAAGCCAATCAACAACGAGCAGCGGTTGATGGTGAACGGTTTCGCGTGCTTTACGACCTTGTGCCCGAAGACCCAGAGCCCTACACTCATGTGATTGACGCCACTTCTCTCAATGCATCTCAAATACTGGAGCATGTCGTCGCCTTGTTGGAGGCACTTCAATGAGTCAACATGTCTTGGATGCGGCCCCAACAACGGACACCGCTTTTGGAACGAACCCCGACGACCGAACCCTCGAGCAGCGTCTCGCATCGGGTTTCATTTTGATCGACAAACCGGCCGGCCCGACATCCCACCAACTTGCTGCTTGGGCTCGTGATTTACTTGGCTTGGAACGGCTGGGTCATGGAGGGACTCTGGATCCTTTTGCAACAGGTGTGCTCCCTTTAATGGCCGGGCGATGCATGAAAATCACCAATAAGATTCTCAAACACACCAAATCTTACATCGCTGTTTTTCGTTTCCGACAACGCCCTGATGAAGCGGTTCTTCGAGAAACCATGGCCTCGATGACCGGTCGAATTTACAACGTGCCTCCGGAAGTTTCAGCCGTTAAGGTCCAGGTCAGAACACGAACGATTCACGCCTTTGAGCTGTTGGACATGGATGAACAGGATGTGGTTGCTCGCATCACCTGTGAGGCCGGTACTTACATTCGAACCATGGCCAGGGACATGGGTTTGATGCTCAACACCCCGGTCTCGCTGAAGGAACTTCGAAGAGAATCTTCTGGCATGTTTGATTTGAGCCACTGCATTACCATGGACCAGTTGGCCGATGCTGTGTGGC
The DNA here is from genome assembly GCA_030741355.1 of Candidatus Poseidonia sp. Classification (GTDB taxonomy): domain Archaea; phylum Thermoplasmatota; class Poseidoniia; order Poseidoniales; family Poseidoniaceae; genus Poseidonia. The sequence goes on along the minus strand of JASLVM010000016.1, from coordinate 27,443 downwards.
TCTGGAAGGAATGCGGGCAAGAAGAGGCGCTCAGTGCTGTTGTCCACCCCATCGAAAAACTCCTGGTTGATGTCCCACGATGTCAGGTCAAGGACAGCGCCGTTGCTGCGCTCGCCTACGGAGCACCACTGCTCCGCCCCGGCCTCGTCAGCATCCCACAGAATTTGAAGAAAGGAACCGAATTGATGGTCGCTTCCATGAAAGACGAGGCGGTTGGTTTTGTACGCCTCAAGATGGACTCGAATGAAATCGCCACGCTGGACGCTGGAGAAGTCGCTCGACCAAGCATGGTTTTGATCGACACCGAGGTTTACCCTCGCCGTTGGCCGACCTCTTCTTGAGCTTCAAGCTTCGATGTATTCTTCGTAAATGTATTCTTCCGTTTCAATACGGATTTTCAGTTGAGACATGGTTCCCACTCCTGCTTTGTCAACCTAGGTTGAACGGCCCCCACGACCTCAAAGCAACCTCGGCTCCTACGTTTTGGTTATCAAGTTTGAGGGGGTTAAGCGCGTTATCCGACATCGGAGATGCGAACGAGGGGCCGAACCTTTTGCAGCCTCATCACTGTATTTTCTTGATCTTTGGTGGCATCATGAAGGCGATCAAACCGAGCAATCCCAAAGCGAGTAGAATCACGACGACCATGGTCGATTGAGCGGAGAACACGCCCTCGGTGGAGTCGGCGTTTTCCTCAACGATTTCGTTGATGGCCACCAATTCTTCCATCTCGTTGTTGTCTTCATCACCTTCCTGAATCTCCAGCCCACGGTCCACCACAGCATTGAACCGAACAACCCGTACGTCCAGAGGGATTTGCCAGTCACACATGACGGATTGGAGTTCACCGGGCTGAATGATGGCGATGGTTTGGACGCCAATGAGTTGGTCCTCGGTTTGGCAACGAACCGAGACCATGGTGGCATCGGCTTGCCCTTGATTTCTCACCAGGACACGCATGGAAATGATGTCACCTTCCGTGAGTTCTTCTTTGTCAAAGGTGATGGATTCAATGGTTAAATCGGGAAGGGCCATGACTTCGAGGTCAACCTCCCGCTCGGTACAACTGGTCTGGTCACAAACGGAAACGAGGATGGATTGGAAGCCAACGGATGGAGGGTTCACCGTCAAAACACTGCTCGCGAGGTCAATTGTAGCCCATGACCTGTTGGTTGAGGCGGTTACGAGGCCGGCGGAGTCAAGGTCGCTCCACGTCATGTTGATGACCGTCTCAATCTCGCGTTCTACTGGAATCAGGGACTGGAATTCGGCGACCACGGGGGGGTCGTCAACAGCGTCAACCACCAAGGAAAAGGCATCCTGCCATGTGTTGCCGGCCGGGTCAATGACCATGACACCGATGATGGCTTGACCGCTGGCTTCTGGGAGCAAGCGAAGTCGGACATCTCCTTCTGCCAGGTCCACGGCCACAAGGTCTGGATTGGTGTTCGTGAACTGAACCTGCAAGTCTTCGTTCGTGGCTCGGTCGTCGCTGCAGCGTCGAATCAGTGGCAAGATGATGCCCCCGTTGTCCTCGCTGAGAACTTGGTCCCCAATGGATTCGCAGACGGGGTCTTCATCCCATTCAATAGCATAGCCGCCAAGAACGGTCAAGTCGGTGAATTCAAGCGCTGTGTGACTTGCTGAGCCGCTTGAATCCCATGTGAACCAAGCTCGCATGGCCACGGTGAACGAAGACGCTCCGGGACGGAGGTAGGCGCCAATCGGCCACTCATGTGTGAAGGTGCCCAAAGCCATGGGCTCGTTTGAAACGAGTTCGTCGTTGACAAAGACCAGCCACCGTGAGTATTCGGCATCAATGCCGTCGTTGGTGCCAAAGACTCGGCCGTCCAATCGAAGTGACGGATCGTTGACGTCAGCCCAAACGGCGGTAACACAAGCGTCCGTGATGGTGAGCCTGATTTGATATGCATCGCCTGTAGGAAGCAACGTGTTGGGTTGAAGGACGGTGAAATCACTGGTCATCACTTCATCTTCAAACACAGCGATTTCGATGGAAACATTTCCTGCACCTGCATCCTCTACCAAATGGTGCATTCTCCCGAGCGTTTGTTCAGGTGGATGCGTGAAGGTTTCGCTGGTCCACTGTCCCGTGGTTCCTTCAATGGTGGGTTTGAGGCCACAGTCATCCAACGCCATGTTGTCGGTTGAGCCTCCGGTAAAATCGATGTTCATGACAGGGAGTTCGTGTCCTGAAAACTGGGAGGAGGCGTAGGCGACTTCGCCTCCGTACCACGGCGTCTGAACGGTGATGTCCAAGCCAACAGCATCGACGACAAGTCGAGAATCATCGACGCCGCCCGCAGAGACGTAGTCGAGCGTGAAGGTCATTTGAGCGATGTCATCCCACGTCCAATCCATCAAGCCGGTGATGTTCAATCGGTAAGCCGAGTTGTTGATGTAATCCACGTTTCCTTGGGTGTGAGCGAAGGTCTTCAGCAAATCAAAACCATCGCCGTGTTCCACGGAAATCCGAACCGTATCCTCTGAGAGAGCGTTGGGAATTTGGAACACCCCGAGCATGTGGACTTCAACCATCGGGTAGTTGACCAGTCCAGAAACATCGAAGTCGGTCAATTCAATTTCGGGACCCGTTGACCATGTGCTCGCTCCGTCGGGTGCCCCCGTGGAATAGTTGGAGTCGGTTGGGGACGTTGAAGACCAAACCGTGAGCGTGTCAAGGTGCACCGGTCGTGTGTGGAGCATGGTCAATCGTTGGTCGGCGACCATCGTTTCGGAATAGCTCGCTTCCTCTTGAGTAAACGAGGTCTCAGCACCGGTTTCCCAAAGACTTGGGTCAACGAAGTTGCCTTGTGGAAAGAGGTCAACATCAGCGGTGCTGTGAACGCTACGGGCTTGACCGGCGGTCAACAACGGTGAAGCGGAAAACATGAGGAGCATGAGCACCAAAAAGAGCACCTTGCTGTGAGGTCGCATGGTATCTTGCACGAGGTGGCACTTCTTGAAACAAAGGGTTCCCTGCACCTGATGAGGTGTTTGCCAATGGGGAGGTTGGCGCATGTTTGAAATACCTAGCGCATGAGGCGCTTCTACCTCTCATGGCTGTGGTGGTGTAGGGGTTAGCACGGCAGATTGTGGTTCTGCCAGCCCGGGTTCAATTCCCGGCCACGGCCCCATTTTACAAATCGTCGTCGCTGATGAGGTGTCCCATACGCTCACCTTTGGTGGCGAGGTAATCTCGATTATTGGAGCCAACACCGACGATCAGCGGGCTTCTGCTGGCAACATCAATGCCGTGTTTGGTGAGCTGTGCCACTTTTTCAGGATTGTTGGTCATCAGTTCAACGCGCTCAACGCCCAACTCTTCCAACATCTCGGCGGCGATGGCATAGTCTCGAGCATCGGCCGGATGGCCCAGCATCAGGTTTGCATCAAGGGTGTCAGCACCGCCATCTTGGAGGTGGTAAGCCTGGATTTTTGCGTGGAGGCCAATGCCTCGCCCTTCTTGGCGCAAATAGAGGAGGGTGCCCCATCCCTTCTCGACAATGGCATTCAGGGCGGCATGGAGTTGAGGGCCGCAGTCGCAGCGGGTGCTGGAAAAGACATCGCCTGTCAGGCATTCGGAGTGAACACGGACAAGAACGGGGTCGGGGCCTGCCATGTCGCCGAGCGTCAGTGCAACGTGGTCAAAACCTGTGGTTTCTTCGTGAAACACTTGAATCCGGAAATTTCCAAAACCGGTTGGTAGGAACGCTATGCTAGGCACATCGTCTTTTTTGACAACTTTCATGCTTTCACCTCGATCACGAATCGAATCTCGCCCTCTTCTTTGTTCACTTCCAACAGAGCATGTGGACCACGGCCGATGAGCAGGGGCATGTCTTGTAGGGTTTCAGGGTCATCGGCGAGGACCTCCAACACGTTTCCGTTGGCAAGTTCTTCAAGCGCTTCCCTCGTTTTGGCGACCGGGACTGGGCAATTGAACCCAAGAACATCAAGGCGATGCGTGATGCCATGCCCTTCGCCGGCCTCTCCCATGATTGAACGGAGGATGGTGTCCGTTTTGAACACATGCACGGTTCATCTCAACAGGTTTTCTTCTCCTCGTTGGTCCGCGACATCTTTTCAACAACGGGCTGGCTCTGCAACCATGGCGGCGACCGAGTCAGCACGTCCTGAAGGGGACATGTCCTGGCGGGAAGTGGGAGAGTTGGGTCTCCGTTACGGCCGTATACCGCTGGCGCTTCTTTTGGTTGAAGCCTTCTACTGGTTTTTGACCATCCCCTCGGACACGCTCGCTCCCATCCAGGTGACCGAGGCGTGGATTTGGAACGAATTGACGAACCTCATTTACGGAGAGGGCACCGCCGTCATCAGCCATCACAACGGTTGGCTGACACGCATTGACCTCCTTCATCCATCGTTCCCCGGACCCTACGATAGCGTCGGCCTCTACGTCTCGGATGAGTGCGCTGGCGTGCACGAAATGATCTTCCTCTCTACCTTGGTCATGATGACCGACGGTGTACCTCAGCGAGAGAAGTGGAAAGCCGTCGGTGTGATGTGCGCCATCGTTTACGTCTTGAACATCCTTCGTCTCGTCGTCTTCTATCCGATTGCGTTGAATTCTTGCCTTGAAACACCGGACGTCCAAGCTTGCTTGACGCCGATGTGGCAATTCCACGAGACCGTTTACACCTGGGGCTTTTTGGTGGTGCTTGTCAGCATGTGGTTGGTGTGGTTTCTGCGCTTTGGTGGTCCTTCTCGCACCCTCGCAGCGACCAAAGAAGACCCGTCTCCTTGGCGATTTCAACGCCGCCATCTTTGGGAAACCAAACACAAGGCCCTCCTTGGGGCTGCGCTTCTGCTCTTTGTGTTGGCCATGACCAACATCTCAACCAATCAAGAAGCGATTGACGCCCGAGACACCCTTGCCTTTTGCGAATTCTCGAGTCAACTCTCTTCGGATTGTGCCGATGCCGAACAACGATGGGACGATGCCATTGGCTATGCTTGGTCGCTATCTGCCCTTGGCTTGGCCATGGGTGTCGGAACCTTGGTCGTGATTGAGCGGCCTCTTGAGGATGGAACATGGCCGAGTGCAGCCGTTCAGTCCGTGGAAGAATCGAAACCTCAAACAAAATCGCACCACTCGAAAAAATCTGGCTCGTGGAAGCGCCGAGGTGAAGAGGAGTAATCACTCTACGATGGAAGCGGTCATCGTTTGGCCGTTGAACGGTCGCTTCTCGATGGCCTTCATGGCCGTCCCGATTTTGCTGCTGTGAAGGCTGACAAAGGTTGCTTCATCCCTGAAGGCGATCGTGCCGATGGCCAATTCATCACAGCGCAACTGTTCAACAAACCAGTTGGCCACATTCAGGGTTGAACCGGCGTCTTCTGGGCTGAGGGAGAGTTTCACCGTAACATAACCGAACACATCGGCTGTTTCCGTGAAGTCTTCTTGGCGACGAACAGGGTCTCGGTCAACGCCTTCAGGAAGTTCAGGGGCTTCGCTCGGTTGGATGTCAAGGCCATAGGTGGCCATGATTTTCGACAATTGAGGTTCATCGTCGCGGGAAACCAAGCTCCAGGCCTCTCCAGTTCGGCCGATGCGACCCGTACGTCCAATGCGATGGATGAAGGAATCCAAGTCGTTTGGAATATCATAGTTGATGACGAGGGTGATGCCGTCGACGTCAATACCACGAGCAGCAACGTCCGTGGCGATGATGGTTTTCACCTCGCCTTCTTTGAACGAAGTGAGGATGCGCTCGCGCTGGTTTTGGCTCAAGTCTCCGTGCAGGCCAGCCACATCAAAGCGGTGTTTCTTCAGCCGTTCGACGGCCAAGTCCACCATGCGCTTGGTGTTGCAGAAGATGATGGTCTGGTCTTCATCTTGCATTCGAATGAGAAGGCGGCCCAACACCCAGAGTTTGTTGGAGCGGCCGATACGAACCGAGTAAAGGTCGATGGGGGGGACATCAAGCGTTTCGGCGTTGGTCAACACGAAATCCGGTTCGTTCATGAACTCATGAGCGGCATCGATGATCTCTTGCGGGAAGGTGGCCGAGAAGAGCAGGGTTTGCTCACGCCCGGTCATTCGCTCAACAACCCACATGATGTCGGGGAAGAATCCCATGTCGAGCATGCGGTCGGCTTCGTCGAGGCACATGACCTGCGGTTTGCCCAAGTCAATGTGGCCACGTTCACTCATGTCCATGACACGACCGGGTGTTCCGACGATGATGTCGACGCCTTCTCCGAGGGTCTTTGCCTGCTTTTCAAGGTCAGTTCCACCGTAAACCGTGAGTATGATGAGGCCGGCATCGCCTTGGAGCATGCCCAATTCTTCTGCGACCTGATTGGCGAGTTCTCGCGTGGGTGTCAAAATCAAAGCCTGGAGTTCACCTGTGGGCTGGCAACGTTCGAGGATGGGCAATCCAAAGGCAGCGGTTTTTCCCGAGCCTGTGCGCGCTTGACCGATCACATCGGTTCCTTGACGTGCGATAGGGACCGTGTCGCGTTGAACTTGTGTTGCGAATTCCCATCCCATGGCGTTCAGGCCATTTTGGATGGGTTCAGGAAGATTCCAAGCATCAAAGCGTGTCGTTGTGAACATCGGTCTCACCGTTCGTCTCAGGGGTTGTTCATTGGCCACCGAGACGAGGTGGCCTCCACAGGGTCATCAGAAGTTTTCGCGGTCGGCGATTTCCTTCTGAAGTTCGCCCATCCAGTACCGGCGAGCATTCTCTCGGTTCAGTGGGCGACGCATTTGTCGAACATGCTCAAGGATGTATTGACGGAACTTGAGCGCCTTTGAGCGGTTCACGCCTTTTGGCGTGATGCCGTCCCACAATCGGTCAAACTGTGTTGCTTTGTCGTTGAATGGCATGTCATTGTCCATATCATACACTCCTTTAGCGAGTTGCCGACCGTCCACCTGTTCTTAACGCTGTTGCACAGGCCCTGCCTGCCTCAGAAGTATGGGTCGTCATCTTCTGGACCAAAATCATCGTCGTCATCGTGGTACCCCATCAACTCATCTTGCGTTGGACGGGCGGGTTGAGGCGGCGTCTTCGTAGGCGGTTCCGTGGTGGGCTCTGACTTGTCGGCCAACGGTGAAGGGGGCGGCGCTGGTGCCATGCCGATTCGCTTCCCTTGGGCCAGGAGCACTTCTTTGTCGATATCGGGGACCGCCAAAGCAGGCGAAAGAGCAGCGTTTTTCTGCTCTTCAGTGCCTTCGAGCATGGCATCAAACCGATACTGCATCAATTTCTCGACCAAGCCGGGGTCTGTTTCGGTTTTCAGAAGGTCGTCTACGAGCGCCCGAAGTTCGGTTTCGTCCATCAATTTGGGCAAGAGACTTACACAAGCTCGGCGGACACGAACATCCGTCGACCGGGAACCGGCGAGAATCAAATCACGTGCTCGGCCGTGACCACGGTTGAGTTTCTCAATGGTCTTGATGGCCGACAAGCGAACATCCGGGTCCGGGTCAGCAATCGCTCGCTCAGCGAACATCGTTCCCATTCGAACATCTTGCTTGGCCAGTCGGGGAAGCGATTTGGCCACCGTCTTTCGAACTTGAGTGTCTTCGTCGTTGAGAGCCCACGAGACCAAGTCCCAAACGGCCGATGTTTTTCTCGATACGATGGCGTTGATCAATTTGGCAGCTCGTCGTCGCAACTCCACATCAGGCTCGAGCAAGATCGAGTCAACGTGGTCGGCCACGACATCGGGCCATGTTTTGGTCAAGGCTTCCAATCCTTTCCAAGCGGTTTTTCTTCGCTGTTCATTTCCGTGCCGGAGTTCGTTCTCGAGGGAGGAATGCACGCCGGATGGAAAGGTTGGAGCGGCTCGAGCGAGAGAGGCGCTGGCAGCCTTTTGCACGCTTGCGTCTTCGTCGTCGAGCAAGACGGAGAGCCAATCAAAGAGTTCATTGGAGCGGCGGACAGCAAACTCTGGAAGCACTTCGAGGGCCGCCACACGGATGAGCGGGTCTTCATCCTCAAAAGCCGCAAGGAGCATCTTGTGGGCCGGCATGATCATGTTTTGGGGGACATGACTCAGAGCACGAATGCCGTTTTTTCGGGTCATGGTCAGGGTTTGGTTTTTCCATCGTACTTCCCGCTGGGTGAGCGTGCCCTCTGCAAGCGACATGATGTCGGCAGGGTGGAGGGCGCACCATGGGCCGAGGGTTGGCTCGTAAGAAGCATCTGAAACGGCGGCCTGGCCCGTTTGAATGGGCTTTCCTGTGCGCGGATCCCGTGCGATATACTTCTTTGCCATGACTGGTTCTTTTGCCTGCATACTCCCATCCATCAAGAACTTATGCCGCTCAACGCTTGAAAAAGAATCGCATGCAAACGATTTAGGAGGCCAACGCCCAGCCCACGCCATGAGCGACGATACGTGGAGTGCTGAAGAAGCCATGAGCAAACTTGCAGAAGCCCTGAAGGAGAAAGGCATGTCCATTGACGACATGTTCTCTGCCTTTGACGCTGACAGCGATGGAAGCATCAACGGCCCGGAACTTCACCACGGTATTCGCGACATGGTCGGCGACATTCTCTCGCCCGCTCAAATCTCTGTCATCATTCAATCGTTGGACGTCAATGAAGACCACCGCATTGGCTTGGATGAGCTACGTCAGGCCCTGTCCGAAGAGGAATGAATCGGGCGTGTCCAGGATGTCGTTCCGAGTCTGCATCGCCTGCTACGGTATCCGTGTCTATCCCTACATGGGGTTCATGGTCGGCCAGCAATACGAATGCCAAGACTGCCAAGAACGCATGGTGGTCCCGCTCGAATTCGACACGGAAGAAGACTACAGGGCCTTCCGCCAAGAGATGCTGGGCGATGCTGAAACCTCTGAAGAGTGAGTTTGGCCTCGTCCCTCAACCCCCGCTTCCACGGCATCAGCGCCAAAGGTCAAAAGCCACCAAGAGAACGGCATGGCATGGCCAACATGGACATCGCCAACCCGAGCGAAGAGCACCTCATGCTTCGTGAAATGGTCCGAGAATGGACCAAAGAATATGTCGAGCCTCAGGCTCTTGAATACGACCGTGATGAGAAATTCAACCTTGAACTCCTCCGTAGCATGGGCGAATTGGGCCTGTTGGGCATCAGCGCTCCAGAAGAATACGGCGGCGCCGGCTTGGATGCCGTCGCCTGCACCATCGTTCACGAAGAATTGTCGGCTTCCGACCCGGGTTTTGCCCTTGCTTACTTGGCTCACTCCATGCTCTTTGTCAACAACCTCGCCTACAACGGCAATGAGGAGCAAAAGGCTCGAATCCTGCCCAAGGTCTGTTCTGGAGAGTGGATTGGTGCCATGGCCATGTCGGAGCCTGACGCTGGAACCGACGTCCTTGGTCTCTCCACCTCCGCCGTTCAGCGAGACGACGGCTCGTGGGTGCTCAACGGACGAAAGATGTGGATCACCAACGGTTGTATTGACGAAGAAGGTACGCCTGCCGATGTGGTTTGGGTCTACGCCCGAACAGGTGAAGATGAGCGCGGGCGAGTTCAGATGTCGACCTTCCTCGTCGAGGCCGGTATGCCGGGTTATAGCGTGGGTCAGAAAATATACGACAAAACCGGCATGCGTGCATCCAACACCGCTGAACTGGTGTTTGACGACTGCATTGTTCCTGCTGCAAATCTCGTGGGCGATGTTGGTGAATCTCTCCTTCACATGATGGGCAATTTGGAACTTGAACGTCTCACGTTGGCCGGCATGGCTCTTGGCATCGGTCGACGAGCGCTTGAGGAGATGAACCGCTACGCCACCGACCGGACGGCCTTTGGGTCATCCATTCGTGATTTCGGACAAATTCAGCGCTACATCGGTGAGAGTTGGGCCAAGTATCGAGCCATGCGTTCCTACATCTACGACACGGCCAACAATTTGACCATCGGGACCTCAGGTCAGCGACTTGACTCCGACGGTGTCAAACTCTTTGCCACCACGGCAGCGAAGGAAATCGCCGACGCTGCCATGCAGGTGATGGGTGGCTACGGCTACGTGGGTGAATATCACGTCGAGCGTTTGTGGCGAGATGCGAAGTTGCTTGAAATCGGTGGCGGAACCCTTGAGTCGCACCAGAAGAACATCACGAGAGACTTGTTCAAAGACGGCGATGCCATCATTCGATGATTTCAATCTCTTCGTTAGGGGTCAGAACCTTGCGTGTGTTGCGCCATGCGCTGGCTACGAGGGTTGATGAAACCAATACGGCAACAGCAATGGCCGTGCCCCATGTCCAAACGCTTGACATGGTGGAGATGGTGTCGTCCGAAAGCAAAAGCGCCATGACGGTCGTGATGCCTACGGCCAATCCAGTTTGAATCAACATCGGTGTCGAAACACGAAGGAAGGGAGCGGCTTTCCCGATTTGGTAGATGACAAACATCACCCATGAGCCAGCACCGATGCCCCAAACGGGGATCTCAGCGGGATAACTGGAAAACAACATGATCTCATTGGAGGCCAAGTAACGGTCGATTCCGGTTAGCAATACCACCCAAACCAGCGATGCACCGAGAAGGCTAAGGGCGGAGGTCATGTTTTCAGAAGTGTCTTCGGGTTTCCCTTCTGCGTCGTCGTCCGTTGATAGTGACAATTTGGTTTTCTCTTCAATAGCGAGAGCCCGGTAGGTTTGCTCAAGTTGGTCCACTCGCTCCGAGAGGGCGTGCATGTGGTCCACCAGGTCCACAAGAATATCGTGTTCCTCAGCCATCAAGGCCATGCGCTCCTCCTCGAATTCTGGAAGGGTGATCATCGCTGGTGCAAGTTCGATGTGGCCGTCTTGCTTGAGTTCGGCTCGTGTTTCCTCAATTTTTTGGGTCAATTTCTCCTCTTTCTTTTCCCGACGTGATTCTTTTGCCTCAGCCACCGCTTGTGAGGTTTTTGCTGCGGCTTCCTTTCCTGCGTCTGCAACTTTGGTCATTGCATCCTTGGTGGCCGTGGCGGCCTGCTTTGAGAGTTCTGCGATTCTATTTCCCGTTGAACCAAGTCTTTCTGCAAGAGTTCGGGGGCTAGGTCTTGGTGAAAGCGGGTTCTCGGTCATGTTTTCACCACACGCACCATTCTTGAGAAACCTTTGCTGGAGTATCATTCTTCTTCCAACAATTTCATCTCATGCTGGATTGAACTGGCGTCATCTACAAAAGTGATATCTCCTGTTAATATCGAATAAACGGTTAACATCGCTGTTGGAAGTGTTAATACTCCAAGTAGCGGGAAAATAAACGTGAATCCAGTCATAAGGCCGATGCTCGCCGCAAACAAGGGGATGGGAATCAAACGATCTTCATACTCCAAAACAGAAAGTTTGACCAACTTTCGTGGAATTTCTTGGACCGTTCCCCGATCACTTTGCTAATCTTCGTTCTTCTCTTTCTTTGGAGGATTCGTCTCCTGTACCGGTACTTGTTGAGATTGCAGCACCTTCATTGGTTCCATGGACCTCTTTGCCTCGATATCCATCTTTTGCGATGCGATTTCGAGCCACTTCGTACGCATAATTTCGTATTCATTCATTTGGACTTTGTACAAACTTTCTGCTTTGGTTTTAGCTGTCAGTTCTAAACGGATGATGGATAGCCACAGAATAATTGTGGTCGCGAGCATTCCAAGCATAAGCCGTTCATATTCTGTTTGGGACGCGATGTCGAACCAATCCGAGGGTTTTCGGATAAGTACACCGAAAAGAACGGCAGTAGAAAGAAGTGCCAGGCTTGTAATGAGGAGTTCAGTTGTATCGCGACCAATCCTTCGTCGCATCTTTGGCAATTCCGGGGCACGGTCAAATGTCTTGGGCATGATTTCCCTATGGGTCGGTTAGAATATAGTGTTTTTCAATATTCTACGGGAACCGGGTCAAGGATTCGCCACAAGTACCAGGCTGCTGCTGTACGATAGGGGCGCCATCGCTCGGCTATTTCGCCCACCTGTTCTTTTGTTTCTGCTTCGGGTACAAGCCGTTGTGTCCCTCGGATCAAACCGATGTCGCCCAAACTGAACACGTCGGGTCGGAGAAAGTGGAACATGAGGAGCATCTCCGCCGTCCAAGGGCCAATCCCTCTGAATTTCACCAGATGCTTCATGATGGCGGCGTCAGACATCTCTTCCCAAGGCTGGTTGAGAAGTTCCGTTGCATTTTCTGCAAGGCCGTAGATGTAGCTCGCTTTGGGTCGAGTAACGCCACAAGCAGCGATGCTGGGCTGGTCGGTGTCCAACACAGCAGCGGGGGTGACTTCACCAAGGTGGTCCACCAGACGCCCCCAAATCGCATCGGCTGCGAGCACAGAGATTTGTTGACCAACGATGGAACGGACCAGCGTCTGGAACAGGTCATCCCGGCTCGTGATACCGTCAGCGCCAAATTGTTCCACCACGGGGCCCAACAACTCGTCCTTCAGCAGGAAGGTGTGCGCCTCATCCCACCAGGTAGGGGCTCGTGCGCTCATGACGTTGGTTGAAGAGGTGAGGTTTTGAACCCGCGCTTCAAGCCACCACCATGCGCGAGGACCTCAAGACCTACCTCGGTCTGAAAGATGTGCTGCGACAAGGATGGGTGAATGTGGGTGTTGAATCTCCCGAATCGGTTGCTGCCCACTCGTGGGGCATGGCCATCCTTGCGCTCAAGTTATGCCCTGATGACCTCAATCTCGAACACGTCCTCAAACTCTGCTTGGTCCACGACTTGCCGGAGGTTATTGTCGGCGACCTGACGCCTCAAGACGATGTTTCAACGAAGTCCGCTGACGAACGTGCGGCCATGGAACAGATTGCACCGGAGTGGGTGTCGTTGTTTGATGAATACGAACACCAAACCACGCCTGAGGCTGTTTTTGTCAAACGACTTGACAAGTTGGACATGGCGTTGCAGGCCCAAATTTACATGGATAGCACCAGTATTGACCTCGAACAATTCATTGACAGCGCTCGGAAAACACTGGGCGACCACGAACTCCTCCGCTGAGGGCAAAGCCGACAGAAACAAAAAGCGGAACCGCTCCGACCGGCTTACACAGCCCGATAGTGTAGGGGTCCATCATGGTGGGTTTTGGTCCCGCCGACCTCGGTTCGAATCCGAGTCGGGCTACCTCTCAATTGTCTTGAGGCACAAACCAGAGCCCTGCGTGCACGATTGGCGCGAGCAAACTCATGACCAGCCCAAACCAAAAGACACCTGCATAACCGAACATGCCCACATCGAATTGGCCCATACCTATTGGACCCGAAGCTTCCGGTGCGAGTATCATGTGAAGGACGATGGCCAAGAACCACATGAAGCATCCGAAATAATAGGCGCCTCTGCCTGAAAAATGGACCAAAACAGCCGCTTTCACTGGCATATCGATCACATTCCTCTCATGGAGGGTAAACGTCAAACTCAAGATGGGCATCAAAATCATCGAAATTAACGCCATCAAACTGAAAAATTGGTAGGTGTTGCCAGCAGAATCCCATCCTTCCATGGCTTCGATCTGCCCTTCAATGTCTACGCCAAAGCCCTCTGGGATGTCATCTTTTATTCCGTTTAGATGATCGATATATGCACTGTATTCCTTGGTTCCACCCATGCCATAGATGTCATCCGCCGTCATCGTGTCTGCAGAATACAACCACTCATCATCCTCGATTGAAAGTGTGTACAACGGGTCCGCCGTAAAGCACATCAACAAGACGATGAATGAGATGCCCACGATGACACCTTGGACAACGGCAATCGGTTTGATGTTTGATGCATCAAAAGTAAAACCGTTGTGGGTCCCGTTGGAATCCTCTTCGTCAACGTTCCATTCAAATTCTCCTTCACACAATGCACAGGCGAATTCACCGTAGGCGTCGTCCTCGAGTTCAATCTCTTCCTCGCAGTGTGGGCAGAGAATCACAACCATGGGCGGACTACACGGTTTCACGACATATTCCTTTCCCCGACGCCGTCCAAATGAATCCACATCTTCATGAACGGTGTGCGTATGGATTTGAACGAAGGTGATACGATGATTCAGAGCATTGGCGTAATCGGCGCAGGACAAATGGGCAACGGCATTGCACAGGTAGCTGCCTGTGCGGGCTATGATGTTGTCATGATCGACATCAAAGACGAATACGTTGAGAAGGGTCTTGGCACCATTCAATTTTCCCTTGGCAAACTTGTCAGTAAAGAGCGTATGACGCAAGACGACGCAGACGCCGCCCTCGCCCGAATCACGACCGGGACAGACCGTGGAATGTGTGCTGATTGCGACCTCGTGGTGGAAGCCGTGCCCGAAATTCTCTCCCTCAAGCAGGAAATTTTCACCGAACTTGACGGGATTTGCAAGCCAGAGACAATCCTCGCCTCAAACACCTCTTCGATTTCCATCACGACCATCGCCGGTTCGACCAATCGCCCCGACAAGGTCATCGGTATGCATTTCATGAATCCCGTTCCCATCATGAAACTCGTTGAAATCATCAACGGCGCCGACACCAGTGAGGCGACCAACACGGCCGTTGTGGACGCCGCCGAGAAGATGGGCAAGACCGCTCTCTCGTGCAACGATGCCCCTGGTTTTGTTTCAAACCGCATTCTCTGTCCCATGATCAACGAAGCGATTCTTACGTTGCAAGAAGGTGTGGCTGAACCCGAAGCCATTGATGGCATCATGAAGCTGGGCATGAACCACCCCATCGGTCCTTTGGCGCTCTCGGATTTGATCGGCAACGATACCGTGCTTCACATCATGAACGTCCTCCACGAAGGCTTTGGGACGGAGAAATACGCTCCTGCCCCTCTCTTGGTCCAAATGGTCGAGGAAGGCAAACTCGGTCGAAAGTCCGGTCAAGGTTTCTACACCTACTGAGGTGATTGTAGTGGGCGACCTTGAAGGCCAAACCTACCTGGTCACGGGAGCCTCAAAGGGCATCGGACGGGAAGTTTCCCTGGCTTTGGCCCGAAAAGGTGTGCGAGTGATTCTTCTCTCAAGGAACAGCCCTGAACTCGAACAAACCCTCTCCGACGTCCAAGCCATCACGCCAGCCTCCTACGCAACACCTTGTGATTTGGGTGATTCTTCATCCATCGAGCAAGCGGCAGAAACCATCCTTTCTCAGGATGTGGTCATCAACGGCATCGTTCACAATGCAGGTGATATTCACCCCATCAAGCCGTTGTTCGAAGCCGATGCAGTGGATTGGACCCGTTCGATGATGGTCAACGTGGTTGGCGTTCAACACCTCACCCAAGCACTCAAGGCGGTGCTTCAAGGAAACCACCGTGTTCGAGTCACGACGATTTCAAGCGGTGCCGCTCTCCGTCCTTTGTCGTCTTGGTCGGCGTACTGTACGGCCAAGGCAGGTCTTGATATGTGGACGAGGTGCCTCGCAGAAGAGGGTGGGCTACACAACATCACGGCGGTTTCTGTCGCTCCAGGAATTGTCGATACGGCCATGCAAACCACCATCCGTTCAGCCTCCGAGGAGGATTTTCCCCTTCGTTCGAATTTTGTTGGCTATCATGAAGACGGACAGTTGTCCAAACCAGAGGATGTTGCTTCTGCTCTTCTCCCTCTCATCACCGAACACACCCTCGAGCAATCAGGTCAGCGATTCGACGTCCGCGATTTGTAGCATTCCAGCCGCAGTGGGGCGAAGGGTGATAAGCCAACACCTTGACAGCGTTGTTGAGGGATACCATGCCAGGCACCGACCGTGTAGAAATTCGAACGCTGAAAGTTGGACGATTTTGCGTCGTTGACGACGAAGCCTACAAAATTTTGAGCATTTCAAAATCAAAGCCTGGAAAGCACGGGTCTGCAAAAGCACGCCTGTCCTTGGAATCCATCTTCACCGGAAAGAAAATTTCCCACGTTGGCACGGTGACCGATTCCATCAACGTCCCCATGATCGAAAAGGGCACGGCCACGGTCACCCACCTCGAAGGCAACGAAGTTCACGCCATGAACGACCGTGATTATTCCATGATGATTCTCCCCATGCCCTCCGCTGAGTCCGAGATGAATATCGAAGCCGGTCAGAAAATCATGTGGCAAGAAGCCCTTGGCCGCTACATCATCATTCGAGACCATTGATGGCCAACACCTCGGGGTTTTGAAATCCCAAAACACCGGCCTGTTCACGGGTATGAATTCATAAGGCCAACGCGTCATGGGAAGTCATGGAAGAACTTGCGCAAGCCATCAATGAAGACGCCAAAGACCAACGCGTTCGGGGATACTGTGCCTACGATTGGGGAAAAAGCGCCTTTGAGACTTCGGTCACCACCGCCATCTTCCCGGCATGGTTCGCCTACCTTTTCGCTGAAGCCAACGGCATCTCTACCAAATTGTTGGGCAGTGAGTGGACGGCTGACGCCATGTACTCGGCTGCTGTTATGATTGGGGCCCTCTTGGTGGCCATCTGTGCCCCCTCGCTCGGCGTCATCGCCGACCGAAGGATGATCAAAATGTGGTGGCTTCGAATCTTGACCCTGGTGGGTTCCGTTTCCTGTGTCCTCCTTGCCCTCTCGCCTTACCTCGGCGTATCTGCGGGTTGGATATGGGCGCTCATCATGTTCATGGCGGCCAACGTCGGGTTGAACGGCGCCGGTGTGTTCTACAACGCCCTCCTGCCGCACATGGGTGACGACTCTGAGATGGATTCCATCTCCAACAAGGCCTTCGCAGCAGGCTACCTCGGCGGTGGTCTCCTTCTGGTTGTTCACCTTATCATGGTCATGAATCTTGAGGGCAACTGGGTGATTCCCTTTGCCATGGCGTCTTCCGGTATCTGGTGGTTGGGCTTTGCCCAGATGACCTTCCGAATGGTTCCTGAACCCCATATCGAGAACGAAATGGAACCAATGGGCTTGGTACCTTCAACCAAGATGGCCTTGGGCGAAGTCAAAGCCACGCTGTCGGACATCAAGAGTTTCCGAACCCTCTTCTTCTACATGTTGGCTTACTTCTGTTTCATCGACGGAATCAACTCGGTCACAGCCCTTGCCGGTGTCTTTGGTATTGTCGTGCTCGGTTTGACCACCACGGGTCTGATCCTCACCATTTTGATCATTCAATTCGTGGCGGCTCCGGCTGCTATTGGGTTCACCAAACTTGCTGAGAAGTGGGGTACGAAAGGTGCCCTCCAATTCTCGTTGGTTTGCTGGTGTGTCGTCATCGTCGGCGCCCTCTCGTTCGCACCCTTGGAACTGGAGAACCACGACGAGTACGACATGCAATACACCTTCAATGAAGATACTGGCATGTACGATGCCATCGCACGTGAAGGCGTCAACCCCATCGCTGCGCTCCCCGATGACGATGAGCAGCAGTGGGCGCTTGAGTACAGGGACATTTTGCCTGTCCAAATCAACGAGGATTACAAACTCGGCACGGCAGTGGAATGGGCGTTTGATGATGATGGAAAGTCGGTCGTGATCAGCTTGGCCCTTTCTGCTGAAGACCTGGCATCTCTGCAGTCGACCATGGACAAGTCCCGTTTCTCCTACAGCATTGAGGGCGGTGATTTGGCTACGACTGAGGTGGGTGTGAATCATCCCACCAGCCTTGGTGATGGCCTTTTGGACTTCATCCCAGAAACGGCTCGAGAATACGTTTGGGCTCCCTTGGGCATGACGGTGTTCTTCCAATTCCTGTTGTTGGGTGTGTTCGCTGGAGCACTTCTTGGGGGCTCCCAAGGACTGGCTCGTTCGATGTTCGGTCAGATGGTTCCTGAGACACGGTCCGCAGAATTCTTCGGCTTCTTCGGCTTCTTTGGCAAGGTCGCAGCCCTTCTTGGTCCGTTGATTTACTCGCTCATGACCGTGTGGTTTGACTCACGTGTTGGTATCTTTGCCATCTCGTTGCTCATTGTTGCAGGGGCCATCATGCTCCGAAAGGTCGACGTTGAGGACGGAATTGCTGTGGCTCGTGCTGAAGACGAGCGCAACCGGCAAATGGATGCAGCAACAGCGTGAGCATCGCAACCGTCATGAAGTGCCTTCGCAACCGATTGACCGTACGCTGTTGCGTCGCGGGTGATTTAGGTGTCGAAAACCAACGCTTCTGGTGAAAAAACCGTCTCGAAATCAGCCTACCGCCAGCCCATCACCCCGGAGGGTCTCAAAGCGATTGAAGCCGGGACACTGACCTGGCTCGATGACGAGATGTACAACAACCTCAACACCGGTGTGTTGGAACAATACCTCGAAGAGAAAAACTTGCAGGAATCGTTCGAAGTTTCTCACTGGAATACCCCGAAAGTGATGATCGGTATCGGTATTGGTGCCATCTTTTCCGGGGTTACCGCTTACATCGGGCTCAAACTCGGATTGGCCATCTCCGCAGCATGGTACATCGCTTACCTCTTGGGCATGGCGCTCAAATGGTCGCCTTCCGAAGTCAACATCGCAACATCGGCCACAACGGGGGCCACCCACGCTTCAACGGGCTTCATTTTCACGTTCCCTGCCATCTTCTTGTTGGCCAGCCAACCCGCTTATGCGTTAGCGGATGGGCCTTTGGTAACGCTCGACGATGGTGAGGCGTTCACACTGGCGTTCATCGGCATCGTCGCTTCCATGTTCGCCGGGTTCTTGGGTGTCATGTATTTCATCATCTTCAGACGTGTATGGTTGGTTGAAGACCCGCTTCCTCTCCCAGGTTTTGAAGCGACCCTGAAGATGCTTGATATCTCCTCGGATGTGAGCACGGGGGCGGTTGAACATGCACGGGATTCCCTGAAGACGATTGGAGTCTGGACCGTGGTCACCATGGTGGGCCTGTTCCTTGTGGAGTACCCTTTGATTTGGTTGAATGACCGGAAGATTGCTCTGCTTGATTTCATCGCAGAATCCGTTCACTACGGTGACATTGGCTTGGCGAGCTTCTATTCCCATGGTAAAATCCACCAGCCCTCAGGAACGGTTGACGGCATCTCCCTCAAGCAAACGCACTGGTCGGAGGAAACGGCATGGAATCCATTTTCTTACACCTACATCGGGGTGGCGTTGACGCCGTCGATGTTTGCCATCGGCTGGTTCATGAAAGCCCGCGTGGCGTTTTTGGTCAACCTCGGTACCATCGTGGGTTGGTTCTTCCTCGTCCCGTTGGCTGTGTTCATGAACGTCCCTATCTACGATGCAACGCAACAAGCCAACATCCCCATCCAAGATTATGCCAGCGGTGGCTCTGCTCCTCTGCAGATGATCGCCTTTGCCAAGACGGTTCGTACCATCGCTATCGGTGCCATCGTCGGTGGTGGTATGTTCGGATTGGCAAAGATGTGGCGCACCTTTGCCAACATCTTCACGGACATCGGTGCAGCGTTCAAGGGCGACGGTAGCCAAGAATACATGGAAGGCAAAGGTTGGTACGAATGGCCACTCAAGCACATTCCCATCTTCATGGGTGTAACCTTCTTCGCCATGATCATCATCTTCTCCATTGGTGGCTTTTCGCCACTTGCTGCTTTGGTCTTCGCTTTGGTGCTGATTTTGACCACCTTCATGCTGGGTGCTATCGCCGTACGTGTCATGGGTGAAACGGGTATCGAACCGGTCTCCGGAACCTCGTTCATTGTTCTCCTGATGTTGCTTGGTGTCTTCCTCAACTTCCAAGACCTCTTGAGTCTAAACACGCAAGACGCCGTTCTTTTGGGTCTTGTCGGGACCACCGTGTTTGGTTCTGCCATCTCAATGTCCGGCACCGTGATTGGTGATTACAAGAACAGCCTCTACATTGGAAACCGACCCTATCACATCTCGAAAGGGAACATCATGGGTGTTGTCCCCGGTGCCATCATTGGTGCCGGTGTGGCCATCTTCCTCTCCATCCAACTGGCTGAGGGACGTATCCAGTTGATTGCTCCCCAAGCCAACGCCTTCGCCACGTTTTCGGTCATCTTCGCAGAGGGCCAAGGCGACCTTACCCTCCTTGCTCTTGGATTCCTTCTCGGTATGTTCGTTGAATGGGCCACCGGCATGGGTACATCCTTTGGTTTGGGCATGTACCTCGACGTCCCGCACACCCTGCCCATGCTCATTGGCGGTGTGGCACGAGACCGATGGGAAGACAAGAAACTCCAGCCACGCATTGATGCGCTCAAGGAAAAGGAAGGAACCACCGTTGCGGAGAAGCAACGGGCTCTCATTCTCCTGAGCACCTTCATGGTCGCTGCAGGTTTACTGACCGGTGAAGCCTTCTTTGGAACAGAATCGAGCATCCTCTCCTTTGTCGACTCCATCTGGTACGACGATGAGGGCATGCGCACCATCATGGGCATTGAGAACTTTGCAGATTCAGGTGCTTGGTACGCCATCCGAATGGCCAGTTTGATCCTCATCAACGTCGCCGTTGGAGCTGCCATTTACCTCCTGTTCAAGCGAGCCGGTGTCATTGGTGGCGAGTCATCCTCGGCTGAAGCCTGAGCGTGAATCACCATGTCGTCTTCCAGCACGCCACGCTGGGTCTGGGGGCTTCTGGTCGCTGCTGTTTTTGGTGTCTCGAGTGCAGGAGCGCTGTTCCAACATGTGGATGCGGTTCCTCCTCTTTTGAGGGCCTCGTGGCGGTTGCAGTTGACTTCTATCGTCCTTCTGCCCTTGTTTTTGTATCAACTCCAAACCATCGAAAAGGATGTTGCGGAGGAATTCAAAACCAAACGTACCTGGGCGCTCTTGAGCTTGAGCGGTCTTGCTCTGGCGGCCCATTTCGGAGCGTGGGTGGCCAGTTTGGATGAAACCACGCTCACGCACTCTCTGTTGTTTGTGACCGCCCACCCCCTGGTTATTGTCGTCGGAATGCTGCTTTTCGCATCGAAAATTGAAGCCGTGCGTCTACCGTACAGAATGGAGACCGTTGGAGCGCTCATTTGCTTTGTAGGAGCCGCTATCACGCTCATGGATACGGGCTCTTCCCAAGGGGACCAAACCGCTACCGTATTTGGCGACATGCTGGCTTTCGGTGGGGCTGTGTTCGTGGTTGGCTACATCGTTGTGGGAAGGATTCTCCGCACATGGTTGCCCATTTTCCTTTACGCCTTTCCCGTGACACTCATTGCTGCTGTTCTGCTCTTGCCGTTCTCATGGTGGTTTGAACAGGGTTTCGGCGAGTTTGGTGCAACGGGTTGGACCGACGGTGAATTCTTTGTTTGGTTTCTTTTACTCGCTTTGGTTGCAGGCTTGCTTGGACACACGGGGTTGAACACATGTTTGCGATACATTTCACCCCTCATCGTTTCCGTCGCTGTTACTCTCGAACCCGTCTTGGGTTCCATCATCGGATGGGTGTTCTTTGACGCCGGCGTTCCCGGGATGTGGACATGGTTGGGCGGCCTGGTCCTGATGGCCGGTTTGATGACGGTGGTGGTCGCTTCAGAACAAGCATCCTTGTCCAAAGCGAACAATGAAAACAACCCGGCTTGAGGCCTTAATATGGCTGCACAGCGCGGTTGGCTTCTTTTGACCAACGACGATGGAATTGAAGCCCTCGGTTTTTCGCTTTTGGTGAAGGCCTTGCACGCTGCAGGTTATCCCCTGGTGGTGTTGGCCCCTGCTGGAAATCACTCCGCTACCGGCATGCGTATCAATCTCATGAAACCCATGCCACTCCGTTCTCGAGACGACCTGTTGGAGGCTTGGTCGCTTGATTCACATCAAACTCCCGTCCATCTCTTCGAACTCGACGGCACACCGTGTGATACCATGATCGTGGCGTTGGACGGCGGACTGAATCATCTGGTGCCCGGCGTGCATCCCCAAATGGTGGTCTCGGGGGTCAACCTCGGCCCAAACCTCTCTCAAGATGCTTATCACAGTGGCACCATGGGGGCAGCACGAGAAGCAGGTTTGTACGGCGTACCGGCCATCGCCTCATCGTTTACCTCGTTTGAACCAGCGGGCATGGAGGTGGCTGTTGCAGCGACCCTTGAGGCCGTTGAGCGTGCGGCTGAGGTCCTTCCCCTTCAGGCGAGAAATTTGGGACGGCCACATGGCCAACTTGACACGGGCTACTTCAGTGCATGGCCAAAGCCTGAAACCGATGACCGGTGGCTGGAAGACCCGGAATCTTCACTCCTTGAGGCGTTCTCAAACGGCGACTTGATGCTCAACGTTAACGCTCCCAGCACGTGGGACGGAACGTGGGCTACGACCCGTCTTGGTGTTCGATGGTATCGGAATGCTGTTCGCTTTGACGTAGAAGATACCACGGCCACGGCCACGTTCACCATCGGCGCCGCTTCTGTCGACCATTCTCCAGTAGCCGCTGGTGATTGCGATGCTGTTGAGGAAAACAAGGCCAGCTTATCCTGTTTGGCTGTTTGGCCTCAAAGTCATCCATTTGCACTGGATGAAGACCTTCTTGCTCACGGACTTGAGTCCACCGTTGACGGTTGGCCCCGTTGGCTCATCAAAGGTTGAGTTCAACACCTTCATCCATCAAAAAGTGGACGACACCAATCGCCATATGGCCTTGCATCCATTGGTCTCCGAGCGACCGAAGCACGATGTTCTCCGAAGCAATCTCGCCGAGGGGTTGATCGTCGCTGAGTACAAAGTTCACATTACGCTCACTGGGTGTACTCCTTTCCGCCAATGCCGCTTTTTCTGACCACAGGCGTGGGGCATCGGCGTCAAGAACAACCGTGGGATGGTCTTGCCACTCGTGTAAGGTGGAATCCAAATTTCCCCCGCTATGACTGATACCCGCAGTGATGGGTTGCCAATGGCCAATCGGTGGCAAAGGTGTGGCGATGACCTTGCCGATGGTTCCTGCTATAGAACGCTCTTCTGCATGTAATCCTTTCAGAGATTCACCATCGAATTTAATCCGTCTAGGGGGGCCAGGTCCTCCGAGCAGATGCAGGACAACAACGGTGTCCCTACGCAGACCATGGCTGGTCATCAATCCGGCCATAAGGGCACGAATGAGCACGTCCATGCGCCCTGCTCCGCTTGCCAAATCGTTGAGTGGTAGTTTCCCTTTGGACATGGCCCGGTGCCCAACCACGGCAAATCGGCGCAAGGTCATGCCTCCTTGCCACGTTCAATGAGTGTCTGGACGGCCTCGTGAAGGTCGTCGGAAGAATTCAGCACGAAGTGGGCGCCTTGCTGGTCCACGAGGTAGCCTCGAGGCTTCTCGTTGTTACCGAGGTCCTCCAAACGGTTGGCGACCACGGCCGTCATTCCGGCTTTCTGAATTTGCGCATAGGCTCGGTGAATCAAATCGGTTTGCTTGATGCCGGATTCAAGTTTGAACCCGATGCGAACGGCTGAAGCGCAGGCCTCTTTGAGTTCCATGATGTGCTTTGAACTCTCGACCAGTGGTAGGTTTAGGGTTCCTTGTTGGCTGGCCAATTTTCCTTCGGCTGCGTTTTCTACGACGTAATCCAAGACGGCGGCAGCGTGAATCCATGCATCGATTGGGTCGTTGGTGAGGGCTTTGCACTCTGCGAGCATCGATTCTGGTGTCGGGCAGAGAAGAACCAAAGGAAGCCAACTGGGTGCAACGACGGTGGTGATACCTGCAACACATGTCACATCGTGACCGTGCTTGTGGAGGTGGCTGGCCAACGCCCAACCGGTTGAGCCAGAGCTGGTGTTCTGGACATGGCGCACATCATCGATGGGGGAACGGGTGGCTCCCAGGGTGATCACCACGTTTTTTCGGCCTGGTTTTTTCTTGTTGGTCTGGTGTGCCAAGACCGCCACCGTATGTTCAACCTCAGGGGATTTTCGCTTCCCTTCCTCTTCGGGCCCCCACAGAACATGAACGCCCTCCTTGCGAAGTTCATCGACAACATCGTCTGTAACGGGGTCCTTGGCGAGGTCTTGGTGCATGCTGGGCACCATCACGATCGGAGTGTTTCGTGAACGAGCGACGGAGAGCGCCATCATGAGCGGTCCGTGTTGGAGTCCGTGCAGATGGCTCGCCATCACGTCTCGAGTTGCTGGTGCAATCAGAACGGCATCTGCATGATTGAGGGCGCTGAGGTCCCCGTCCCAGTCGGTGATGACGTCCGCTTGTGATGCCCAGCGAACGGCCAAAGGTGTGATGATGCGTTGGGCCGCATTGGTCATGATGACGGTCAACTCGGCCCCTTCACGACGCAACGCTCGAGCGAGGCGCACCGTTTCGACCGCTGCGATACCGCCTGTGATGCCAAGAACGATGCGTTGACCGAGCAGGGCGGTGCCCTTCTGCTCAACGTCGGTGTCACGCAGCGCCATGGTTCGGCCAACCTGCGGTCCGTCAAGACATCTTCGCTTCGTGCTCAGGCATGAAACAAATGATTCAAATGCCCCTCACACGAGGAAGAATCGTGGCCAGCAACCGAGCGGATGAGATGGTCCTTGCGGGTTCGGCCCCAACACCGACCCCCGGTAGCGACCCTATTGCCCACATCCACCGCGGGACGAGTTTCATCGTTCTCGTTGACGGGGCCATCGTGGTGTATTTGTTGGCCACGGCTTTAGCATCCATGGGGTATCTTGGCGGAACCGTGGGCTCGATTTTTCTTGGAACCGGGGTTTTCTCGGGCTTGATGATTTACGGCGGCTATCGAAATAGAAAACCGTGGGCTTACTGGCCGGCGGTGGTTATCTTGTTCCTCGCCAGTTTGATGTTCGCCTCTCTGGCCTTCCTCAATGTCTTGCAAGTTCTTGTTTACGGTGCCTTTACCGGCCTGTTGTTTGCTTTTTTGATGGGCTGGGCTGCTCTTGGTTCGGGGCGACGTGCGCTCTTCCATTGGCATCCCGGATACCGGATGGGCTATTTACGGCTCAATCCTATGGATTCCTTCAACCTGCAAGATGGAGAAATGTTAGCAGCCTGTCCTTCGTGCTTGGCCGTGTTAGCGATTCAACCAACCATGCTGGGACAAGCTGATCGATGCCCGCACTGTTCAGCGGCTTTGGTCAGTCAGGAACTCTTTAGCAAGTACAACGATGAAGAAGCGTGATTCTGTCATTTTTTTGACCTTCTCTTGAAAGGAGGCTTCTTGAAGGGAAGCGCTTACGCATCCCATACGGAGGCCTGCCATTGTCGTCGATTCACGATCGTCTTCAACAATTGTTGGATGGAGAAATTGATGCGGCTGATATCGCTGATGACCCAACGCTGGTCAGTCTTGCGGACCGCATTTACGGCATCAAAATCGCCGCTGTTCAACCGGTAAAACCTCGCGATGCCAACGCCGTTTTGGCCCCTACTCCGGGCGTCACCGAAGTCGCACCACCAACCGATATGCTGGTTGAAGTCATTGGGCCAGCCGTCCCCGTCACGCCTGCGATTCCTCTTCCTGACCTCGATGTGGCCTTGGATATGCCACCGGTGCCTTCGGCGAAAAAGAGTCCACTTCGATTTGTTTTCGCTGGCGGACTTGTGTTTTGTGTGTTGAACCTCATTGGCTTCTTTTCCAATGCCCTGGATTCCCTCTGTGAGGTTGGAACCTGCAGGGGAGAGGAACAAACTCGCCTGAATCTCATGAGTCCTCACAAGATTGGCGAGTCCGACGGATGGTCCTACTCGCTGCTCTCCGAAAGCATGAGTGGCGTGGGCGGCACCGCAGGCGGCATCGGTATCCCCGACATCGTCGCCTTGATCGTCCTTTTGGGCGGTCTATTCTTGATCATCCGCAAGAAGTGATTTCTCGTGTCTCCCGACGGTTGGTTTTCCCAGTCCATTGCTTATGTTGGCATGTTAAGCATCCTACTTGCCTTCTTGTTGGAGACTCGGAATGTGCTCCACAGCAAACAACCGCTCTACCTTTTCCTCATGGCCTTCGGTTCTGGCTTGTTGGGTGTTCGTGCCTTTCTCATCGACGAGTGGGCGTTTTTCGTGCTTGAAGTGGTGTGGTGCGGCGCTGCTGTGCTGGCCTTGTTTTCCCTGACCAAGTCGGCTGATGACGCTGAAGATGAAGCGTCATCTTGATGAAACCGAAGTCTGCCCCAAGAACATGGGCCAGCGCAAAGCAAAGCGGGGAATTCCGTCGAAGAGCGAGAATTTCAACGAATGGTATCCGTTTATCGTCGAAGCGGCCGAACTGGTTGACAAGCGCTACCCCATCAAGGGCATGGACGTCTGGCGGCCCTATGGCTGGAAGACCATGAAACTCATTGACGCCCTTACGCATGCCGAGATGGAACGTACCAACCACGAGGAAGTAAACTTCCCCTTACTTATTCCCGAGAACCTTCTCGAAAAGGAAAATGCCTTGGTCGCCCGCTTGAAGCGAGCCCGAGAAGAGGGCGTAGACCCCGATGACCTTCGGGATGAAGACGAGGAAGGCGGTTTCAAGAAAGAGGTTTACTGGGTCAAGCACGCTGGTGATAACGACCTCGACATCCCGATGTTCCTGCGTCCGACTTCAGAGACGGCCATGTACACGATGTTTCCGTTGTGGATTCGCTCTCACAAGGACCTCCCGCTGAAGATTTACCAGATGGTGAACACCTTCCGCTATGAAACCAAGCAGACCCGTTCCTTCATCCGTGTCCGAGAAATTCACTTCTTTGAGGCCCACACGGCCCACGCTGACGAAGACGATGCGAGCCGGCAAATCGCCGAGGATTTGGAGATCGTTGACCGGCTGATGCACGACCTGTGCCTGCCCATCATCAAGGCCAAGCGTCCTGTTTGGGACACCTTCCCGGGCGCTTGGTACACCATCGGTATTGATGCGGTTATGCCCAACGGTCGAACGCTGCAAGTGGCCTCTTGCCATCACTACCGAGACCAGTGGGCCAAAGCCTTCGATGTGACCTACGAGGATTTGGACGCCAAGCAAGCCTTCTGCCACCAAACCACCTATGGCATGTCTGAGCGCCTTCTTGGAGCGGTCGTCGGCATGCACGGGGACGAAAACGGCCTGATCATGCCACCAAAGATTGCCCCTTTCCAGGTCGTCATCTGTCCGATGATTCGCAAGAACCTCGAGGTGGATACCATCGCCGTGGCCCACGAAGTCGCCGAAAAACTGCGCTCACGTGGTCTGCGGGTCAAGGTGGACGACCGAGACCTCCATCCCGGTCAGAAGTACTACGACTGGGAAATCAAGGGCGTGCCTCTACGTTTGGATATCGGCCCCCGAGACATCGCTCAAGGTACGGCGTTTGCTGCTCGTCGAACGGGTGGCAAGGAGCCGCTGGCGATGGACAACATCGTCGACGAGTGCTATCGTGTGCTTGATGAAATCAGCGTCGAGCTCCGTGCACGTGCCTCACAACACATGGACGATGTGGTGCAACCACTGCCTGCCTTTACCGAAGCCGATGGGCAGTGGAGCATGGACGGTGAGGTCAAGGACGGCCATATTTACGAACTTGCTTTCAACGGTTCAGACGCCCATGCTGAAGTTATAGAACGAACGACGGGGCTCTCGTTCCTTGGTGATGCCACCGACCCATACGAATCAGAGCGACCCTGCCACATGACGGGCGAGATGACGACTCGCCGGGTCTTGCTGG
>JASLVM010000015.1 GCA_030741355.1 Candidatus Poseidonia sp. | reverse complement strand
AAAGACGAGATGATAGACAGCGGATGTAAGTACGAAGCTTCGGCGACGTATTCAGTCCAGCTGCACTAATGTTCGAGCATCTTTTTCGTGTGTATTTTGTATCCGCACCATGAGTGCCCTTCGTCTAAAAGATCATGCCAATTCATTTTGCGACGCTCCGTCGCAACCTATCCGATTCGAAAAGAGATGGGTGCACGGTCACAGCGAAGGTGTTTACCTGGTCCCATTCCGAACCCAGAAGTCAAGCCCTTCTGCGTCTCTCCCATTACTGTGGTACGAGAGTCCACGGGAAAGGAAGTCACTGTGCCCCTCTCTTTTCACCTCGGGTTCCTCGACCCGCAAGGGCGCTTAAGGCCGGACCTCCTTCGGAGGCCGGCCTTTTTTGCGTTCTACGGAATCTTGAAACACCACGTTTTAGAACTCGCACAAGAAGGTCAGGATGAGAGCATGCCAATAGACACGGTCGACATCTTTGGAAGCGACCAAGCGGGTATCCACCTCGCCAGTGTCGGAAACGTTCTCTTCCACCCTCCTGAATTGCCTGAGCCCACCGTTCAAATCCTCGAAACTTGCCTTGAGCTGGAACTTCACCCGATCACCATCGGGGGGTCAAGTTTGGTTGGCGCTCTCGTTTGTGGCAACAGCCGTGGTATTGCCGTAGCAGATATTGCCAACGAGAGCGATATCGACCAGTTAACAGCTTATGGCGATGTGGTCGTCATGGAAGGCGGTGTAAACACAGCAGGCAACCTTCTCGTCGTGAACGAACAAGGAGCCGTCGCTTCTCCCAGTATCCCTCACGAAGGACTTGAAATTCTTGCCGAGGTCTTGGCCGTTGACGTGGTTTCCACCACCGTTGCGGGACAGGATGTTGTCGGCAGTTTAGCCGTCGCCAACGACCAAGGTGTGTTGCTTCATCCTGACGTCACACCAGATGAAGCCATGCTCATCGAAGAGGTGCTTGGCGTCCCTCCCATGGTGGGAACGGTATCCTTTGGTTCTCCCTACGTTGGTGCAGGTGTCTGTGCTTCCAACAAAGGGGCCATCAGTGGAACACAGACCACGGGTCCTGAATTGAATCGGATTGAAGATGCCTTGGGATTCCTTTGAATCCTCCATCGCTCCGATGTGAAATGTTCAAAGGCTGATTTCGAGGATTCTTGTTCATGGGAGAAATGCTCTACCAAGGCAAAGTCAAGCAAGTATGGTCCACTGATGACCCAGACACCTATGAATTTCGGTTCACCAACCAGATTTCGGTCTTTGACCAAATCATTCCCTCGTTGATTCCTCGCAAGGGTGAATCGCTCAACCGTACAACCGCCCACTGGTTCAAACTCGTCGAAGAAGCCGGCATCTGCAAGACGCACTTGATTGAAGTCAATGCCCCTGACCGCTGCCTTGTTCGCAAGGTCAAGGTCATCAAAGAACCCGGTGCTATCCCTCGGGATATGGAATGGGTGTTCGTCCCTCTCGAAGTCATTGTTCGCCATTACCTCTCAGGTTCCGCCTGGCGTCGTTTCCAACGTGGTGAACTGACGGCTGAAGCGTTGGGTGTGGCTCAGGACTGCGAATACGGTGTCAAATTGGCTGAACCCTTTGTTGAAGTCACCACCAAATTCGAAGCGTTTGACCGAAACATCGGACGGGCTGAGGCTCTTGAGATATCCAACATCACCGAGGAAGAATACGAGAAAATCGTGGCTGCCGCCCTTGCTGTTGATGCCATTATCGAAGAGGAAGCCGCCAAGAACGGTTTGATTCACGTTGATGGGAAGAAGGAATTCGCTCTTGGCGCCAACCGTGAGGTCGTTTTGGTCGATACGTTCGGAACGCTCGACGAAGACCGTTGGTGGGATGCTGAAGCCTACGCTAACGGTGAATGCATCGAATTGTCCAAGGAGTTTGTCAGGACTCACTACATTGGAACCGGTCACCAAGCCGCTCTCCAAACGGCTCGAGACACCGGTGCCGAAGACCCACCGATTCCTGCCTTGCCACAGTCTGTTATCGATGAGACAGCAGCGCTCTACGCCTCGATGTACGAGCGATTGACCTCACAAGACTTCTGATCAGCGATGGGTCCGTAGGGCCATTCCTACACGCCGTCGTTCGGCAGCCTTGAGCAGTGAAGTGAAATGCTTGGCCACGTCAGCGACACCACCGTCCAGCGGTTCGTCGTAGGACGCCGTCCACGCTCTGCTCGAAAGGTGCTTTCGCAACTCTCGAACAGCGTCGGCTGATAAAAATCCGTGAATCTGCATGCCACCAAATCCATCCTCGAACATCGTGTGGCCCCGAGCCTCTTCTTCACACCCATGAGCAAGCTGATGTAGACGTTCCAGAAGTTCGTCATAAATGACTTGCCCATCGTGATCGGTGATGCTCCGATTGGGTCGAATGTATTCCAAAAAGTAGCCCAGGGCTGAGCCATCTGCATGAGGGAACCGGCCAAAGCGTTCCCTTGTCAGTCGTTCTCCAAGCGGCAACGGTCGGCCATCGTTGTTCAATTCAACACATGCCGTGAACAACAGGGTGGCTCCATCCCATGCAATGGATGTGAACTCCTCGGGCTTTGAAATGCCTTGTTCGGTCAACCGGTGGTGGAGTTCCTCGTCCGATTTAACCAGGGTCGCCCAGATCTCGACGTTGCCAGCATGCCCTTCCTCAATAGCGTTCATGACTTGAAGAGCCAATTCACCGTTGAAGGCGTCAAGGGTGAAAAACGCGGAGGTTGATGCTTGCGTCTGCTCGTCCATGTCCCTTCGCACCTCTCAAGTGGATTAAGCCCTTGCTTTGTGCGAATCACTCGTTTCCAAAGAATTTCTTCATTCGGTCTTCCATCGTTCCCTCTCGCTGGGGTGTGTCGTCGGTTACAATTTCTTCTCGAAGACTTGCCAGACGACCACTGGCGGTGGTGTTCGTAGGTTCGGTATCGGTCCCTTCAACCGTTTCAATCACTTCTATGGTGGATTCAACGATGTCCTCTTCCACGAAGAGTTCGGATTCCTCTTCAGGTTCTTCCACCGGTTGAAGTTGCATATCGTCCTCTGGTGCTGGACTGGCTGGTGTTGAGTTTTCATTGATGGTTGGGGCAGAGGTTTCCCGGCCGGCCGTGGGAGTTTTCGCTGCCTTTGGTTTTGGAGATTGTATGGCGCCCACCAACCATGCTACTGCCAGAACAAGGGCAGCAACGCCGACAACCCAACCAATCTCATTGGATGAGACCGTCAGCAAGCCTTCTGACTTGTAGTAGGTGCTGCGGGTGTCATCTTCGGGGTTGTCGTCGATATCAAACGGTACGCTACAAGCAAGGTTGGCGGTGATCTTCTCATCACGCTCAATGCTGTTTGGATTTTCAATGAAGATGACAGGTGCGTATTCTGCGTAGGCGATGTCAACGATGTAAGTGGTCGACCAGCCACCTTCTGCTTGCACGTCCAACTCACACACGGCGTTGGCGAGTAAACTGTAGCCGGTTCGTTGGATGCCAATGGTGATGTCTCCATCTGCTGTTAGAGAACTGATCCCGACGTTCCAGCCGCTCTCACGAGCGATGACCGATTCTGATATGCTTTCCAATTCCCGTCCGTAGCGGTCATGAGCACGCAGTTCTACGGAGAACATTCCTGCTTCTGGATCCCACGAATCAAGACTCACATTGACGCTTTCTTGCCCACCTGCTGGCACGATGAAGACGTCCTCCTCGAGATCCACACGCTCACCGGTCGATGAGACCAGCGTGAACACCACGCGCATGGATTCGTCAACGCCTGCCGTTAGGGTACAGGTGGCCAAGATGCCTTCTGCCGCCGATTGGCCCAAGGACGCGAATACATCGTCTTCAAACTCGCAAGAGATATCGGTGTCTGGATACGTTCGTGAAACCACATACACCGAGAGATTTCCAGAGGTGTTGGAGGTTTGGAAACTGATCAAGTGCTCTCCCGTGGTGTCGGGTTGCTCAAACGAGAGTTCATTGTCGCCTTGTGCCACTGAAAGTGAACCACCAAAGGTTGCCGTCTCGCCGTTATCCACCTCATAGGAGAGGTCCTGCATGGTCCCTTCAAACGCATCGAACACCGGGCTTTGGGTAAACACCACCTGGCTGTATTCTACCTCAATGTTGTGGGCGATGATACCGAGAAGAGGGTGGTTGACATTGATGGTCAACAAAAATCTCTGTTCGTTCCATGACGAGGCAGGGAGGAGTGTCATCGGGACACCGGTGACCTCACCCGGGGCGAGAATGACTTGCGTGCCTTGGGTGGTTGACCAGCCATCCGGAAGCCCGTCAACGTCCACCGTGAGCATGGCGATATCGTTGCCGTTGTTCTCGATCCAGGCGGTGGGGTAGCCACCTTCAGCGTTGATGTACCACGTCCCTCGATGGTCCACGAGGATGTCGGGCGATGCACCCACGCGGACCGGGATTTCTTCAACCACCAAGCCGCTGGTGTCGTTGCCCGTGATGCGTATTCGCAGCACACCGACTTCACCTGCGACGGCATTCGAAGGGGGCTGAACATGGACCTGGAAGGTGCTTGTTCCGTAAGGGGCCACATCTTCAGCGTCATCGGGTAGGGTGATGTTCCATCCTGCTCCCGCCTTGGCAAAGTACGGTCGCTCGTAGGCGTTGCCAGTGTGAATCAGTTCAAAGGTGAGGTTCTCTCCAGTGGGGTCTACTTCTAAATCGGCTTCTGTGAGGTTCAAACGCCAGCCCGATACCGATTCGACATCAACTGACACAAGGGTTTGGCCGATGGTGTAGCCGTTGGCCACGTGGTTGAGTGTGATGTTTACGGAGGATGACGCCCAGGCCATCGAAGGGACGGTGATGGAGAAATTCAGCAGGGCTGAATCGTTGATGGGGAGGGTCGTTGTTTGAACTGATGAAGCCACCCAAACGGATGTATCTTCGCCGAAAGGCAGGACATTGAGCGATGGTTCAAGGGTTAAATCGTCAGCCGCATTTCCGAGGTTCGTGACGTTGAATGCAAAGGAAAGGGTTTCTCCTGGCTGCCCTGAGACTTGGGTGTCGTTGGTTGGGGATACCGTCCACTCGTGACTTGGTGCAGCTTGCACAACAAGGGTGGTCGAATCCACCACATCTCCTCCGAGTGAGGTCCATGTGAAGACAAGATCAAACGGCGTCTGAGCCGGTGTTTCTTCTGAGAGGATGACGTCCACGGTGCCAATACCTGTGGCGAGTGCCCCGAGGGTTTTCTGAGGGTCGAAATAGGTGAAGGCAACATCCGGCGTAAATGAACCGTCAATGGATGATGCAGTTGCAGCGAGTTGGAAGGTGTCCACGCCGTTTCCAGGGTTTTCCAAGAACAGAAGGAATCTTTGGGGCTCGGAAACATTCAGTGAGAGGGGTTCACCGACCGTTTCCGGGAGTGGTTCAATCACGTTGAGGTTTGCTCGGTAGACCTGCAAAACATGGAGGCTGATGTTCAGCGAAGCATCGACATCAACGCCATCCGTCTCCGCAAAAGCATGGCGATTCGGAACGGCATTGGGTGGAAGTTGGAGGACCAGGTCACCGCTCACGACACCGCCTGATGTGCCCTGTGCGACGAGTTGTGTGCCGTTGATGGTGAAATCACCCGTTGCCGACCATACCCAACCCTGTTGGAGCATGCCCATGGAACTCATGCTCCACTCAGCACTCCCTGATGCCGGGGCCGTGCCAGTGAACGACCATGTTAGGGTCGCGTCTGGAAGCGAGCGGTGATGGGTGGGTTCGGCGACAAATTTCTGAGCTGTAAAAGTGAACGGCATGGATTCGCAGAGTGCATCCTCTCCGCTGCCCATGCAGAGGGTGAGCGTGGTTTGTGTCGAACTACCATAACTCACGGATGCTGGTGTGGTTAGGTGAGCGAACAGAACCTTTGACTCGCCAGGAGCAAGTGAAATGCTGAAGAGTTCCTGTCCGTTAGTGTCGTGGATGGATGGCGAGCCACCCCATGACGGTGCCGTCCACGTGATGGAAGTTGTTGATTCAGCAGCGTTTCCGAGGTTTTCCACCATGAACCACGCCTTTGCAGTGTGGCCCGGTCGTCCATGTGCGGTTGAGATGTTCATTCCGGTTGAGCCGGAGAGGTCAAGCCCACGGGTTCGGAACACATCGATTTGGACATCGATGGTGCTGTTGATCGTGTCATCGTCATCGAGGGCCAGTAGCATCGAGACCATACCGGATTCATCACCAAGGGCTGTGGACGGCACATGGGCGTCAAAGATCACCGTTTGTGGTGTGTCTGGAATCAATTCAAGGGTGAGGTCTTGGTTCCCTGCTGGTGAAAATGACCACCCTGAAGGAAGGGCACTCTCATCGTAGGAAAGTGTCCAGTCGGCCGTGCGAGAGCCAGTGGCGACCAACTCAACCATGACTTGCTGGGTTGAGCCGGGTGGGATTCGAGGGGTCTCAAGCGGCCCGGTCATTTGGGCGAGATACGGCTCGACAACGGTGAAGGTGGTGCTCGCATCGTTGTTGTCTTCCCGTTGTTCCGTAATGTTCTCGTTAACGTCAAGCACGAGTTCAAACGCATGAACGCCGAGGGTTGCGACAAACTCTGCAGAAAACGTGAGCGGGCCTCCTTCTCCAGATGGTGCAACCGGCTCACTGGATGTAAATCGCTCCCTCGTCAATTCCTCGCCGTTCATGATGATGGCTGCATCAATGTCTTCGTCCGCCTCGCCGGTTCCAATGTTGGCAAATTGGCCAGTTACGGTGACCGTCATGCCCGGGTCGGCTTGGGCGGGATTGAAAGAGAGTCCACGTCCGTCAAACGAAGGGGACAAATCCGGTCCCTGGTCCGACACCAAGGTGTCGCCGTAAAGGACGTCGATGTGCCCATCACCGTCCACATCAGCGATGGCAGGTGCCGTCCACACACGGTGCGGCATGCTCAATGGCGTTGACCATGCGCTGTTGATGTCGGCCGAGGCCCCCGTGTCTCCATCAAAGGCCCAGAAGCGACGCCCGAAACCAACCAAAATCTCGGGAGTCCCTTCTCCGTCAATGTCCAGCCAGAATGGAGGGGATGCAGCAATTTCGTCATTGTCGTTTCCTGCTCCACGCTGGAGGTCTCGAGTCCATTCCGTGACGGGCGAGTTATCGGAGATGTCGGTGCAACCAAGCATGCCTTTTCGGTTGAAACTAACCGACGACTCTGAATACCATGTGACCCAACACAATCGGTCGTCTACACCATCTTCATCGGTGTCAAGGGCCAACGGCTGAGCGTCTGCGTAGCCGTTCTGCGCTCGGAAATTGAAGAGTTCCGTGGTTGAGGTTAATTCCATGCCAATAAAGCGAGCACCGTTGCCAGATTGACGTCCGTTGGCGTCGGTGGGTACGGTGAGAATCATCTCGGGTGCGCTGTCTTGGTCAAGTTGAACGATGATCGGCCCCGGGAGTCGAAGCCGAGGAGAATCGGAATCGGTGTCGGTTCCTTGAACGGCCACGCGTTCCCAATCCAAGGAGCCGGTGGAGCCATCGATTTTCCATATCCACATGTTCCCCGAATCTCCATCAATGGTCGTGAGGAGGACCGAAGTCGTGCTGCTATCCAGTTGCGCCCATACCGGGTCGGAGGGATGCGTTCCTCGGTCCAATGAAACGGTCCAGTCCTCTTGGGTTGGCTGGGATGAGGTCAATGAATAGGCGTTGACCTTCACCAACGGGTTGTTGTCGGGGTCGTCGACCACGGCGATGACCAGTTCAGGCGTGCCATCCAATTCCAAGTCTGCGAGAAGTGGCTGTGTGACTGCTTTGTGGTCACTGTTCGCTGTAGCGAAATGGGGGGATGGCGAGCCAATACGGACCTCAGCATCGCTGTAGGACCACAGGAGTTCATTGCTGTGTCCTGTGGCTTGCCAGTTTGATTCGGTGCAGGTGAGTTGTGGCGACCAAACATCGATGTTGAGGGCCCCCTGAGTATCGTACACCACGATGATTTCTTGTTGCCCATCGCCGTCAATGTCGTGAATCATCGGTGTGGATCGAATGGCTTCGGTAACGCCAAGGCTGACCTTCCAAGCGATCTTAGCGTCGTTGCCCGAAACAATGTTGAGAAAACTCTCCCGTGAACCATCGGTGATCTCGCTGGAGATCATGACGGGGAACAATGTCCCTGCGCCACATCGCTCAAGGGCAGCCTCCGATGCGCTGATGCTCGCAGAGAAATCACCGATGATCGAACCGTAAGCATCGCTTTCGGACTGTCCCGAAAAGACCTGCCAATTCACCACTGGGTTCTCGAGCGTGCCCAAGCTCGTTATGTTGGCAAGACTGCCTTCTCCGGGGCCACCGTCCACGCCGTGTTCAGGCACGGTTTGATTGTGCGTCGGGGTTTTGGCATATTGCGCCCAGGGTTGGCCGTCTCCTGCCCAGCTGCCAGGCGTGGGTTGAACGACGTCGGTTTCAGGAAGTAACGGGGGGTGAATCAGTGGGTTGAACAAGACGCCCAACATGAGCAAAACCATCAGCGATGAAGCGACGGTTCGCCGGGTAGTTACTTGAGACCCGCTGGACATCATACATCACCGCCTTCGGGGGGTTGTTATTGCTTATGGATGATTTACTCCCTAAAACCCCTTTTCTCCCCTGCGTCAGAGTTGCGGAAACAGGGCCATGGAGCGGAAGTCGAAACCAGTCCATGCCGCTTGAATTAAATAGGGGTCTCCGGTGGACAGAATGACTTCGGTCGCATTCTCTCCTGAGGGTTCACCGGTGAAGGACGGAAAAGTCGCGAGACTCACCGTCTTCCTTGTGCCTCTTGAGAACGCAAAGAGGTGATAAAATGTACAAGGTCGTAACCAAGGAAGACATCATCCGCATTCCTGCGGAATACATGCGTAAGGGGCAATCCCTCGATCAGCACATCGACCGTCTCTCCATGGACGCTTTCGAAGGCAAATTCGATTCCGAAAATCGCTTTGTTCTCGTCACGAACAATCACAAAACCATCGGCCGAGGACGCATTATTCACGGCGATGGAGCCATTTACCAGCGGGTCCAATTCGATGCTGTTTTGTTTTGCATGGACGACCAAGAGGTCGTTGAAGGTGCTGTCTCTGAAGTCAATGAATTCGGGGCCTTTGTCCGAATTGGCCCCATGGAGGCTCTTCTCCACAAATCCCAAATCATGGACGAACCTGTTGACATCAACATCGGTGCAAACAAAATCACAGGCCGCCAAACCGGGCGTGAACTTTCCATCGGGTCCTTCGTTCGTGCTCGAATTGTTTCCCTTTCGCCGGATACATCAGATCCACGTCGCTCCAAGATTGGACTGACCAGCAAGCAAGACGGGCTTGGCTCACCTGGTTGGAAGAAGAAAAGCGCCGGCGGTGAGTGAAGATGGTCAAGAACCCCTTTGCATGCGGCGAGTGTCATCTCGTTCTCAACGACGGTGTCGACCAATGCCCTCGACACCCCTCGGCCAAGGTCTCGTCCGATTGGACTGGCTACGTCATCATCATTCAACCACAGCGCTCCGAAATTGCTGAGCGCTTGAAGGTGGAACAACCTGGAAAATATGCACTCAAAGTGAACATCCGATGAAGGTGAGAACATGGAAATCAAAGAACGAACCGAAAACAAAATCTTGAACCGAGTTGAAATTGCCTTCAGTTGGAAGCACGACTCAAAATCCACGCCCTCTCGCAAGGAAGTCATGGACCTTGTCCAAACTTTGGAGCCTGGCGCTAACCGTGACCTCATCGTGATCAAGGATTGCGAAACTCGTTTTGGTCAACCGCTGACCACCGGTTTGGCTTACATTTATTCTTCGCAGGAAGCCATGGCCGTTGAGCCAAGCTACATTTACAAGCGACACGAGAGCCTTCGCAGTGGTTCTGCGAGCGGTGGAGAGAAAGCTGAATCCGAAGGAGGCGATGAGTGATGGGAGACGGTCCAAACCCCAAAGGAAAGCACTCGAAGTACAAGGTCGAAGACGGTAAACTCGTCCGTGCCGAAATGTGTCCTGAATGTGAGCCAGGTGTTTTCCTCGCCGTTCACGGCAATCGCAAATCCTGTGGACGCTGTGGCTACACCGTGATGAACGAGTAAATTCACTGAATTTTATTCGAAGGGACTTGTTTCCCACGAACCATCGTTGAACAACACAAGCCCACCGCCTTTGTACGGGCAGACATGAACGGGCAGTTCTCGTGTTGAGCGGCGGTCGATCATACGTTCGCTGAGGATGACTTCTTCGCGCCACCCCGCAATTCTCCACCCTCCAAGGCGTGCGTCCCACATGGCGGCCTGAACAGGGCCGCTGAGTTGAATTTGCTGCCGCACCACTCCATCGTGAAGCCAAGAGACCATGCCTGTAGCAGAACAGGCCAAATGGTGGTCTTCGTGTTTGAAATGATGTTCAACTGGAGACTCTACACCCTCCAGCAGGAATTCTTCAATCAGTTTGCCAGTTTCCAATAACCGTCGCTGAACCCGCCCTCCTCTCGAAGTAAGCCAATAGATGTCCTGCTCAAGGTGTAACGCCACAAGTTCTTCATTCCGAGGGCGTTTCTTTGGATAGCCCCATTCAGGAGGAGGCAATCGCCAGCGTTCATCTGCATTGCTGCCAATTTTGTACATGCCTCGGTTGTACAAGTCAAAAATGACGATTTCTCCGTTGCTTTCCAAAGCCATGGGTTCCGCATCCAGGGCGTGTGCCCATGTGGTTCCCGCAGGATAGTGGGTGGTTGGGGTTCCAATGGAGGTCCTGATTTCTGACCTCGGTCGGCCTTCTTCAACGACACCGACCGGCATGGAGCCCATGCAAGCAAGTAGTAATTCTCGGTCAAGCCATGTAGCATACAATTGACCTTTGGCGATGGACGCCTGCCTGATACGCATGGGGTGTGGGGTTTTGACTTCCGACAGGGGTTGAAAGTCGGTGTCGAGCCAAATCACTTCACCCTCCATTCCCGTGACCAGCAACCCCTCTGCATGGTGAACGATTTGGTCGGGGAGAAACGGGATGCGAGGTGGCAACCCTTCGTCCATGCACGCAGGACACAGAGGCGGTATGTGAATGCTCGTCTGGGTCATTTCCAAATAGTGCCCGCTTGAGTTCAACCCATGAGCGGGGAGACGGTGATTCTCATCGCTGTCAATCAACAAGACATCGCCAGCACCAATCAAGCGGACGCCCTCCGGGCTATGGATGACTGGTCGGAACTTTCTCCGGTTGAACATCATCCCGCCTATGCACTGAAACATCTCAGGATGCTTTACCTTCCAAACGGTTTGTTGTTTGAAGACCATTTGGCCAAACGTTGGGAGGAGGCCACTGGGGAGCGAGTTTCGGAGATCATCTTCCCTTCGCGGCACGTTGCGGCGAGCGGTCAACCTTCACTGACATTGCATCCGATTGGTGTGCCGCATCTGCCGATGGGTGAACAAGGCCCTTACGGTGGTCATGGAGGCACAGCCCCGCCCCCCTCGCCCCGGTTGGCATCGTGGTGGAAAATGCTTCTCAATCAAGCAAAGAACGAGGACTCCGTCGAGGGGTTTGATCTCTCGTTAGAGGTGACACATCACGGGCCGACCGTAGATGTCCCAACCTTGTTCATTGAAGTGGGTTCCACCGAAGAAACCTGGGGTCATTTGGGGGCTGCTCAACTCTTGGCTACGATCATGAGAGACGGCCTTCTCGATTCATCCGGTTCCACCTGGGTGGAAGAGAAACATGCGGGTGAAATGGTTCTGGTAACCCTTGGAGGTGGACATTACGCCCCGCGAGCCAATCAATTGGCAGCACTTGATGGTGTATGGCTCGGTCATATGCTTGCAACCTATGCACTACCGTTTGAGAAAACCACTGAAGGTGAGATTGGAGGCAATTGGAAGCAATCCATTCTCGCCGCTTTGAAAGCCACCCGACGGTCGTTTCCGGGCGGTGAACTCGTCTGTTCAATGGACAAGAAGGCGTTCAAAGGTTGGCAACGGCAAGCCATCCGAGACCTGCTTGAAGTTGAAGGCATTCCGTTGTTGACCACGAAGCAAATCAAGGCTAAATTGGGCCTCGATTAAGCGAGCGCACAAAGGGTCAAAGAGCGCCGCTTGTGTGGCAATACCATGGTGGGATGGTTCTCCAAGATGGTTGTCGCCACCACCGTTCGCATGCCCCGATGGTTTGTGCGATGGGTCAGCCGGAGGTACGTCGCCGGTGCATCTCTCGAAGAGGCCGTGGCCGTCATGAAACGCCTGACAAGTGAAGGTGCGTGTTTTACCATCGATGTTTTGGGCGAGGAAATTTCAACCATGGACGAAGCCAATTATTTTCTCGAAGAATACATTCGGGTGATGCAGGCCATCAAGACGCATGATTTGGATGCAAACCTCAGCATCAAGCCAACCGCCTTTGGTCTGCTGATCGATCCTGACCTCGGTCTTCAGAACATCCGAAAATTGGTTCAAATGGCCGCTGAGGAAAACATGTTCGTACGCTTGGACATGGAAGACCATCGGGTCACGACCGACACGATTGATGTGGTGACGACCTTGCATGCTGAGGGGTTGACCAATGTGGGCACGGTTCTGCAAGGTCGTTTGTTTCGAACACTTGCAGACATTGGTGAACTCGAAACGACACTCGGTCCTCATGCGGATTATCGAATTTGCAAAGGCATCTACCTTGAGCCAGAGGAGATTTCCTTTACCTCGTACAGGGACATCGTGGACGGCACCAACGCCGCCATCGACCGCATGTTTGACGCCGGAGCCTATGTGGGCGTGGCTTCTCATGACATGCCGGTGATTGACCACACGCTGTCTGCCCTCAAGGCCCACAACATGGGCCCGGGCATCGATGACCCGCGACCGAATGCTGGACCCGCACGACATCACAAAGGCCCTGGTTATGAATTCCAGATGCTCTTGGGTGTGAGGGGGCCCCTGCGCCGTCGTTTATTGAAAGAAGGGCATCGAACAAGAGTCTACATTCCTTACGGCGAGAAGTGGTACGAATACAGCATTCGACGATTGAAAGAGAACCCTACGATTGGAACACAGGTGGCCAAGGCTTTCTTGATGCCTTGGACAAACCGACCGTGAATCACTTTCGCTTCTTTTTGTTCGCTCGCTTGCGAGAAGCGTTTGGATTCACGCCTTTTTTGACGTGCTCCTTCGGGCGCTCTGGATTTGGATTGTGTCCCAAGCGGCCTTCCTTCCATGCCTGCCTTCGTTCACGAGGTGTTCGTGGAGAGAAGTGTTCTGGATTGGGCGGCTCATGAAGATACATCCGTTTGATGTCCGGGGCCTTGACCGTACCACGTAGCGTTCGTCCAGCACCCGTGTGAATGGCCCGGATTCTCCATGTCTCTCCGTTGTGTTCCATCAGATGAGAACCGGTGAAGGTTGTCTCTTGGGAAACGACGATCACATCGGCCGTTGATTCTTCACCTCGAGTCAAGGTCAATTTCACACGGACCATGTCCGTGCGCAGAGCGGTGACGCGTGCGATATTGGTGGCGGTTTCGGACGATGTTTGTCGTTCATCTACGGTTTCAATTTGGTGAATTTTCCAAAGTTTTCCGTCTTCCTCAAACACATCACCAACGACGAATTCCTCGTCAGCGTCGACCACGAGAACCACGCGTTCAGACTTGGGTCCCTCGGAGAGAATAAAGGGGATGTTGCGAGGAGGAGGTGGTCGAAACTCAATGGTGTGGACATGTTGGCACTCGTTGCATCGAACCATGAAATCAGCACCGGTTCCAACCGACTTCTCGCGGAGAATTTCGTGCCCTGTGAGTTCATCACATGCTGGGCAATGGGTGGCGTTGTCGAGGATTTCTTCCTCTTCCTCCCATTCATCGACGTCTTCCATAGGGCTCCCTCATCCCTGCGCTGAACCCACTGGGTTTGAACCCTCCGACACTGGAGGGGGTGCAAGCCTTGATGTTGGTGAGGGACGACCAAGGTGCATGGCAGACCTCCCAAAGGAGATTGCACGGGATGAAATTCTCGCCCATCTGCTAGCCAAGGACGCCCTGCAGCCACGCGATGAACCTGAAATCGCCGCGAATATCCATGCGCAACTCCAACACATGGGTCTCTCAACATGGTCCATCTCTGTTCACCGCCGCCTGCGAGACGCTGTTGGTCGTTTACAACCCTCCTCGGTTTTGGAGGTAGGCGCCAACATCGGCCATCGGACGGCTTGGCTCCTCGACCAATTTGAGCGTACAGATTCTCAACCCGCAACCCTGACGCTTGTAGAACAAGGCGGGAAATTTGGCGTCATTCTTCAACGTCTGTTGCAACGATACGAAGCGATGCCATGGGCCACCGTTGTGGTGGGTGAACCGGGTCAACTCGCAGCGGAACATCAGGCATGGCAACTGGCAGCAGCCACCAACGCTGAGTTGTCCCAAACGCCGTTTGAGGCCGGGTATGATGTCATCATCGTTGATGCACCCTCTCCGCAACGGGCAGGTTTGGTAGCGAGTTATCTCCCATTGCTGAACAACAACGGTGTGATGTTTACCGTCGAGCCAAACATGCCGAGTGGTGACGTCGATGAAAACGATGAAGCTGGAATGGCTTTGGTGAACGGTTTCAATCGTTGGATTGAGGTGATCAGCGAATCAAAAAACACCCACCACTTGGCGTTCATGCCCTTGTTTGGTGGCACTTTGGTCGCCTGGTTACCCCATCAAGCCTGAGTGGCTTCATCGATGAGTCCTTGGATGTTTAACAAACCGTAGCCATAGTAATCGTCGTGAGAGACTTGGCCCTCGTCTGGCACAGCGCTGTTCATCAGCCATTGCTTCACTGCATTGATGTTATCGGGACCGGCATCGGATTCATCTGCCTTCAAATTCGGTTTTTCTTGGAGCAACAAACAGAGCGCACCGGTCACGTAGACCGTTGAAGCGCTGGTTCCGTCCGCGATTCCCCATCCACCGTTTTCCAACAAGACGGGTACGCCTTCGGCGGGAGCAACGATTTCTGGTTTTTTGTCGGGGTCGCCTCGTGGCATAAGGACGGGGAGCGGAAGCAAACGACCGTTGTTATCGCCTTTGGATGAACCCGACCAGTGCGTGCCTTTCAGGGTCACGCCTCCGACGGATATGACGCCAGCCTCACTGGATGGATGCGCCACATCTCCATCGTCGTCTTCTCCGTCATTTCCTGCCGCAGCAACAACATAGATGCCCGAATCGATGGCGTCGTTGGCAGCGTCGCCTGAACTTCGACCCGACCCAAGCGTAAAGGGAAGAATATCCGGCGCTCCACCCAGCGAAAGAGAAATGACATGGGCACCGTTTTGAACGCACCAATCAATCGCTTCGGCCACGGTCTGATCGTTTCCACTGCCGTCCGAACCGAGCGCTTTGGCAACGAGGAGGTCAACTTCTTTGGCCACGCCTTTGAGCCAGCCGTTGGCGACCAAAATACCGGCCATCGAAGTGCCGTGCCCGTGGTCGTCGTAGGGTTGGGAATTCCCGTTGACAAAGTCTTTCCATCCTGCCAAATTCATGCCTTCCAAGTCCTCGTGGTCGGTGGCGATGCCCGAATCGACGATGCAGGCCACTACACCGTCTCCGTTCAGATTCTCGCTGGCCGGCTGAATGAGGGCGTCGTAGGTTGCATGACGTTGCAGCGCCACTTCACTGGGGCGCATCAGGATGGCGCCATCGCTCAACACCACCGCGGCAAGATAGCCTGCGGCAAGAACGAGGGTGATTCCCAAGGTGAAACTGACGACCAATTTGATGAGACGAATATCGGATTGGTCATCTCCCGTGTTTCCAAGGAGAATGGGCGTTAAGGCCTCAACCTCTCCCTCTTCTGATGGCGAAGGAGAAAAGTCGTAGACCGACATGTCCTCAACTCAGGGTATGAACTATTTCAGTTAGTGTATCAACGAATCGGCGAACATCTTCTTCGTTGTTGTAGAGGTAGGCAGAGGCACGAAGTGAGCCTTGGGGATGGCCACGGTCAGCAAACCATGAATGGACGCAATGTTGGCCGCTCCTTACCATCACGCCGGCCGCTTCATCCAACAAAAGAGCGACATCATGGGCTGGTAATTCATTCATCAAGATGGAACAAATGCCTCCACGCTTGCTTGGGTCCTCCGGGCCGATGATGGAGAGTCCGGGAAGATCTTTAACTCCGTCCGTCATGATTCGGTTTAATTTGATTTCATGCTCGTGAACGGCGTTCATGTCCAAGCCTGCGAGGTAATCAATAGCTGCCCCTGTAGCCATCATACCAGAAAAGTTTCCGAGTCCACCCTCAAATCGGGCGGGTGGTTTTGCCCATGTCGCATCGGTGTAAGTGGAAGAGGAGACGGTCTGACCTCCCGATTGGATGGTTCGCAACCCATCCAACAAATCGTATCGGCCCCACAATCCTCCCATGCCGGATGGCCCGCACATCTTGTGAATGGAGAACGAGAGGAAGTCAATGTCCAGCGCTTGAACATCGACGTTCATGTGCGGTGTCGATTGGGCCCCGTCAATGGCCACAAGTGCACCATGGTCATGGGCGATTTTGGTGACTTCTGCGATGGGTATCTCCACGCCGTCGAGGTTTCCAACATGGCTCATTGCGACCATTTTCAACCGGTCACCTGCTTCGGCACAAGCCGATTCAAAGGCTTCCAAGTCGAAGGCATTGTCCGACAAACTCGGTACGACCCTGTGGTCAATGCCCTGCTCTTGTTCAAGTTGGAGCCAAGGCACGAGGTTCGAGTTGTGCTCTCGGTCAGAAGTCAGCACCACATCGCCCTTGTTCCACTTCATGCCGTGAGCGATTTGATTGATCGAATGTGTTGCGTTGCGGGTAAACACAATTTCGTTCGGGGTGGCCGCATTGAGGAAGGACCCCAATTTGTTTCTTGCATCAACAACGGACTTTGATACCGCTGTGCCGTACCTGTGGACGGACCTCCCGCCACACCCCGGCGTTTCGGTATAGTAGCGCTGGATGCTGTCAATCACGGATTGAGGTTTGAGCGTGACGCAGGCGTTATCGAGGTAAGCCGGAGGGGAATCTCCTTGGAGTGTTGGGAAATCATTTCTGCAATTCTTGAGCATTCACCAAGCCTCCTGGTCGGGTAAATAATCCATGGCGGGCGCATTCACGCCGCATGCTGGACAGGCGATACGCTTGGGCATGGAAGCGC
Organism: Candidatus Poseidonia sp.; assembly: GCA_030741355.1. Taxonomy (GTDB): domain Archaea; phylum Thermoplasmatota; class Poseidoniia; order Poseidoniales; family Poseidoniaceae; genus Poseidonia. Next base: position 15,496 of record JASLVM010000015.1, on the reverse strand, counting down.
TGCAAGTCGGGCATGATGCTCCCACGACAACGAGGGTATTGCAACCTGCGGAAAGGCAAGGGTGTGCCAATTCTCCCGATGCGTTGAGGGTGACCTTGGAAGCATGGCCACATTCGGGACAACTCGAGGCTTTGTTCGCTTTTTGGGGCGCTTCCCCAGACATTTCGAGGGCTGCGTCAACCGCCGCTCGCGTGCGAACACTGGTCTGGTTGCCGAGCATTCGTTGCGGGTACCACAGCACGAAGAGGAGGAGGGGCACGGCGGGGATTCCAGTGAGCAAGTGGAGCACAAGGTATCCGATGTTGGATTCACCGTAAGAGGCAATATGGTGAAGTCCTGCCCAAGATGATACGGTGATGAGCAACACCCACGCGCCAAACATCGCTGTCCAACCACGAAGTGAATGTTCGGCAAGGCTTTCTTCCATGACACGAACATCCTCGTGGAGATGGTGGACCTCGACGTGTAAGTCTCTCGTCTCGACAACGGCTTTCCAAAAGAAGAAGAGAAAGAAGAAGACGATGAGCAGAACGAGCGTTCCTTCCATCATGTCGGCCAAATTGAGCGACATTGGGAACGATGCGTTGTTGCGATGGAAGAAAATCTGCGCCCCATACAAGGCGTTCCACATGACGAGCAAAGACATGGCATGGACGCGCATAACAGGAAAGAGCATCCAGGCTTGATAGACAAACCACCCCCAACAAATCATGGAAACCAACATTTGGAAGAATTGGAAGCCGTTGATGGCTAAGATGCCATCCAGTCCGGTGATGCTTGCGTTTCCTCCATCCCAAAGTTCGGTCGAGATCGAACCTAAACACAGCGCAAGTACTCCAAAAGCTACGGCGATGTAGTGTTCTCGCTTCCATTCCTCTCGGAGAAGTTTGGTGTGAAACGTCCATTCTATGCGCAGCGTATTGAGCAAATCAGCGAAGGGGTATTGGGGCGGTATCGGCCGAGAGAGCGTCATCTCAGCCATCCGAAACGGTAGCGTCGTTGAAGGGGGCGTCGCATCCACCTGGGAATCCGCCGCCTCGGCCATGTTGTTTGGCTGCACTTCGCCCCTTTGAGTCCTTTCGCTCCCGTGCTTTCATTTCTCTCGTCCGGAGGGTGATGATTAAACGAGAAGTGGGGTTCGGCGGGTTAGAGCCGAGATCGCATAGCCTGGTAGTGCGCGCGACTGGAAATCGCGTGGGCCCGTTCCCTCGGGAGTTCAAATCTCTCTCTCGGCGCCATAACCACAACCTCCATGACGAAACGATAGGTGGTGCATGACATGGAGCAGGAAGAAGGCCTTCGCCACCGACGATGGGCGATCCTCTTGGTTCTCGGCATCCTCCTTCACGGCTACGCTGCTTTTCATAGCGACCTTGGTTTGGATGCACATGTTCGTCTCAATGCCTTGAATGACGAAACGTCGGAGGGTCAAGATTTGGCGTGGGGGTCACCGAGAATCGCCGGTTCATCCAGTGTCAACTCAAGTACGGTATACGACGGCTATATCCCTCCTTGGAACACCAGCGAGGCCGCCATGAAAATCACCGCTCTCGCCTCCTTGGTTTTGGTCGCCGCCGTGGTGTCTTGTCGCCCTCGACATCAGAGCTCGACCGTTCGTTTCGAACCGTTATGGGGGGCTTTACTGATGCTGAGTCCAGTCCTTATGTTCTCAACGAGCAGAGGGTACGATGAGGCCCCCCTTGCTCTGTTGATGGGGCTGGGTGTGGTTGGATTTTGGTTCAATCGCGGTGAATCCACTGCCCACCAGCGATTGAACGGTGGATTCATGGCCACTTCGGTGCTCTTGGTCATGGTTTGGAAAGGATTCTCGCCAATGGCTTCGCTCGTCGTTTGGTTGGTGATGCTCGGGCTCACCGAAGCCTGGGTGATGTTGAATCGTTCTGGTTCGTACACCGGGGAGGGTCAATACCTCGGAAATCCTTGGTCGATGGGTTTGCTGACGTTTGTTCTGGTGTACCTCGGCGTCATGTTCGTTGGGTTCATTTCCTCAACAGGTACCTTCTCCATCATCGGCCAACAACCGCTCAATTTTGTCATCGCCTCGCTCTTTGCCCTTCTCGACACGGTGGTGTTGTATTTGTTGATGGGTTGTCTTCTTTGGCCGTTCTTCGTGCATCGTTGGGCCCGTTTACGCGCAGCCCGTGGGCCCGGTTTGACCATGCTCGTGGTCTATATCAGCGGCGTCTTGGCCGGTCTTGTGGCGTACATTGCCACCCTTTGGACGCTGGAGGCGTCCCTTTGGAACATGAGTTTGGCTCATGTCATGGTGGTGTTGGGCAACAACGGTCGTTACGCCACCTTGCTCCTCATACCGTTGGTGGCGTTGTTACGTTGGAGTGACGTGTTCGAAGACGATGAGCCAGAGGCAGAAACACGACATTCACTTCGAGCCATTGTTCTCGTTCTCCCCTTCTTGCTGTTCACCACGTTGGTCGGTCATCAAATTTGGTCAGAAGACGCAGGCGAACGTTTGGCTGAATCGTGGAATGATGATGACGATACTGTGCTTCTGATCGCCCCAGAATCCATGGCCATGCACCATTTGTATGTCATCAAAACAAACCTCGATATCGAGGGTTCGATGAACGTGAACGGTCTGTGGGCAACTCCCGATGAAGCCCCGGGTTTAATGGAGGAACATGCGGCTACGATTGATTATGTCCTTCTCGCACCGGAAACGAAGTTTAACGGAAACATGTCGTCCTGGGATTTACTCGAAACACGTGACGTTCCCGTATCCGTGCCCGGCGGGATACAAGGTGGTGCTTGGTCCTTGTACCGTCTGTCGGCATGATGACTTGATTCGCGAAGCGATTATATCCGCTTGGCTGGTGGCCCGACCACTGCCACCGTGGCTTAGGGGTATAGCACCTCATTGGTAATGAGGAGGTCGCGAGTTCAAATCTCGCCGGTGGCTCCACCATCCGCTTTTTTGTTGAGTGAAAAAAGAGCCATATTTTCTCTCCTTATACCTCAATGTATAAGAGGCGATTTTTCAAATTCCATAATGAGAAGGCAACTTCTCAGATGGGATGCAGATGGAGCGTAAGCAACAACAAAATGATGAGATGCAACGACGGGTGAAAGAACTTCAACACCAAGTCGATGAACTGAAAGAATTGGTCAACACGCTGCTAAGCGTGATTGTGGAAGAGCCCGATGGCGTCCACAGCGGTGCGGCCCCCACCATCCCCGGTCAGGGAATGATGGAAGTCTGCATGTGATCATCCTTTGATGACCGCAAGTGGATTCATTCGTGCGACTGGCCGAGCAAGCCCAGCTTGAGCCGTCAGTCGAATCACCTCGTCAACGTCTTTGTAAGCGTCGGGAGCCTCCTCGGCGAGGACGTTTGGCGTTGAGGCGTGTACCCGAATCCCCTGTTCCTCAAGACTACGCTTCAACAGCTTTCCATCAAGCGTCTTTTTGGCTTGGCTGCGAGAAAGGGCTCTTCCTGCACCGTGGCATGATGAACCGAAGGCCATGTTGTTGCCCTGTGTTGGCCCTGCCATGATCCAAGACCCGTTCCCCATGTCGCCGGGAACAATCACCGGTTGGCCGGTTGATGCAAATTGAGGGCCTACATCTGCATGGTCGCCACCAAAGGCACGAGTTGCGCCTTTTCTGTGTACACAACAAGAACATGATTTTCCGTGGATGACATGCGTTTCCATCTTGGCGATGTTATGAGCGACATCGTACAGCGTCGTGGCTTCTCCATCAATGCCCATTTCAAGTTTGAGGACGGTTCGTAGCCGATCTGCCAACACGGCACGGTTGGCAAAAGCAAAGTTAGCAGCGGCGTTCATGGAATCGAGATAGGCTTGTCCTTCTGCAGAATGAACCGGAGCGGCAGCCAACTGCCGGTCAGGTAAAGCATAGTCCCATTTTTCATTCACCCACATGCCTTCTGTAAGTTTGTAGGATGCTTCCAAATTGCGAACATGGTCCGTGCAAACCTGATGTCCCAGGCCGCGGCTACCCGAATGAATCATCGCCACCACTTGGTCCTCGTACAAACCCCAAGCCTTTGCTGTGGCTTCATCAACGACGCTTCCTACGGTTTGCAGTTCCAAGAAGTGATTGCCACTTCCCAACGTTCCCAGGGATTTCATCCCCCGTTCTAGCGCACGCTGGGAAAGACTGGCCTCTTGGGTCTCCAACAGGCCGTTTGACTCCAAAAAGGCCAGGTCGGCGTGGTGTCCATGACCGAGGTCAGCAGCAGCATGGGCTCCTCGTTGCAAAATGTCTCTCAAGTCAGACGATGTGATGTCAATACCTCCTTTGCCTGAACCGCCAGCGGGTATGCGACCAGCGAGCCTTCCGGCTAATTTTTTGAGGTTGGGAATGTCTTGGGCCGTCGCATCAAGGGCCATGAATCGGACACCACAATTGATGTCAAAGCCAACGCCGCCGGGGGAAATGGCGCCACCTGCATCGCCGTATTCCGTATCGGTTGCCACCACGCCTCCAATGGGAAATCCGTAGCCAAAGTGCCAATCAGCCATGGCCCATGCTTCGCCGACGACCCCTGGTAATGAGGCGGTGTTGACGAGTTGTTCAGGCCCCCTGTCATCTGCATGCTGTTTCATGTGGGCTGCATCGGTGATCAACCGAGCATCGACCTTCATGTTGCCGTGAGCCCGTATGCGCATGGTGCCGTCACCCTCGTCTTCGAGGTGGTCACGCCATGCTTGGTCCATACGACTCGGTCATAACGATGAGATTTGAGGCTTTTCACAATCAGGTGTTTCACTGTGTCCGTCAGCACAGCCTTGAAGGGGGGTCTCTGCTTGGAAAGACCATCCAACTTGGGGGACCCACTGCATGTCATTGCCACCGATTGATTTAGCCGTCTTTCACGACAACGGCTATGTTCGGAAGCAGTGCCGAGTAACTTCGCTTTGGTTTTGGACCAGCGACCAAGCCAGAGATACCTGTGGCGACACCCCAGAGGATGAGTACACCTTCATCGGTGCACCACTTATCGACGGATTCGAACAGCGTGGAAAAGCGCTGAAGGACGCCATGAGGGAGGCTTTTCTCGGTTTTTTTGTGGACAGGGAACACGTCCGCATCGAACCCTACCCGGTGCTTGCACGTTGGCGGGACGATATTCACCTGACCATCGCCTCCATTGCTGATTTTCAGCCGCATGTTACTTCCGGTTCTGTTCAACCACCTGCCAACCCGTTGGCTGTTTCTCAACCGTGCATACGTCTCACTGACGTGGATGCTGTTGGCCGGTCTGGCCGTCATTTAACCACCTTTGAGATGATGGCTCACCATGTTTTCAATCGGCCTGACGAAGGCGTCGAAATTTACTGGATGGAGCAATGTGTTGAGCATTGCCATCGGATGTTGACCGAGACCTTCGGCATTGATGCAACTGAAATCACCTATGTGGAGAATCCTTGGTGTGGCGGTGGAAACGCCGGTGCTGCAGTGGAAGTGATTGTCGGTGGTTTGGAGTTGGCCACGCTGGTCTTCATGGACATGGAAGAACATCCTGATGGAACGGTGGAACTCAAAGGCGATCGGTACCGAACGATGCCGCTACAAATCATCGACACGGGCTATGGGCTGGAGCGGTTTTGCTGGGCAGCAGCCGGAACCCCTACCATTTACGAGGCGATTTATCCCGAAACCGTCGCTTGGTTGAAACAACTGTCCGGCTTTGACAGTGTAGCGAAACAATGGCCTTCGCTGGATTTGGACCGTCTCCTCAGTGAAATGTCAAGATTGAACGGCATCATGAACATCGAGGCAGGTGTTGACGGTGAGAAGTTGGTCAACATCTTTTTGCAGAAACTTGCCGAGCGAGGTGTCGACGTCACCGGTGAGCAATTTTCGTCCATCACGGAGCCACTGGCGAACATTTACGCCATCCCCGACCACCTTCATGCGCTGTGCAACATGCTCGGTGATGGATTGGTACCGTCCAATGCAAAAGCCGGATATCTTGCGCGTATGCTTGCACGCCGAGTTCTACGGATGAGGGATGAATTGGACATTGACGTGTCGCTCTCGGCGCTGGCTACACATCACCTCGATGTCAACCTCGGAGGTTTACTCAACAAACAAACTCGCGACGGCTTGCTCACCATTCTTGCTTTGGAAGAGGAGCGGTACGTCGAAATGTTGAGAAAGGGGACGAACGTTATTCAGACCCAACTCAAGTCCCTTTCGAAAAACGCTGCTGAAATTCCAGATGAACTTCTCTTCACCATGAACGATTCCCACGGTTTGGCACCCGACATGGCCATCACCTTGGCTCGCAGTGCGGGCTGGGGTGACGTCGTCTTGCGGACCGGTTTCTCCGCAGAAATGGCTGAGCGTCATGCCCGTATGGCCAAAGATGCGGCCAAGGCCTCGAGCAGTGAAGGTGATGTTCTCGAGGTCAACGGTCAACCGGCCACCACCCCGCTTTACTACGAGGACGCTTATTCTCAACGTTTCAACAGCAAGGTTCTCGACTGTCTTCCAGCAGATGGACACGGCCCGAAAGCGGCCACGCATGCCGTTGTTTTGGAATCAACATTGTTCTATCCAGAAGGTGGCGGTCAAGAGGGAGACCGAGGGCAACTTCACCACAAGCAAGCGGTGGTTGAGGTTCTCGACACACAAAAAGTGGGTGATGTGATCGTACATTTCACCGATGGCGCCCTCAAGTCTGGAGAAGAGGTTGAGGGCCGTCTCGATTGGAAACGGAGAAAGCAACTGATGGACCATCACACCGCAGTCCACATCGTTGGGGGTGCTGCTCGACGCCTTCTCGGCCCGCACATCTTCCAAGCAGGTTCTCATCTCACGGTTGAGAGTGGGCGACTGGACATCACCCACTTTCATCGCTTGACTCGGGATGACCTTGACGCTATGGAGGACATGGCGAATGCGGTTCTCAGCAACGTGCGTTCGACGGAGAAAACCGAGTTGAACCGTCGTGATGCTGACCTCGTTCATGGTTTTGACCTCTATCAAGGAGGCGCACCCAAAGGAGATTCGATTCGAATCTTGAAAATCGCCGACCATGACATCCAAGCTTGCGGTGGAACGCATCATGATGAGCCGGGGCAAATCGGTTCCATTCGAATCGTCCGTTCCTCGGCAGTCCAGGACGGCGTGGAGCGATTGCACGTCGTTGCTGGCGAGGCTGCCTTGGCTTATGCGAGGTCTCAGGACGAACTGGTGCGCCAGTCGAGCGAAGTGTTCGGTGTTCACGGGGACGATTTGCCCAAAGCTGCGTCTCGCTTCTTCAAAGAATGGAAAGAACAACGGAAGTTGATTGAACATTTGGAATCTGAAATCGTGCGTCTGAGGACCACGGGAGGGGGCGATGCTTCCTCGGAGGTTGATGGTGTTCGTGTGGTGGTGATGGAAATTGATGGAGATCTCAAATCCATGACCACGATGCTCAAGGAACTGACCCTCGATGCCTCCAACCCGACGTTGGCCGTACTTGGTTCAAAGGATGGAGGTGGGAAATTGATGATTGGTATCACGGAGAACACCGTCGCGAGTGAGCGATACAATGCAGTGGATTTGCTTCGTTCGATTTCCTCTCACATCCGAGGTGGCGGTGGTGGTCGGCCAACCTTTGCTCAAGGTGGCGGTTCGCATGCAGAAGGACTGAACGATGCTCTTGATGCTGCACGGAAACAATTGGGCCTTTGATTTAGAGCAGGCTTCTCAAGGCTTCCCGGTCAAAATGCGAGACGGCTTGTCCGTGGGCTTCTTCTGGTGTGAACCAAGCTGCCTCTGAGATTTCCTCGGTTTGGAGCGTGAGTTCATCCAAATCCCCGTTCCAGGTGGCTCGATAGGTGAAGGATACGAAGGAAATCCCCTCGTCATTGAAGACATGTTGGGTGACGACGGGTTCCACATCGTCAAGAACAATGGAAAGACCCAGTTCCTCAAGGGTTTCTCGAACACAGCCAACTGCAGGGTGTTCGTTGTGGTCCATATAGCCGCCAGGGAGCGTCCAAAACCCTCTGAAATGCCCTCGCTCAACCTTGCCCATCAAGACATGTCCACCGTCGTTGCAGACCATCACTTTTGAGACAAGCCGATGGATTGAGCGATAAATCGAATCCCTGACAACAGGGTGAACCGCGTTGTCCGATGCACATTTGTCCTTCCATGCCCAATGCACGGGCCAATCCAACTTGGGGTAGGCTTTCACCACGAGGTACGTCTCCTGGCCATAGCGCAGGACAAGGGTTTCCTTTTCGATGAAGTCAATTCCCATGCCTTCGATTTCCTGTTTTGTAGGAAACCGTATCGACTCATCGCCTTCCAATCGACCTTGAACAGGCCGTTTGGGACCTTGGCCTTCATCGTTGACCAACAGGACCTTTCCGTCGTGTTCGAGGTACACGACTTCAGAGGGGTGCATGTGTCTGCCAATCCGTTCGGCGTCATGAAGACTCGCATCCAATCATCGGTGTATTTTGTGAAACTTCAAATCAGTCCAATGGGTGGCTCTCACCATGCGGTTTGAACAATTGAACGAGGGAGTCTGGGCCATGACCTATCTGATCGTGGACGAGGCCACCAAAGAAGCGGCCTTGGTTGACCCGGTCTACGATTTCATGGACCACTACACTTCCCTGCTCAACGAGCAAGGATTGAAGCTTGTTTATGCCATTGCCACCCACACACACGCAGACCACATCACCGCTTGTTTCACTTTGCGTGAACAATTTGGCTGCGAGTACGTGATGTCCACCGAAACTGCGAGTCTTGGCGTTTCCATGCACGTGGATGACGAGGAGAAAATCATGCTTGGTTCCATTCCCATTCAATTCCACTCCGCTCCTGGCCACACCAACGATTCCATGATCGTCCACGTCCCCGGCTACATGATGACGGGAGATTTCCTCTTCAACGGGGATGGCGGTGTCGGTCGAGATGATCTCCCGAGCGGCCGTGTTCAGGTCCACTGGGATGCGCTTTCCGTTTTGGACCGCTTTGAGGGACACACCGTGGTCTGTTCGGGACACGACCCGCCCGGTACCACCATGATGCCTTTGGATTGGAATCGTAAGAACAACCCGATTCTCTCCATGTCCTCGTTTGAAACCTTCCGTGTGTGGCAAGAAGAGACGGCCGCCAAACTGGGCGGTGTTTCAAAGATCAAAACCGCCATTCCAGCCAATCTTTTCGGCGAACTTCCTGAAAGCATCCCGTGGCTCGATTAAACCTACTTCTTGAGTGGGTTCTTCGGGGCTTTGGTGTCTTTGGGAATGGTTGGGAGGTTTTGCAATTCTTCAAACGTCAGTTGTTGATTAATTCCAGACTCAAAGGCCGACAGACGCTCGTTCATTCCCATTCGGACATTGAAATCGATACGACCCTTGGAGCGGGTTAAATCGTAAGAGAGCGGTTCCAAGTTTTCAATGACCTGTTCTTCGAAATCGTGGCGAACACGTTCACCCCGCCAAGACGAGTAGCCCCAGCGATACGAAATGCCCACAATAGCCGCGCCGTAGAGAAGCGTGAGCACGACCGTAGCGAAGAGGACGGGATTCCCACCCACATCTCGTGATTCCTCAAGCAGATTACGGCCGAGCAAGAAGAGAAGACCGATGCCAACAATGGGGTTGAGGACGCCTTCAAGCCATTGGTTTACGGGAACGAGGCGTCCTTTGGCAGGGTCGACAAAGACCAAATCCGCTTCGAAAGCGGTGTTCAATACCGACAAGACCGAAAGGAGAACCATGTAGAGGAAGGAGGAAACGACCAGTTCAACAATCAACGAATCCAGGTTGAAGACCCAATGGACGATGAGCCAGGCAAACAATCCCAAAAAAGCGGCCTGTGGCACGTAATTAAAGTGCTCAATGTGTTGTGAAAACTCCGTCAACGATTTGCGTTGTTCTCGACTTCCACGGTGGGGTTTTGGAATGTGAATCACCTGCCAGTGCATCAATCGCTCGATGGTTTTCAGGCTCCAAATCAGGAGTCGTTTCCGAATCAAGAGGTACTCCATGAAGAGCATGAATGGAAAACCGATCAGCACGAGCGGTAGGGCCATGATGGCGGAAAGAGGAAGAATGAGCAGTGCAGGCAACAACAGAAAGTGGGAAAGCGTGAGCGGATGGAGCATTTCGGCTTCAATGAGTCGTTGCTTGGCTGGTGGGATGCGAAGGTTGCGGGCAATATCGTCCAACGTTTGAGAAAATGAAGCCACTTGATGTCCCGAATCAAGGATTTGTCGAACCACGGTCCGGTATTCTGAGACTTCGTGTCCAACACCCACCCAAAATTGCCATGCAAGCCGCATTGGAAGAGCCAAAATGAGGGGCAGCGCCAAGATTCCTGCGCCCCAAAGTAGCTCTTGCATTTCGGACTCCACGGTGCTTCCTCATCCCGCCCACTCGCTAGGGGTTGTTGAAAACAACGGTTCCGTTTCGCCCAAACCGAATGTTCTAACGCCTTCGGGTTCTGTTCGGGCCATGGCAACGATTGCCGTCACGGACGGGATGGATGAAAAGGCGGTCGCACGTCTCGAAAAAGCAGGTCATGATGTCGTTGTCAAGCACCTCGAGAAAGATGAATTGCTCAACGGTGCTTTGGAATCTTTCGACGCCATCATCGTCCGAAGCGCCACGAAACTCACCAAAGAAGTGTTGGAAGCATCGGGCGACCGATTGAAGGTGATCGGACGGGCAGGTGTTGGCGTTGACAACATCGATCTCATGACGGCTGGGTCCAAGGGCATCAAGGTGGTCAACGCTCCTCGGGCCAGTACCCAATCGGTTGTTGAACTGACCTTGGGTCACTTGTTGGCATCCATTCGTCATCTTCCTCGGTCCGATCGAAGTCTCCGAGATGGGAAGTGGGAAAAGAAGGCCATGAAGGGTTCAGAACTCTCTGGTAAAGCGCTCGGTCTCATTGGTTTTGGACGAATTGCGCAATCGGTCGGCCGCGTGGCACAAGCCATCGGGATGGAAATTCATGCCTACGACCCCTACCTCCCTCCAAAAGTTGCGAAATCACAAGGCACTCGCCTCCACAAAACCCTCGAATCGTTGTTCTCCAACTGCACCCACATCTCGATTCACTGCAATTTGACCGAGGAAACTCACCACCTTGTCAACGCCGAACGCTTGGCCTCCATGCCGCACATTGGGAAGGACGGTTCACGCTGTGGCAGTCACATCGTCAATTGTGCGAGGGGAGGTATCGTCGATGAAGACGCTGTTCTCCAAGCCCTCGAATCGGGCACGCTCACCTCGGCCGCTCTGGATGTGTTTGAAAACGAGCCTGTTGACCCCGACCACCCGCTTCTTCAGATGGAACATTTCCATGGAACGCCCCACATTGGTGCATCCACGGTGGAGGCTCAAGGTCGGGTCGGCATGGACATCGCCACCAACGTGATGGATGCGCTTGATGACCGACCTTGTGATTTCGTTGTGAACAAGGCCTTCTTGTAGCACTTTCACTTTCAACAACTGGGTCTGCAATAAGCATCCCTTCCGCCTTGAGTCTCGTGGGGGTATGGGTCGAAGTGTGCCGCCATGGCGAACGCGTGTAGAACATGAATTGCAGCATTTAGCGCCTTACCGTCGGGCCCTTTCATCCGTTGACTGCGCCGCTTTTGATGCGCTTTTGGATGCGGTGCGGGAGCGACGTGCGGCGGGCGGTATGCTTCCAGCGGTGAACACCTGGCAGCCTACGGTTCTCAGCATGATGGTTGGCTTGATGGTGCAAATCAACCAACTTTCAGAACGAGTACAAGCGCTTGAGGAACGGCATCGACATGATTGAAGGATGGTTGTTGGATGTTCACGAGAACGAAACACGTAACGGTATGGTGGCATGGATTGTTGACGACCAAGGCGAGGCCCACGGGTGTATCCTTCCTTGGCAACCTGTGCTTCATGTTCACGCCTCACACCGTTGGCTTGATCGTTTGGAGCACTGGTTGAATCAACCCGAATTGCATCAGCGTTTTGGCATTGGAACCATCTTTTCCACGCGAGCGCGTTTGGATTTGGAGGCAGAAGGGCAATCTGAAGTTCTTACCATCACCCTTCGCTCTTACCAACACCTCCGGGCGCTTGCAGAACACATCGAAGCAAGGGGAGATTTTCATCGGTACAAACTCTACTCGGTCGACGCTCATCTGGCTCAACGATTTCTAAATGAACACGCTTGCATGCCGTTTCAACGGGTGCGTTGGAGTCCTTCACATCCGTCTCATCTTGAACCGGTGCCTGAACCCTTGACCGGCGATGACATGTATCCCCCGTTTCATGTTGTTCGTCTCGCTCTTGAATTTGAGCAGCGTGGAGGTTTTCCCGAGCAAGGGGATGTTGTTGAACGGATTTGGCTGGAAACCGTTCAAGAGCCGGGGATTTCCCCTTCCCAAAAGACGACATTGTGCACGCTTGAACGCCGTGAATTCGATTCACTGTCATCCCTTCTCAGCGCTTTTCAAACGGCTTTTGACAGAATAGACCCTGACATCGTGTTGACCGCAGGTGGCGACCAACGCTGGTTTCCATGGTTGGTTGAACAGACCAAGGCACACCACTTCCCACTTGTTCTCGGGCGAACTTCAGAGCCGTTGCGTCAATCGACCGGCCAACGCACCATTCATTCCTACGGACAAACACGACACCGGCACGGTGCTTTCTTCCTCAAGGGTCGCCTTCACCTTGACGTGAAAAACAGCTTCATCGTCAACGAAGGTGGGCTCGCAGGCCTGTTTGAACTGGCACAACATTCTCGTCAATCAGCACAGGTCATCTCTCGTCTTTCTCCAGGTTCGGTCATCAGCGCTATACAAATGCGGGTGGCCATGGATGACGGGGTCTTGGTGCCGTGGAAGAAAAATCGTCCGGAAGACACCAAATCGGCGCTGGACCTTCTTCATGCGGATCGAGGTGGTTTGTATCTGGACAGCCGCCCAGGCGTCCACGCTTCCGTGATTGAACTTGACTTTGCGAGTCTCTTTCCCAGCATCATTGCCACACGTAATATTTCTCCTGAGACGCTCAACTGTTCCTGTTGCCAAGCTCCTCCCTCCGCCTCGGAACATGGCGTGGTGCCCTTGCATCCTCGTGAAGCTGCGCAGGAGTTTCGGGAACGAACCGTCATGTCGAGGTTCGGCCATGGTCTCTTTCCACTTGCTAACGAAAAGGCGCTCCCTGTACCAGGTCTCAACATGCATACCTGCGGCCGAACGCACGGATTCCTTGGACGTGTGGTCGCTCCCATCATTGAGCGAAGACGGGTTTTGAAAGGTCTGCGGCAACACAAAGGGGATGCCTACGATTTGCGACAAAACGCCTTGAAATGGCTGCTTGTGACGTGTTTTGGATACACCGGTTACCGCAATGCTCGTTTTGGTCGCATCGAGGCTCACGAAGCCATCTGCGCATGGTCTCGGGACCTTTTGTTGAGCACGATTGAAACCGCTCAAGAAGATGGATGGGATGTGCTTCATGCCATCGTGGATTGTGTTTGGCTCTCCGATACGAGAGGTCGTTCTCCTGAACAGCAGCGCACAGCGGCCGAGGCTTTTGCTGAACGCATTTCCGAACATGTTGGTATTCCACTGGAGTTTGAGGCTCACTACGATTTCATTGCGTTTCTCCCGAGCAGGATGCACGGTTCGGGTTCCTTGACGAAATATTGGGCCTACACGGGCGAGGATTTCAAGGTTCGAGGGATTGAATTGCGACAGCATTCTACACCCCGTTGGGTGAGAGAATTGCAACGGAAAGGTTTGGAGATTCTAGCGGAGGGTAACCGCACCAAAGGTCTCCCTTCGCTTGCGACTCAACGGTCGGTGCTGAACCACCTCCGGAGTGAACTTCGTCGGTTGGACGCAGGGGATGTTCCACTCGTGGACCTTGTCATCACACGAAGAACCACTCAAGACTTGGCCAATTACCGGGTGAAGAATTTGACGTATGCAGCGCTCATGCGGGCGCATGAACGGGGCTATGTTGTTCCGCCGGGTGGAAAGGTGCGATACACCGTCGTGGATAAGTCGTCAACCGAACCCCTGCAGCGAGTTCGTTTAGCCGAAGAAATCGAGACTTCCAAAGGCTCCCTCTCCGGATGCAAGATTCACTATGGTGAACTTGCCGAGCGAGCGATTTGGGCTCTTCTTGCTCCATTCGGTTGGACCACCGAACGTCTTCGGCAGGACGGTCGACAACCGAGTCTCCTGGAATTTACTCGTCCTGATGCTGAAGGGTCAGGACACCAACCGATGGATGAACTGTCCACCGATTGAATTTTCGTTCTGTGAGACGAAAGTGTGTTTGAGCAGGGCTTTCGAAGGGCCGCCAATGTCCTCGAAGTCCCGAGCGAACATGCCGAAGGTACAGCCTTCTTCGTCTTCGTCCTCCGTTCCATGAACCCTTCAGATGATTTTGCGCGTGGCGATGAAGGTGTTGAAGCAATCGTGGGTCAACGTGTGGCGAAGAAGATGAACCCGTTATGGCGATGACGGCGGCGTGATGCTGGCCCGAAAGTTGCCGCAAAATACCCACATGTCTCCGTAACAGGGTTCTGGATTCGAGTCTTGAGACGGCGTCATCGCCGTGCATGGCAAGCAAACCGTCAATCACGACCATGGGTGCGCGCGTGATGGCAAGTTCGTGGGGCAGTCGCTCAATTTGTCGGTCCAACTGGTGAAGGGTGAATCCCCGACTCAAGTACAATCGTGCGAGGCAGGCTTCCACGTCCACTCCCAACATTTCCAAACGGGGGATGAATCGAGATGGGTCAATTCGGCAGGCACCATCCACCCAATGGACCACTTCTCCCTGAGCCAATGCATGAGCGACCCAATGTTCAGCAACGCATCGCATGCTCTTCCCTGCACGCCCGGGCCCGCTCAGATGGTAGAGTTGACCCCGTACAGGTTGGAGAGCGCTGGGGTCAATGCCTCGCTGCCGCTGAATTACACCGGTTTCGAGGTGATCCGTTGTTTGTTGATGCCTCATATGAATCATTGAAGGTCGGTGAATGAGGTCATCTATCCTTGTGAAGACCCCTTGGTTGAACTGAACCTGCACATCAAGTTCAAACACCTCTGGCGACGTTGGTGATGCGTGGTGGAGGAAGGTAGCGGTCATGGTAAAGATGGTCCAAGGATCATCATCCATTGCGATTTGGATGCTTTCTTTGCTGCGGTTGAAACCCTGCATCACGGGTTTGATGACAACGTTCCTCTCATCATTGGTTCGGACCCGAAACAGGGCCGTGGCCGTGGAATTGTTTCAACCTGTAACTATGCGGCCAGGGCTTATGGCATCCGTTCAGCGATGCCGGTTTCTGAGGCTTGGCGTCGGTGCCCTGCCACCCCTTTTGGACCGGCCATCTACATTCGTGGAACACGGGGATTGTACAGCAGGGCGAGTCGAAAAGTGATGTCGGTTCTCAATGAGGTGGCCGACCTGTTTGAAAAAGCGAGCATCGACGAGGCCTATCTTGATGTCACCGATCACGT
>JASLVM010000014.1 GCA_030741355.1 Candidatus Poseidonia sp. | reverse complement strand
CGGCGACCTACACGGTCACCGCCTCCAACACCGGTGGCAGCACGACCGATGACGTTACCATCGTGGTTGACGACATCGCTCCTTCTTCACTGACCTACAGCCCGGACTCGTTTACCTTGACCAAGGGGACGGCCATGACGACGGTGACACCCACCGCCAGCGGTGGCGCGATCACCACCTGGTCGGTTTCCCCGACCCTTCCTGCTGGACTCACGTTGGACTCGTCCACCGGTGCCATCAGTGGAACCCCAACAGCGGTTACCTCTTCTGCGACCTACACGGTCACCGCCTCCAACACCGGTGGCAGCACGACCGATGACGTTACCATCGTGGTCAACGATATCGCACCAACTACGATTTCCTACAGCCCGAACGCGTTCACCCTGACCAAGGGCACGGCGATGACAACAGTGACTCCAACGTCAAGCGGTGGAACCATCACCACCTGGTCCATCTCTCCTTCTCTGCCAAACGGGCTTTCGATTGACTCCTCCACAGGTGCGATCAGCGGGACGCCTTCGGTCGTCTCCTCTTTTTCCAGCTACACGATTACCGGAAGCAACACCGGTGGAAGCACCACGGCAACGGTGACCATCACGGTCAACGACATCGCCCCTTCCTCCTTGACCTACAGTCCGAACTCGTTCACTTTGACCAAGGGCACGGCCATGACGACGGTGACTCCAACGTCAAGCGGTGGAACCATCACCACGTGGTCCGTCTCTCCATCGCTATCAGCAGGATTGGCCCTTGACTCGTCCACCGGTGCCATTTCAGGCACACCAACGGCCATTATGTCGTTTGTTTCCTACACCATTACGGCGAGCAACACCGGTGGTAGCACGACCGCCTCGGTCACCATCATCGTGAACGACGCTGCTCCAGTCATTGCTTACAGCCCAAATTCGTTTACGCTGACCAAAGGAACAAGCATGACAACAGCGACGCCAACCTCCAGCGGCGGGGTTGTCACCCAATGGTCGATTTACCCGACGTTGCCGTCCGGCCTCACCTTCTCGACCTCAAACGGTGCCATCAGTGGAACGCCAACGGCCATCACGTCCTCTGCAACCTACACGATCACGGTCAGCAACACCGGCGGTACCGACACCGCAGATGTCACGATTGAGGTCAACGATGTTGCGCCTTCCTCCTTGACCTTCAGTCCAAACTCGTTCACGCTGACCAAGGGTACGGCCATGACGACGGTGACGCCCACCGCCAGCGGCGGTCCTGTGACCTCTTGGTCGGTTTCGCCGTCGCTTCCCGCCGGCCTCTCAATGGACTCGTCAACCGGTGCCATTTCAGGTACACCAACGGCCATCACATCGTCTGCTTCCTACACCATCACCGCCAGCAACACCGGTGGAAACACGACCGCCTCGGTCACCATCGTAGTCAACGACATCGCTCCATCCTCCATCACCTACACTCCGAGTTCGCTCTCCCTGGTCAAGAACACGGCCATGACCGCTGTCACTCCAACGTCCAGCGGTGGTGCAGTGACATCTTGGAGCGTCTCACCTGCTCTCCCATCGGGTCTCTCGATTGACTCGTCGACCGGTGCCATCAGTGGAACACCGACCGCCATCACCTCCTCTGCAACCTACACGGTCACTGCCAGCAACACCGGAGGAAGTGCAACCGCTACCGTCACCATCTTGGTGAACGACGAGGCACCTTCCATCAGCTACAGTCCGAGTTCACTCACGTTGACCAAGGGCGTCGCCATGACCAATGTAACACCCACTTCAACCGGTGGCGCTGCCACATCCTGGTCGGTCTCTCCGTCCTTGCCATCCGGTCTTTCCATGGACACCTCCACCGGTGTCATCAGCGGAACCCCAACCGCAGTGACCTCATCAACGTCCTACACGGTCACGGCATCCAACGCCGGTGGAAGTGGTACGACCACGGTTACGGTCCAGGTGAACGATGTTGCTCCATCGTCCATCACCTACACCCCCAACTCGTTCTCGTTGACCAAGGGCACGACCATGTCGACCGTAACACCAACCACCAGCGGGGGGGCCGTTACTCAATGGTCGATTTCCCCGTCGTTGCCGTCCGGCCTTGCCTTCTCGACCTCAACCGGTGCGATCTCTGGTACGCCAACCGTCACCAGTTCATCCACTTCGTACACGGTGACCGCCAGCAACACCGGTGGCAGTGCAACGGCCATTGTGACCATCCAAGTCAACATCGCCGCCCCGTCGTCCATTACCTACAGTCCGAGTTCCCTTACCTTGGCGAAAGGTGTCGCCATGACCACGGTGACGCCCAGTGCAAGCGGAGGTCCCGTTTCCTCATGGTCCATTTCACCTACGCTCCCTGCGGGCCTTACCTTTGACACGTCCACCGGAGCGATCAGCGGAACACCAACAGCAGTTTCCTCCTCAACCGCTTACACGGTCACGGCAACCAACGCCGGAGGCAGCGGTACAGCCACGGTCACCATCGCGGTGAACGACATTGCCCCGTCCTCTGTCACCTACAGTCCGAGCACCCTGACCCTGACCAAGAACACGGCCATGACCACGGTCACACCGACGTCCAGCGGCGGGGCCGTCACCTCATGGTCCATCTCTGCGACCCTCCCATCCGGTCTTACCTTCGACACCTCCAGCGGTGCCATTTCAGGAACTCCAACGGCGGTCACCTCGGCCACCACGTACACCGTGACTGCGAGTAACACGGGAGGCAGTGCAACCACCACCGTCACCGTTGTTGTTTACGATGAAGCCCCGTCGTCCATCACCTACAGCCCGAGTTCAATCACCTTGACCAAGGGTGTTGCGATGACCAACAACACGCCCACCACGTCCGGTGGAACCGCGACATCGTGGTCCGTTTCTCCATCGCTTCCATCCGGTCTCTCGTTCAACACGTCCACCGGTGCGATCAGCGGAACCCCGACGGCGGTTTCCTCTTCAACGTCCTACACGGTCACGGCGACCAACCTCGGCGGTAGCGGAACGGCTACGGTGACCATTCAGGTCAACGATGTTTCTCCCTACTCCCTCGTCTACAGCGGAACTCCGTTCACGTTGACGAAGGGCACGGCCATGACCACGGCCACTCCAACCGTGAGCGGCGGTACGGTCACCTCTTGGTCGATTTCCCCGTCGCTGCCTGCTGGCCTTTCGTTCTCCACCACCAACGGTGAGATTTCAGGAACACCAACCGCCATCACGTCCACCACTCAATACACGGTCACTGCGAGCAACACCGGCGGTACCGATACCGCTACACTCAGCATCACGGTCAACGATGAAGCACCAAACACCATCGCCTACAGTGGAAGTCCATTCTCCCTCAACAAGGGCACGGCCATGACCACGGCTACCCCCACCTCCAGCGGTGGAACGGTCACCTCCTGGTCGATTTCCCCGACGCTCCCAGCCGGTCTTTCCTTCTCGACGTCAACCGGTGCGATTTCAGGAACGCCAACAGCCACCTCGTCCTCCACCTCGTACACCGTGACCGCTACCAACACCGGTGGCAGTGCAACCGCAACCATCTCCATCACCGTCAACGATGCGCCACCTTCTGGTGTTGCTTACAGCGGCAGTCCGTTCACCCTGACGAAGGGTGTGGCCATGACCACCGCCACGCCGTCGGTAAGCGGTGGAACGGTCACGACGTGGTCGGTTTCCCCGTCGCTGCCCGCTGGTCTTTCACTTGACTCCTCCACCGGTGCCATCAGTGGTACACCAACGGCCATCACCTCCGTTGCCAACTACACCGTTACCGCAACGAACGGTGGCGGTAGCAACTCAACGGTCGTGTCCATTGTCGTCAATGACGTGGCCCCGTCTTCCATCACCTACACCCCGAGTTCGCTTTCATTGACGAAGGATGTCACCATGTCGGCCATCACCCCAACCTCAAGCGGTGGAGCTGTCACGTCGTGGTCGATCTCTGCGGCGCTGCCCGCTGGTCTTTCCTTTGACACGTCGACCGGAACCATCAGTGGAACGCCAACGGCCATCACCTCTTCGACGTCCTTCACGGTTACAGCCAGCAACACCGGTGGTAGTGCAACGGCCATTGTGACCATTCAGGTCAACATGGCCGCACCATCGTCGATCACCTACAGTCCAAGTTCACTTACTTTGGCCAAGGGCGTCTCGATGTCAACGGTCACACCGACGGCAAGCGGCGGTGCGGTTTCCTCATGGTCCATCACGCCAACGCTCCCAGCCGGTCTTTCCTTCAACACGTCCACCGGTGCAATCGGCGGTACACCAACAGCTGTCTCCTCCTCTACCTCCTACACGGTCACGGCGACCAACGCCGGAGGCAGCGGTACAGCCACCGTTACCATCGCCGTCAACGACATCGCACCGTCCGGCGTCACCTACACCCCGAGCACCCTCTCCTTGACCAAAGACTCAGCCATGACCACGGTCACACCGACCTCAAGCGGTGGTGCAGTAACCTCATGGTCAATTTCTGCTACGCTCCCAGCCGGCCTCTCCTTTGACACCTCGACCGGTGCCATCAGCGGAACACCAACGGCCATCACCTCCGCAGCAACCTACACCGTCACTGCGAGCAACACCGGTGGCAGTGCAACCACCACGGTCACCATCCTCGTCAACGACGCTGCTCCAGTCATCGCCTACAGCCCGAGTTCACTCACCTTGACCAAGGGCTCGGCCATGGCAACGCTGACACCGTCGTCCAGCGGCGGAACGGTCACCTCCTGGTCGATTTCCCCGTCGCTCCCAGCCGGTCTTAGCTTCAACACCTCGACGGGCGTCCTCAGTGGAACACCGACTGCGGTGTCCGCTTCGAACAACTACACGGTCACCGCTACCAACCTCGGCGGTACCGGTACGGCCACGGTCACCATCCAAGTCAACGATGTTTCCCCGTACTCCATCCTCTACACCGGAAGTCCGTTCACCTTGACCAAGGGCACGGCCATGACCGCCGCCACCCCAAGCGCCGGCGGAGGTGCGGTCATCTCGTGGTCCATTTCGCCAACTCTGCCTGCAGGTCTCCTGTTCTCGAGTTCAACCGGTGCCATCAGCGGAACACCAACAGCGGTGTCGTCCGTCACACAATACACGGTCACTGCGAGCAACACCGGTGGTAGTTCAACCGCCACCGTCACCATCACCGTCAACGACATCGCCCCATCCTCCATCGTCTACAGTGGAAACCCGTTCACGCTCACGAAGGACTCGGCCATGACCACCTCAACCCCAAGCGCCAGCGGTGGAACAGTCACCTCGTGGTCGATTTCCCCGTCGCTCCCCAGTGGTCTTACCTTCAACACCTCCACCGGTGCCATCAGCGGAACGCCAACGACCATCACATCATCCACGACTTACACCGTCACAGCGAGCAACACGGGTGGCAGCGACACCACAACCATCTCCATCCTGGTGAACGATGCTCCACCGTCCGGTGTCACCTACAGCGGCAGTCCGTTCACCCTGACCAAGGGCACGACCATGACCTCGGCAACCCCGTCCGTCAGTGGCGGCACCGTCGTCAGTTGGTCGATTTCCCCGTCGCTCCCAACCGGTCTGTCCTTCGACACCTCCACCGGTGCCATCAGCGGTACACCGACGGTGGTCTCGGCTGACGCCAACTACACCATCACGGCCACGAACGCCGGAGGTAGCAACTCAACCGTCGTGTCCCTTGCCGTGAACGACATTGCCCCGTCAACCATCACCTACACACCGAACTCCTTCACGTTGGCAAAGGATTCCGCCATGACCACGGCAACACCGACCTCCAGCGGCGGCGCCGTCGTTTCCTGGTCGATTTCCCCGTCGTTGCCAGCAGGTCTGTCCTTGGACACCTCTACGGGCGCCATCAGCGGTACACCAACGGTCACTTCAACCTCGACCACCTACACCATCACGGCCACCAACACCGGTGGTAGCGCAACGGCCACAGTGACCATTCTCGTCACCGATGCTGCTCCTTCCGCCATCACCTACAGCCCAAGTTCGTGGACCCTCACGAAGGGCGTCGCCATGACATCGGTCACACCGACCTCCAGCGGCGGTACGGTCACTTCTTGGTCGATCACGCCAACGCTCCCAGCCGGTCTCTCGTTTGACACCTCAACCGGTGCTCTCAGTGGAACGCCGACTGCCGTTTCCTCGTTCACCAACTACACCGTGACAGCGACGAACGCCGGAGGAAGTGCATCGGTGACACTGAGCATTCAGGTCAACGACATCGCTCCATCGTCCGTCACCTACAACCCAAGTACGCTCACGCTGACGAAGGACGCCACCATGACGACGACCACACCAACCTCAAGCGGTGGCGCGGTCATCTCTTGGTCGATTACCCCCACGCTCCCGGCCGGTCTCTCCTTCGACACGGCAACCGGTGCGATTTCTGGAACGCCAAGCACGCTCAGCTCATCCACTGCGTACACGGTTACGGCCACCAACACCGGTGGCAATGCGACCACCACCATCACCATCGAGGTGGAGGTTGCTGCTCCATCGGGCATCACGTTCAGCCCGAGTTCCTTGACGGCAGAAAAGGGCACCGCCATCACCCCGCTCACCCCAACGGCCAGCGGTGGACCGGTGGCGTCGTGGTCGATCTCGCCAGCCTTGCCTGCTGGTCTTTCCTTCAACACCACCACCGGTGAAATCAACGGAACGCCGACGGCCGTTTCCCCGTCAACAACCTACACCATCACCGCCACCAACGCTGGCGGTAGCGCTTCAGCCACGTTGACCCTTGAGGTCAACGATGTGGCCCCTGTGATGACCTACACGCCCGACGATTTGCAAATGACCAACAACACGGTCAGCAGTGATTTGCCGCTTGCACCAACGGTCTCGGGTTCAGGTGCGGTCGTCTCTTGGTCCATCACTCCGAGCCTGCCAAGCGGTCTGGCGTTCAATACAGCTGACGGAACCATCAGCGGAACACCGACGGAACTTCTCTCACGAACCATGTTCACCATCACGGGAACCAACTCCGGAGGAAGCGCCATCGCTTACGTGAACATCACCATCGTCGATGAAGTCCCAACGGTATCCTACACCCCTGATGACCTGAGCCTGACGAAGAACACCGCCAGCTCCGACCTCCCACTTTCACCAACACTGACCGGCTCGGGCGCTTTCGTCTCTTGGACCATCAGCCCCGACCTACCGGCCGGTCTTGCGTTCGATTCGTCGACCGGTGTCATCAGCGGTACAGCCACTGAATTGCTCGCCCGCACCATGTTCACCATCAATGCAACGAACACGGGTGGAGCCACCACGGCCTACCTGAACTTGACCGTCGTTGACGAACTCTCGACCATCTCTTACAGCCCAGATGATTTGAGCCTCACCAACAACACGGTCAGCAGCGACCTTCCGCTTTTGCCAACGGTCGCCGGCGAAGGTGAGATTCTGTCCTGGACCATCAGTCCAAGCCTGCCTGCAGGTTTGACCTTCAACACCACCACGGGAGAAATCAGCGGTACACCGTCCGAGATCCTCAGCCGCACCATGTTCACCGTTGAAGGTGTCAACTCTGGCGGTACGGTTTCGACGTCCATCTACATCACCGTTCTTGACAGCCTCCCCGTTGTGGAGTACATCCCGAGCGATGTTCAACTGCTCAACAACTCCAGCGTCGTCGACCTGCTCCCGGTCTCCACCGGTGGACCGGTGTTGACTTGGTCAATTGCGCCTGAACTGCCTGCTGGACTTGTCTTTGACAACTCCACGGGACACATCAGCGGAACGCCTACGGAAATGGCGGGTCGAACCCTCTACACCATCACGGCTTCGAACAACGACGGCTTCACCACCGCCTTGGTCAACATCACCGTGGAAGACGTGGTCTATGACACCACGCAGGGTCCTCTGTATGCCGTGAACGGTACGGCCATTGAGCCGGTTGCACCGGTTTCGACCATCAGCGGTGCTCAGTACGAGATTCACCCCGACCTCCCCGAGGGACTGATGCTGGGTGCGACCAACGGTACGATCTACGGCGTCCCAAGTGAGGCTGTGCCGCTCACGAACTACACGGTTTACTCAAACTCGAGTTTGTTCAACACCAGTTTCACCATCCAACTCGGTGTTCTCGGCGATACGGACGGCGACGGCGAACCAAACGAATTGCCTGAGGATTACCAAGGCGATTTGACCGAAGATGCAGACGATGACGGCGATGGAGCGTCCGACGCTGACGAGGCCGCGTGTCTCTCCGACCCGCAATCTGCTGACTCGACGCCGCAAGACCTTGACGGCGATTCCATCTGTGATGCGTTGGATGAGGACATTGACGGTGATGGATTGCTCAACACCGCTGAAGACAACAGCGGCAACTACACCTCTGCTGAAAACCCAGGAACCAACGCCACCAACGCCGATTCCGATGGCGACGGTGTCTGCGACGGTCCAAACGCTGTTGGCGGTGTGTGTTCCGCTGGCCCAGACGCCTTCCCGCACGACGCTGCAGCATCGGTCGACACCGATGGCGACGGCCTGCCCGATGAACTCGCAGAAGGCGTGGATACCGATTTGGTAGCGGACTCCGATGATGACGGCGACCAGTGGACGGATGCCGAAGAAGTCGCATGTGGAACCAACCCGAAGAACGGTGTAAGCCGACCGCTTGACGGCGACGTTGACGGCATTTGTGATGCGCTGGACGAAAAGGTGCTTGGCTACTCCAAGAATGGAACCGAGGGTGAAATCTTTGAGGCCGTGTTCGGCCAATCGGGCTTCACCATCAACCCCAACTTGAGTGGCATGGAACCAGGAACATGGTCAATCTACCCGGCCCTGCCTGCTGGACTCGAATTCAGCGGCACCATGGCACGTTCCGGCGAAACCGGTGTTATCACGGGTACGCCAACTGAGGTCTCTCCAATGACCGAATACACGGTGTATGCCAACAACAGTCAGACGGGCACCCAGTTCACCTTTTCCATGGCTGTTCTTGCCGACACCGACGGTGACGGCTTGCCCGACAACGACTCGGTGACCGGCCTCGAAGTGGACCTTGACGACGACAATGACGGTGTTCTTGACGAGAAGGAAATCGAGTGCGGAAGCAACCCGAGTGATAATTCAGACATCGCCAAGGTTGATGAAAGCGGAGCTTGCATTGAAGATTCACTCGATAGCAAAGACGACGAGGACGATGGTGGCTTTGGAGCATGGTGCTGCTGGCTCCTCTTGCTGTTGCTCCTCCTGCTGTTGTTCCTCTTCCTGCGAAACCGAGACAAGGTGCTCCTCGTGGGTCCAGAACCGGAACACACCACTTCTCAACCGAAGTTTGTTTCAGGTGCAGGAACGAAGGAAGAGCCGTTTGTTCTCAAGCCAGTAAAGGCCTTGGCGCCCGGAAGTTCGGTGAAGACCAAGGAAGCCATCAGCATCACCGACATGACACCAGAGATCGGCGTCAATCTCCTCGATTTGGATGAGGAAAGCAACGCCAAGCGATTCAGCATGGTTGAAATCGGTGGCCAATCGAAGGAACCTGGCTTCCTGCTTGAAGCCGACGAAGAAGGAAAACTCCGAGTTCGTTTCGTCTTTGACGACGCTGAAGACCCAACCTATGCAGGGGCAGAATACGAGGGCTTGATCAAATTGGGCAAAGCCTCTGTCTACTTCTCTTGGTCGGTTGAGGTCAAGCAGGACAAGAAAAAGATGAATCAAATCCGCAAGCAGAAGGAAGCCGAAGAAAAAGCGGCTGCGGAAGCCAAGGAGGCCGCTGCTGAGGATGACGACATGGCCAAGGCCCAGATCATTGCAGAGGCCACCGGTCGTTCGGTGGAGTCCATCGTTGAAGACCTGGAAGATGATGGAATCGTGAACCTGTCAAACGAAGGCGACGAACAAGCCGAAGCGGAAGCCAAGGCTGCCGAAGAAAAGGCTGCTAAGGAAGCCAAGGCTGCCGAAGAAAAGGCTGCTAAGGAAGCCAAGGCTGCCGAAGAAAAGGCTGCTAAGGAAGCGGAGAAGAAGGCGAAGGCTGAGGCTGACAAGAAGGCCAAGGAAGAAGCCGCTGCCGCTGCCGCTGCCGCCGCCGCTGCAACCGCTGCTAAGAAGAAGGCTGACGAAGAGAAGGCTGCCAAGGACGCTGAGAAGAAGGCCAAGGACGAGGCTGACAAGAAGGCCAAGGAAGAAGCCGCCGCTAAGAAGAAGGCAGAGGAAGAAGCCGCTGCCAAGAAGAAGGCAGAGGAAGAAGCCGCTGCCAAGAAGAAGGCAGAGGAAGAAGCCGCTGCTAAGAAGAAGGCAGAGGAAGAAGCCGCCGCTAAGAAGAAGGCAGAGGAAGCCAAGAAAGCCAAGCCAGTCACCAAGGAAGCCAAGAAAGAAGCAGAACTTGAGCGTGTGAAATCTCGTGCTGAGACCATCGACTTCAAGGTGCTTGGGAAGGCCACATCCACCGAACTGAAGAGCGAAGTCAAGAAGGGTGCTACAAGCCTCGAAGTGGCTGACGCATCTGAATTTGCTGACGCTGGTTCCGCCGCACTGGTGGATGATGGCGGTAGTACGGTGATTTCCTGGACCGGTAAAGAAGGAAATGCCCTGACCGGTGTTTCTGGAATCACCCGAGTCTTCGGCAAAGCCGCTGTTGTGACCACCAAGGACGACCTCCAAGTCATCAAGGGCATCGGACCGTTCATCGAAGAGAAGTTGAACGCCTTGGGCATCACCACCTACCGGCAAATCGCCAACATGAACGCCAAACTTGAGGAGCAAGTCAACGAAGCCATCGAGTTCTTCCCCGGTCGTGTCAAGCGCGACCAGTGGGCGAACCAAGCCAAGATTTTGCTCGGTGAGAACGTCAAGTTGGATGAAAAGGCGCTCAAGCAGGCTGAGGAACTCGAGCGGGTTGCCGCTAAGGCCGAGAAGATTGACTTTGCAACGATCGGTGTGGCTTCTGTTTCGGACAAAGACGACCTTCAAACCATCAAGGGTATCGGACCGTTCATCGAAGAGAAGCTCAACGCTCTGGGTATTTTCACCTTTGAGCAGATCAGCAAGATGACCGCGAAGATCGAAGAAGAGGTCAACATCGCCATCGAGTTCTTCCCCGGACGTGTCAAGCGCGACGAGTGGGCCAAGCAGGCCAAGCAGTTGCACAAGGACAAGAAGTGAGCCTCTTGCTTGACTGAGCCTTCGATGAGAAGCGATATATGCAGAGAGGTTGAGGAGACCGCATGGGCGACAACGATGAACTTCTGGGTCGAGTGAACGACGTCAATTGGTTCCATTCCATTCCCCTTCGGGACGGTCTTGTGACGCCGGGCCAGGACAACTCCATGGACAAATTGGGGCAGGTCTGCCTCCCCGAGGACCTCACCGGAAAGACGGTGTTGGACATCGGTGCATGGGATGGATTCTTTTCCTTCCAGGCAGAGAAAAACGGCGCCAAGCGGGTGCTGGCCACCGACCACTTCTCTTGGAGCGGCCCGGGTTGGGGCACGAAAGACGGTTTCAACCTCGCTCATGAGGTGCTCAACTCGAAGGTTGAATCGATGGAAATTGACGCCATGGCCATCACGCCAGAAAACGTGGGCAAGTTCGACGTCGTCCTTTTCCTCGGCGTCCTCTATCATCTCCAAGACCCCATGGGCGGGCTTCGAGTTGCTGCCGATGTGTGCGATGAATTGCTCATCATCGAGACCCACGTGGACGACCTTCACCGCTGGAAGCCGTCGATGGTCTATTTCCCCGGAGATTCATTGAACAACGACGATACCAATTACTGGGCCCCCAACGTCGCCGCCATGCGTGGCATGCTGAAGGACCTCGGTTTCTCTCGTGTCGAAGTGGTTTACCCAAAGCGACCTTGGCTGCGCTACGCTTGGCCTGTCCGCTTCCTTTCGGCCATCAAGGGCGTGCTTGAGCGTCGAGGTCCCTTCCGTCAGACCATCAATCAGGGACGCATGTCCTTCCACGCCTACCGTTGAGTCCACGGAAATCTGCGCTTGCGCCTTTGTGGAACCACGTTGAATCTTGGTTGTGGGTTGGCGATAGACTTCAAGAGGGGCGGACAAGTCGGCGCACCATGGACGACTTGGACAAAGGTGACAATTACACCGTTCGCGACATGGGACTTGCAGAAAACGGATCTTTGCTCGTTGATTGGGCTCGTGCTCGCATGCCGGTGCTGGCCAAACTCAAGCAAGAGGCCGAGAAAACCAAGCCGCTTGCAGGGATGCGCGTGGCCGGTTGTCTTCACGTGACCAAGGAAACCGCAGTGCTCATCGAAGCCATCCGAGCCGCTGGTGCTGAAATCTCCTGGTCGGGCTGCAACCCGTTGTCAACCCAAGACGAAGTCGCTGCTTGGCTGGCAAGCGAGGGCTATTCTGTTCACGCTTGGCACGGTCAGTCCACTGAGGACTTCTATTGGTGCATTGACAAAACGCTCGAGTTCAAGCCCACGCTCACTCTCGACGACGGCGCCGACCTCATCGTTCGTGTCCACGGCGACAAGTCCGAATACGCTGAAGGCGTCATTGGTGGCACCGAAGAAACGACCACCGGCGTCCACCGACTGCGAGCCATGGCCGCCGCTGGCGACCTGCGCTACCCCGTCATTGCCGTCAACGACGCCGTGACCAAGTGGGACTTTGACAACGTCTACGGGACGGGCCAATCCACCCTTGACGGTATTCTGCGAGCCACCAGCGTCCTGCTCGCTGGCAAAACCTTCGTCGTCGCAGGCTTCGGCCACTGCGGAAGCGGCGTGGCCATGCGTGCCCGCGGTATGGGCGCCAACGTCATCATCACCGAAGTTGACCCGCTCCCAGCCCTTCGTGCTGTCATGGAAGGCTACCGTGTCATGCCGATGGACGAAGCGGCCAAACTCGGCGATATTTTCTGCACCGCTACCGGTATGGAAGATGTCATCGTTGGACGCCACTTTGCATCCATGAAAGACGGGGCCATCGTCTGCAACACCGGCCACTACGATTGCGAAATCAAGATCACAGACCTTGAAGCTCAAGCCAAGTCGGTGCGTACCATCCGTCAGGACAACGAGGAATTCCTCATGCCCGACGGCCGCCGTATCTTCTTGCTTGCTCGAGGCCGTTTGGTCAACCTCGCTGCGGCTGAAGGCCATCCCTCGGAAGTCATGGACATGTCCTTTGCCAACCAGTTCCTTTCCCTGGTTCGCTTGGCCAAGGAAGGCGGCTCCATGGGCAAGCAGGTCTACGACATCACCACGGAACAAGACCAGGACCTGGCCACCACCAAACTCGGCACCCTTGGCTTCGCCATTGACAAGCTCACCGACGCCCAACTGGCGTACTTGGACGATTACACCGTCGGAACTTGAGCCTCCATCATTGGGCGATGACCTGCTCACGAGGACCCATTCGCTCGTCTCAGCGCATCTCAGATGACCGGTGCAGTTGATGCACCCAAATGCGGGATGTACGCCTCTGGATTGACCGCCGCCAAATAATCGGCGTCAGCAGCGTGTTCAAGTTCCTCGGCCGTTAGTTCTCGCCCGTCCAGCGTGAAGATGTTGTAGCCATGTTCCAACAACAATACGAAGATGTCCTCGCCGTTCTTTCCGATGGATTCCAGGATGGTTCGTCGCACTTCAAACAGCACAAGACCGACGTTCTTGTTCCTCAACATGGTCGTGGCCCCCCTGAGGACATCTTCCTCAAACCCTTCAACATCAATTTTGAGGAAATCAATGCGCTCAATGCCGTTGGAGGCGCAATACCGGTCCACCGTTTCCACTTCCACGTCAATTTTCTCCACCGTGGGACTGACTGAGGTATCACCGAGAGAATGGTGGCCGTGGAAACTTTTCACATGAAGTTGAAGGGTGCCTGGTTCACTCCCCAAGGCGAGTTGTGACAGCGTGATGTTCGTGGTTTTTCGGAGCACGATTTGGTCGTTTGTCATTCGAAGGTTGTCGGGATGAGGCTCGAAGCCATGCACGTGCTGAGTTCGGTTTGCGAACCAGTTGGAGATGGTCCCGATGTTTGTGCCGACATCAAAAACGACGTCGTCTTTGGTCAGTAACGGTTCCACCACATCCAGCCAATGCGTGGCGTCGACGGACAGGTTTTCGTTGAGTGTCCACTTGAGCCGCTGTCCTTCCAAAACTGGACGAAGCAGCCCCCGCTTAGGGTCGTGAACGTAAACCATCAACTCGGATTTTTTGATCCAACGCTTGACGATTGGTTCCGTGATGTACGTTGAGTACAAACGGCCAGGAAGCCGTACCGCGTAGCGCACGGCACGGTAGGGAAACGAGTCCTTCAGTCCCATGTCCCTCATCCTTGGCCTTTCATCACATCACTTCAACCTATTCACACCACGGCCATAGACCAGAATTGGGTCGTCAAATTGATGGTGATTTTTATACGGCAATTCTTGATATACAGGGGCGAAGAGGGGCGGCCATGACCCAAGCGTGGTTGTTCACCTCTGAATCGGTGGCTGCAGGCCATCCTGACAAATTGTGCGATGCGATTTCTGACGCCATCGTTGATGCGTGCCTCGCCCTTGACCCCAAGGCCAAGGTCGCCGTTGAGACCCTCGTGAAAGGCCGTGAAGACCGCTCCCACATCGTTCTGGCCGGTGAGGTCAAACTCGCTGCGGGTGTTGGCACTCCCGATTACATTGCCATCGCACGAAAGACCGCCGCCGACATCGGCTACACCTCGCACGGCATCGGTATGGACGCCACCTCCGAGGAATTGTGCGAAGTCACCGAACTCATCACCAGCCAGTCCGCTCACATCAACCGCGGCGTGGTGCAATCCGTCGACGACCAGGGTGCGGGTGACCAAGGCCTCATGTTCGGCTATGCCTGCGACGAGACCGAAGCTTACCCTGAGCATCAAGGTCGCTGGATGCCCTTGGCCATCGCCCTTTCGCAAGCCCTGACCCGCCAAGTGAGCAAACTCGGTCTGGACGGTACGCTCCCATGGGCTCGACCCGACGCCAAATCTCAAGTCACCCTCATGCACGGCGCCGACGGCCAACCCATGTACGCCGACAACGTCGTCATCGCCGTTCAACACAAGGACATGATCGCTGACCACGGCTCCGAAGAAGCCGAGCAGGCCTTCGTTCGAGAGCAGATCATTGAACACGTTATTCGCCCCGTTGTTCCAGCGGCGTTGATGACCGACAAGACCACCATTCACGTCAATTCCACCGGGCGCTTTGCCGACCCAGGTGGCCCCTACGCCGACGCTGGTTTGACCGGACGCAAAATCATCGTCGACACCTACGGCGGTCGTGGACGACACGGCGGCGGTGCCTTCTCTGGCAAGGACCCGACCAAGGTCGACCGTTCCGCTGCTTACGCATCTCGCTGGGCCGCCAAGCACGTGGTCGCAGCAGGTTTGTCAACCGAGTGTGAAATTCAACTCGCCTACGCCATCGGCGTGGCCGACCCTGTCAGCATTCGTGTGGACACCTTCGGTACTGGCAAGCTTGCCGACGAAGCCATTGCTGACCTCGTCGATGCTCATTTCTCCTTCAAGCCCGGTCATATCATCCGCGACCTTGGCCTTGCTGCCCCCATCTACGGAATCACCGCTGCCGGTGGCCACTTTGGACGCCAGCCCAACGGCCCGACCTTCCCTTGGGAGATGCTCGATGAAGCGGTCATCAAGGCCTTCAAAGCCGCTCTTTGAAGCCCGTTCATTCCTTTCTTGAGGCGACGAACGATTCGACCTTTTGCAAGGCTTTGTGTTCCAGAGCAACCGCCTTTTCGACGTAGGTGTTGGTGCTCGGACCTTTTTCGGTGAACAGCGGTACCATGGATGTCCACACGCCTTCACCTTTGATTCGGGAATAGAGCGCTGCGACCACGTGAATGGCGATGAGGGCATAGCTCAGGTCCGCTGAGAAGCCGTGCAGACCAATGGCGACATCCATGGCCAGTTCCTCTTCGCCAATGCCTTGGGTGTAAAGTCCGGCGATGGCGAGTCCGGTGAGCGGAAGAAGAACGAGGCAGAGATACATCGCCACGTGCATCAAACGAGCAAAGCGCTTGTGATAGCGATGCACGGGCACAACCGACCCTTGGAACGTTTCAAATCGACGCATGTAGCCATAGCGAATCACGACCAACAGCAGAAAAACGCTGGCAAAAAGAATCTCAAACCTCAACAACGCTGCGTCTTCTAATTCAGAAAGGTCGTTGATTTGCTTGAAAATACCGTAGGCATAGAGCAACACAAAACCCCAGTGGAACACCTTCCCCAGCAAGGTGTGTTGCCTGCTCATTGGTCTCTTCAGGTGAGTCTTGGATTTACGACTTTCCTTTCACCGTTCTTCGTTGAGATTATACCCCGATTCACCCTCTCTGTGCTTGAGGTCAAGGCATGGTGCTGCTGAATCTTTGGTCGCTGGGGCATTTTGTCCAGTGGACCGTCGTGGGCCGTTATCTCTTGCGAAACTGGTGGATCTTCTTCGCCCTCTCCATCGGGTGGGAAATCCTTGAGCTCTACTTGCCCTTTGAGTTTGTAGAGGAGACGTGGGATAACAAAATCTCTGACCTGGTCGTGAACACCGTGGGCTTTGCTTTGGGTTTGGGCTTACGATACGACCCCCAAACCTTGGATTAACTCGAGCATGAAAGCATCGAGCAACCCACGCGGTGTCGAGCCCACTCCGGACGCTTTTGGAACCACTTCGCTTCGTGTTCCGGCTGTTCGTCGTAGGGGCGCTTCAGAAGTTCGTGGAGTTCTTCGGCGACGGAAAAATCGCCCTTCTCTTCGGCGGCGTCGATGGCCAATTGTGCCATCCAATTGCGCAACACGTACTTTGGATTCGACGTCCGCATCGTGTCACGGTCGGGTTCACCGTTCACCCGTTCCCACCAGCGTCCTAACCACCGGTTCCACGAACTGCTGTCCGGTTCGCTGCCTTCGTAGAACGCCTCGCTGAGGTGGTTGATGTTCGGTTCGGTGATGGTGCAGAGGTGACGGAAGAAGAGGGTCATGTCAACCTCGGTTGCTCCGAGCAGGGCCAACAAGTCGTTCACGAGCGGTTCGTCAGATTCCTGCAACGTGCCGAGGCCCAACTTCTTGGCCCATGTTTCGCTCTGCTCGTTCATGGCGAATTCCATGTAATGGTCCAAGACAGGTTGGAGACGGCTCACATCCTCCATCAGCGGTGCCATGGCCTCGAGCAGACGAGCCACGTTCCACGCCCCGATGTGCTGTTGCTGACCGTAGCGATAGCGCCGGCGACCGGCGTCGGTCGTGTTGGGCGTCCAGTCCACATCGTAAGGCTCCAACCAGCCGTAGGGGCCGTAGTCAATGGTCAGCCCGTGGATGGACATGTTGTCGGTGTTCATGACGCCGTGTACAAAGCCGACTCGCATCCAGTGAGCGATCATGACGGCGGTTCGTTCAGCGACTTCGGTCAACCAGGCGATGAGCCCTTCGTCCGTGCTCGAATCATGATGGGGGAAATGATGGCGCACGGTGTGGTCAACAAGGGTGCGCAGCGTTTGATGATGGCCGTCAGAAACGTGGATTTGGAAGCTGCCGAAGCGGATGAAACTGGGCGCTACACGGCACACGACCGCTCCCGGTTCAGGAGCAGGATTGCCGTTGTAGAGCACGTCCCGCACGACCGCTTCGCCGGTGGTCACCAGCGACAGGGCGCGGGTGGTGGGCACGCCGAGGTGATGCATCGCTTCACTGCAGAGGAATTCACGGATGGAGGAACGCAACACGGCTTTGCCGTCGGCGGTGCGCGAATAGGGCGTGAGGCCGGCGCCTTTGAGTTGCAATTCGAGGAAGCCGTTTTCGGTTTCGACCTCGCCCAAGGTGATGGCTCGTCCATCGCCCAACTGTCCGGCCCAGTTTCCGAATTGGTGACCGCCGTAGCGCTGAGCGTAGGGTTGCATGCCGACGACAGGAGCACCGCCGCCGAGGACGACGCCGGCTTCGTCGGTTCGTTCCAGTCCCAATACCTCGGCCATTTCGGTCGACCAGAGGGAGAGTCGGGGTTCAGGGGCAGGCGTGGGCGCAACTTTCGACCAACACTTGCCCGGAACTTGACGTGGTCGACCGCCTACGGCCTCATCTCCGGGCGTCTCGCCCAAGAAGCGGGCGTGCCACGACAGGGCCTCAAGTGATGCGTTGCTCACACAGAGCCCTGAGCGGGGGGCCTTCTTCAACCTCGTGGGGATTCAGTTGTCCCACTTTGTCCATGCTTGGCCTTGCTGTTGGCGCATGTACCACGTGCCGCTACCGGCAGGATGTTCGAGCCACTCAAATCCGTCTTCAGGATTGATTTCACCGTTCAGATTGGCGGAAGGGCCTTTTGGTGGGCCTTTGGGAGAGGGCGTGGCGTCGTCTGCCGAGGGGGTGGAGGGTGTGGCGCCCGTTTGGCCCATAGCGATCTTTTCGTTGAGCAGTTCCGTCCGCTCTTCTGCACCGACGGTGTCGACCAAACCGAAATAGGCGTCGTTGTGAGCGATGAAAACCAAATCCTCGTCGCTGCTGGTCAACAGGTCGTTGATGAGCACGTTGATTTTCTCGCGGGTGTCGGCTTTGATTTCGTTGTTGGTGAACCGAGCCGTCAAGTCAGCCTTGAGTGAACGGAGCTCGTGGTGGAGGTTCTCCGGTTCTTGGAAATAGGCCTGGACCAGCGATTGCAGGTAGGTCAACTCGTTGATCTCCTCCCTGGAGAGGTTGGTGTTTCGACGGAACACCTGGACCCAACGCAAGGCATCGGGTAAAACGGCCGCCGCTGCGTTCGTTTGGAGCAGAGTGAGCAGGGCGAGGATGATGGCGCCCCAACCCACCGTTTGAGCCAACTCTCCGGAGAAGAATGAGTCTTCGGGCAGGTCAACGGTGCCGTCGTCGTTGATGACCAATTCACAACCGTTGATGTTGATGAGTGTTCCCAGTGGGGTATCGGGGCACTCATCGAATTCGTCAGGAATGCCGTCTCCGTCGCTGTCCAGAGGCATGTCATCGATTTCAAACATGTTCGGAACACCGTCGCCGTCGTCATCGGCGCATCCGAAGAACCCACCAGCGGTGGAATTGCCTGCGACTTGCGGGCAGAAATCAGCCATCAAGGCTCCTTCCGCGTACTCGCCAACGCTGGACGGGCTTCGCAGGTCGTTCCACGATGCGTTGCCCCAGTTGTCCCCGTAGCCATCACCGTCAACGTCCGACCATTGGCTGGCGAGGTTCACGAAGGCATCGGGCGAGTTGCCGGTGGCGTTGTCGCCGTACCCGTCCCCGTCGCTGTCCATCCACTGCGTCATGTCGTTGGGGAAGGCGTCCTGGAGGTCGGGAATGCTATCTCCGTCGCTGTCCAGGAAGTTGTTGATGAACGGATAGGGGTCGCTGTTGTCCCCGATACCGTCACCGTCCGAATCCAACCATTCGCTGCTGTCGTTTGGAAATACATCGGTGTTGTCGCCGTATCCATCCCCGTCGGAATCCATGGTTTCGTTGGCGTCAAAGGGGAAGGCGTCGCTGTTGTCGCCGACTCCGTCCCCGTCGCTGTCGAGGTACTCGAAGGGGTTGTAGGGAAACATGTCAGCGTTATCGCCGACCCCATCGTTGTCGGAATCCATGGTTTCGCTGGCGTCGTAGGGGAAGGCGTCACCGTTGTCGCCAACACCGTCGCCGTCCGAATCCAACCATTCACCGCTGTCGTTGGGGAACAGGTCGCTGTTGTCGCCCACTCCATCCCCGTCGGTGTCCTGCCATTCGGAAGGGTTGTTGGGGAAGTCATCGTTCTCGTCGCTGTACCCGTCGCCGTCGGCGTCAGGACAACCATCACGGTCGATGGTGGAGGTGCCTGCAACGTTCGGGCAATCATCGTCGGGATTGAGGAAACCGTCCATGTCCAAATCGTCAGGCGCAATGAACAGGAAGGAGAGACCGAGGTCTGTTTGGGTGCCATCAACCCCCCAGAGGCTGAGGTTGACCGTCTCTGCGACGCTACCGGCTGAAGGGGTCTCCACCAGGATGGTGGTGTCGTCAACCACCGTTCCTGTGACCATGCCGTAAGCGCCAAAGTCAACGGTGATCTCCTTCTTGAGGTACATGCCCGTGGATTTATTGGCGTACTTGAGGAGCTCGTTGGTGCTGTCGTAGTAGGCGATGTGAATCATGTTGTTGTGGTCCACAAAGATGTCGTTGTAGCGCCCCACATCACCAGCACTGTCCACGGTGGAGGGTTGCCAAGATTGCCCGGGCATCATCATCTGATGACGCACATTGGACCCGTCATAGAGCGAGGCGTGAATGTTGCCAAGGTCGTCGGTCATCATTCGGAAATTGGTGTTGCCTCCTGAGGAAGCCGTCTTGCTCCAAGCCGTTCCGGAATAACCGGTGGCGTACTTGTACTGCCCACCCGCTGAATTGGTACGGTAAAGGATGTGCAAGTTGTCGTCGTGGTCCACGGTCATACCGCTGTAGTAACCCACGCTGCTCCCACCGTCCACGGTGTATTTTTGCCACTGGCCAGAGACGTTGGAGACGATCATCTGGTCCATGTTGTTGTGGTTTCGGTAGGTGACGTGGACGTAGCCTTGGCTGTCAATGGCGATGGATGAATCGCAACCAACGTAGGTGCTTGAGGTGTCCAATGTTTGCGTGGCCCACGAAGAACCGTCGTGGTATTTCAGCATCGCACCGTTGCACAAGTAACCTGATCTTGAATAGGAAATGTGAGGGCGGTCGTTGGCGTCGAGGGCGATGCGAACTTGGTCGTTTTGGATGTTGTTTTGAAGGGATTGCGTGGTCCAGTCCGTTCCGTTGTAGAAGGCGTAGTAGAGGTAGCCCGTCGTACTCTCTTGCTTCAGGTAGTACGCTACGTGCAGGTTGTCGTTGCTATCAACGACCATGTCGGTATGTCGGCAACCGTAACAGTTGGCGATGAAATCATGGTTCCAAGACCCACCGGTGAGGGTTGAATGCCACAACTGGTCCGTATCCCAATTCACGTGGACGATGTGAACGGTGCCGTTACTGTCAACCGCCACGGTTGGCGACAAACCGCTCTTGGTGACATAATTGGCGGTCGTGGTGGTCCACGTGTAGGCTTCACCGTCGCTGGTGACGTTTTGGAAGGCCATGTCCAGAAACCCTGTTCCGGTGATGGTGAGCGTTTGTCCGCCCGTAGTCCAGCCTTCGCTGGGCGAGACGCTGTAGTTGGATGATGAGAAAGCGGGCTGAGCTGGCTCATCCAAAGAAACCGTCCTGTTCACCAGCGAATCTTCGACCATGAGCGGCAAGAGGAAGGCAGAGAGTAACAAAAGCGTGACTAGAAGTGTTCGCTGTCCCATGACTTTGGAATTGACATGTAGGATTTAGCCTCTTCGTGGTATTACGAAGTTATGGTTGCTGGCCCTTGCACCAAGAACGCGACCCACAAGAGTCCAAGCAAGAGGCCGCAGACTTGGAAGATGCGCTTTCCCGCAGGCCCTTCCGTGAAAAGGTGGTTCAAGCGAGCGCCCGCCACCGTCCAGAGAATCATGGCGCCAAGGCACACGGTCAAGGTGACGAAGATGATGGTGGCGATGCCCGTCATGCCGCCACCCAGTGGTTCGATGAACTGGCTCATCATGATGATGACAAAGGCCCACTCCTTGCCGTTGACGAACTGCATGCCGATGCCGACTTTGATCCCGAGGACCCCTTCGATGTTTTTCTCCACCTCGACCGACGTAGGGTCAAATCGAAACATAGCGACCACCATGGCGCCGAGGAAGGCCATGCCAATCCAGTGCAGCACCGTCATGGCCGTGCTTGAATCGCTCACGGCATCGACCAGCAACCCAACGGTGAGTTCAACCGTAACAAAACCGATGACCATGCCGGCGATGAGCTTCACGTTGGCTTTGGGCCCGAACATGCCGCTGTGGGCAAAACAGGTCAGTGCGTTGGGTCCGGGGGTGATGAGGCCGATGGCGAGCAGGGTGAGCAGTTCTCCCAGCGCCACGGTATCCATACGGGGAGGTTTGAGGCCACCTCCTTCATTGTTCTTGTTTCCTCATCAGTTCGTGGAGCCTACTTGGTTCGTCAAGGCGAGAAAGGCAAGGTAGGCAACGACGGTGGCGACCACCCCTGCCGACATGGCCGGAACGAAATCCCATCCTCTGTTGAGCAGCACAGGGAGCAGGACAAATAAGGCCACAGAGGGCAGGACCAACCACAGGATGTTTTGCGCCATTTCAGCAACTTGAGCGGTGTCGTTGGTGTCAGCGTAAAGAAACCACAGAGCAAGAATACTCGTAAACGGGATGGAGACGATGAGCGCTCCCATGAGGGTTGATTTTTCGGCGACTTCACTGGCCGTGAACACGATCAATCCACTGAAGATAATTTTCGCCAGCGCTGAAACCAAGGTCATGAAAGCGTCTCGGCATGGTCGTCCTTGAAGGCTTTGGTTCTCAGGGGGGGGATGGCCCAAAACCCTCTTGCTCCAATGCCCAAGCGAGGTAGCGGTACTCCTCTTCGCTGTTGTAGAGTTGAGCCGAGATGCGGAAGTAGCGTCCCCGCGGAGAAGGCCATGACCATACAGGAATTTGAATATCGTATTTCTCGCTGAGCGTCACATGCAGTGGGTCTGGTTCGTGAAGAGGGATGCCACCACTGCTTTGATTTTCGGGCAGAATCAGTGTAGCGATACAGGCGATCATTTCATTGGGACAGGGTGGTGTGAGTCCAAGGGCATCACACAAGATGTTCCGCCCTTGAACGGCGAGGTCGTGGTTATGCTCCATGATGGCGGACCAACCCCCCTCGATCTCGGTAGCGAGGTGGTCGATAGCAAACGGCAGTGCACAGTGGGCTGACATGTCTCGGGTCCCCGTCCAGTCAAACTCGTGCCGGAAACGCGTGGTGTCGCCGAGGGGGAAGGTCATGCCGTGGCTGATGGTCAATGGATGAATGTCGGCTTGCCGGTCCTTCCGAACATGAAGGAAGGC
Organism: Candidatus Poseidonia sp.; assembly: GCA_030741355.1. GTDB lineage: Archaea > Thermoplasmatota > Poseidoniia > Poseidoniales > Poseidoniaceae > Poseidonia. The sequence continues at coordinate 13,139 of JASLVM010000014.1, read as the reverse complement.
CGAACCTTTCGGGGCGCACAGCCACTTGTGACAGTTACTGGTGGTGTAGGATGCCCCGAGTTCATCGAGGCAGAGTGGAACCATTCCGATGCCGTGAGCGGCGTCCAGTAGCACGTGGACTCCGCGTCCCTCAAGTTGAGTAACCAACCGCTCAAACGGCATCAGCAGGCCAGTTGGACTCGTGACTGTGTCAATCATTGCCAGGCGGGTTCGTTCTGTGACACCACCCATGATGGCGTCCACGGCCTGGTCGGCGTGGTCAATTGGGAATGGAATATTCACGGTGACCACCGTTGCACCCCAGCGTTCGGCAACGAAATCGATGGTGTTTCTACAGGCTTGGTAGGCGTGGTCCGGGACGAGAATTTCATCGCCTTCTTCAAACACCAGCGAGCGAAGCACCGTGTTCACGCCGGAGGTGGCGTTTTCCACGAGGGCGAGGTCGTCAGCCTGGCAGGAAAGTTGCTTAGCCAGTGCAACTCGAGTTTGCTCGAGGACGCCGGGCATAAGGTCCTCAAAAAACCGTACCGGCTCGTTTTCCATCAAATCCTGCCACGTCCGCTGCTCTTTTCGCACAGCGGTTGGCGTGGCACCGAACGACCCGTGGTTGAGGAAAATCCGACCGTTCTCCAGCCCCCACAAGCGTGCATGGTCGCTCCTACTCGGCTTGTCCATATACAAGAGTGAAATGTGTTTTTTATTGAACTTAGTGGCAGAAACGGCTATGGATTGTTCACGAATGGGATGCCATGAATCTTGAGACTGCTTCCCAGTATGCAGAAGTCTTCGGTGTTTTGACCATCATCGGAGCAGTCATTTTCAGTTGGTACCAAATCCACCAACTCAAACGCGACCGTCGAAGCGCTGCTGCTTTCAAGTTGACCGAAATCTACCATTCCATCACCTTCGCTCACGGCATGCACATCGTGTTCAATTCCCCCGACAACCTGAGCGCTGATGAGTTTGAGTCCTTGCACAGCGAATATATGGGCGAAATTGTCACGTTGATGACGACCTGGGAATCGATTGGGGCGATGATCTATCGAAACGAACTGGATTGGGAGTTGATGTACGATTATTTTGCAGGTGCCATCGTGGTTACGTTTCAAAAAACGAAGCGCGTGATTGAGGATTGGCGAGAGAAGAACAACCGCCCTTCCTATTTTGAGTGGATGCAGTGGCTCGCAGAACGCGTGATGGATTTGGAAGACGACACGCCACCCATTCCCGCCAACATCCTTCACAAAGATTGGAAACCAGTGCTGTGATGCGTTGGGGCTCAAACAGGCGTCGCCGACGGCTTGAACAGGACGACTTCCACGTTGACCACGATTTCTTCATCCGAGTCGTTGAGGAACGGCGGGGATTGTGTGTTCAATTCCAAGACGACCGAGAAGGTCCCCGTGCCGAACCCTTCAACCAACCAAGGTTGGAGCACTTGATACTCATTGAGGCCGCTGGCATTGACCGATTGGCCCGTGAAGCCAGGATGGGTGCGCAGAAGCAGTTCGATGTCACTTGCATCGTTTGAGGAGCCGGAAAGGGTGTTGTTGTCGTCGCCCCATTGTGCCTGCATGCCCGTCTGGGGCACGTTGGCGGCCACCGAATCTGCAGGGTCGGCTGGAAGACCCGATGTTTCACCATAGGTGATGATGGCTCTGATTTCACCGACTCTGAACCCATCGGGGACATCACTGGGGTCAACATCAAAATCCAGTTGGCGTTGTTCACCGTCCACCATGACCACGGTTTCTTGGAAGGTCATTGATTGAAGTTCAAACGAAACATCCCAGTTGTTGTCGCCTTCCACCAGTCCACGGACCTCTTCGTTGAGGTTGGCCAAATCGAGGGTCGTGTAGGCGAGAACGACCACCGAGAGGGCCAACGCCACGACCATGACGATGTTGCTTGTTCGGTCGTCAAGCAGTTCGGTGAAGCCTGAGAAATCAAACTCCGCTTCGCTTTCCTCATTGCTCATGCACCCACCCCCATGGCGGCGAAGAGCCAACTGATGGTAATGATGTAAACCAAGACGACCGACATCATGACTGAGAATTTACTGAAGGATTGGGCGAGGATGGTGTCTCCGACAACGGTCTCCCCATCGGTGCTTTCATCAACAAACCACCCGGTGATTCGCTCTTCCCACCCGATGAAAAAGGCGACAGCAATGGCCAGCAGCGAGGCAGTGACCATTTGGGGAACGGGAATCAACGACTGGATCATCTCGATGAAGCTGGAGGAAACGATGAGGAGGAGCAGGAGAATCATGATGCGCAACAGGTTGCGGTTTTCGTCCGAGCTGGTGTCGATCAGCCGATACTGAATCAAGATGTAGACGAAGAGCATGGGGACGAAGAGGAAGGAGAGTACGCCGGTGGTGAGTGTCTCCCAAACCCTGTAAGCAGCCGGTAATTCCTTGCATTCCGTTTCGTAGCAACTGACCAGAATGTCCGTGACGGCGATGTCGATGAAGTAGTTGATGAAGCCGATGACGGCGACCACGAAAATAACCACGGAGAGGAGGGAGGCGCCTTTCTTGAACGTCCTGTAGCCTTCGCCGAGGAACACCACCACCAGCGGCATGAGACCCGAAAGCCACAGTGTTTCTACGCCCAAGAGGTAAAAGATGGACGAGGATTCTGACATTTGTGAAATGACGCCAGAAAACCACGCGTTGTTGGCCAACATGACCGTCGAAAGCCACCAAATCATCGTCCCCGAATAGAAGGCGATGAGGAGTAAACCGGCGCCTTTTGAAGCGGAGCGAGCCTCTTCGTCGCCGTGGACCAGTTCTGCGACAATGCCTCGAATGTAAATCATGGTCCAAATGGCCGAGGTGGCAAAAATCATGATACTTTGAACGACGGTGATGGAAAAACCCCCAAAGATGACGACGATGGGCATGGTGATAGCATACACGCCGACCCCTCCGATGATAGCTGCGGTCCAGCCTCGGCCTGAACCCAAATCGAACGGTAGATGGAGCGCTAAGGCCAAGGTGAGAATGTTGATGCCCGCTTGGAGCCCGTAGAGCATGAACACCAGAGCGTCAAACGTTCCATTGCCCGTCGGTGCATAGGTCCCAAATTGAATCAGGGACCAACCGAAAACACCGTCAGGGTAGCGTAGTTCAATCACCGAGATGATCATGTAATACGCACCGATGAAGATGAACGTCCATCCGAAGAGCAAGGCTGTGAATCGCTTGTGAGGGTCGTGGTTGACCGCTCGGTTCGCAAGGATGATGGTGAGCGTCCCCAGAATCAAATCCGTGATGGCGGCGACCGGTGCGAGGGATTCGGTCGCCATGCCGAAGGCTGGCTGTGGAAATATATCACTTCATTGACGTTGAGGAGTCCTGCGCTCTACGTTCGATACAAGCGTTTTGCGAAAACCTATCCTACATTCTCTAAGTTGATGTTTTCAAGGTGTAGTTTTGGACGGCGAAGGTCGTGATGCGGGAGGCAGGATTCGAACCTGCGAACCGATAAGGACTGCGACCTGAACGCAGCGCCGTTGACCAAGCTGGGCGACCCCCGCGGATAAATCCGCCTCCTCGTCCCCCTTTATCAAACACTGCGAGGGGGGGTTCAGGCTTCAACAGCGCTCTCGCTAAACAGCCGTAAGACGATGACACCAACGACGATCAGGCTGATGCCCACAACCCCGGCGAGGTCGATTTTTTGGTCCATGTAAAACACCGAAATCAGGGTGATGGCGGCGACACCGACGCCCGACCACACGGCGTAAGCAACGCCGATTGAAATGTCTTCGAGGGTCAAAGAGAGGAAGTAAAACGCCGCTGAATAACCAGCCAGTACGACGATGGAAGGGACGAGTTTGGTGAATCCCTCGCTGGCTTTGAGCGATGCCGTTGCCGTGACTTCTGAAGCGATGGCAAGGCCGAGGAGCAACCAGGTTCTCATGAGGCCACGTTTCCGGACATGTATTTGAAACCTCAGCGCCGGACCATTCGGTTGAAAAACGCAGTACTGCGAAGATGCGGGGGGCAGGATTCGAACCTGCGAACCGATAAGGAATGGGACCTAAACCCACCGCCGTTGACCAAGCTGGGCGACCCCCGCGCAAACCGTTGGCAGGCCCTGTTGGATTTCAAACCGCCGATGGGGTAACGGTCAAGCCGACACTGCGAATCCGGTGCTAGCGACGATGTCCACCACATCTTGGGTGGACAAGGCGTCGGTGGTGACGACCACGCCGGAATCGGTTTCATGGGAAATGGTGGTTTGAAGAACGCCCGGTGTGGCGTTGAGAACCTTTGCAACCCTCCCCGAACAACCGCCGCATGTCATGCCGGTGATGACCAGTTGATGCACTCGCTGGCTCATGCCTCAACCTCTGCCTGCCACTCTATCAAACATCGCCTGAGCGCAGTTTTGCAGAGGGTTGCCACCAGCGAAGCACCAGTGAGTTGCTGACCACGCTGACCGATGACAACGACATCGCAGCGGCCGCAAAGGCCGGAGGAAGGAGCCAGCCTGTCCAAGGGAACAGCAGCCCCATGGCGAGAGGCAGACCGATGAGGTTGTAGACAAACGCCCAAGCAAGGTTGGTGCGTATACGGGTCATCGTCGCTCGTCCCAGTTCGAGCGCCGCTACGGCGTCAGCGAGGTCGTTTCGTACCAGCACGATGTCGGCGCTTTCCAGCGCAATCTCGCTGCCAGCGCCCATGGCGATGCCAACATCGGCCAGTGTGAGGGCCGCAGCGTCGTTGATACCGTCGCCGATCATCGCCACGGTACCGTCTTCTTGTAAACGACGAATGTGTTCTGCCTTTTCATCGGGTTTGACACCCGCTACGATGGTGGTGATGCCCACAGCGTCGGCGACGGTCCGGGCGACTTCTTCTCGGTCACCGGTGAGCATGATGACGTTGATGCCCACCTGCTTGAGTCGCTTGACGGCGGCTTCGGACGTCTCTCGGATGCGGTCGCTGAATTCGATCCACCCAAGCATACGCTGACCTTTGGCCACCAGCACGACGGTCGTGCCGCGACGGGCGCGAAGGGCGACTTTTTCTTCCAGGTCATCGGGCAGGTCGGTGAGCAATTCCTCCATCAGGTCAAGGTTGCCCACGGCCACGGCCTCGCCGTCCAGCGAGCCCACGAGTCCCAAACCGGGAAAGGTACGAACATCGGCCACTTCAGGACGAGCGTAGCCAATGTTTTCCCAAGCCGTGTGAACAGCACCCGCCAGAGGATGGTTCGATTCTGCTTCAAGAGCCGAGGCGAGGCAGAGCATTTCCTGCACGTCGCTGTCAAGCAGTTCCATGTGGCTGACCCGAGGCGCACCGGCGGTGATGGTGCCCGTTTTATCAAGGACCACGGTGGAGGTGGCGTGGGCTTGTTCAAGCGCTTCGATGCCTTTGATGAGCAGGCCGAATCGGGCTCCTCGTCCGGTGCCGACCACGAGGGCGGTTGGCGTGGCTAAACCCAAGGCGCAAGGGCAGGCGATCACCAGGGTGCTCACCAGCACCATGACGGCCATTTCGGTGGAACCCATGGTGCTGTTTGGTGCCAAGGTTTCGGCCATGAACCACCAGACGCCAGCAGCAACAAGAGCGGCGAATACGACCACGGGAACAAAGACGCTGGCGATACGGTCGACGAGCCGTTGGATGGGTGCTTTGCCCGTTTGGGCCTCCTCGACCAAGCGAATCACGTTGGCCAACATGGTGTCGCTCACGAGGGTCGTGGTCCGTACGAAGAGGGTGCTGTCCAACACGATGGTTCCCGCAGAAACGCGGCCCCCCTCGTTTTTCCGAACCGGAAAGGACTCGCCCGTCATCATGGATTCATCCAGGAGGGCCGTACCGTCTTCCACTTCACCGTCAAGCGGTACGGTTTCCCCCGCTCGTACCTTGAGCAAGGTTCCGCGCGGAATCTCGTCTACCGGCGTGCCAACCGTGCCTTGGTCAACCACCACCCACGCTTCCTTGGGTTGCAGACGCATAAGGCTGTGAACGGCATCGGTCGCCTTGAGTTTGGCGTTGGCCTCGAGAAGGTTGCCCAGCAGTACAAAGGCGATGATGAAGGCAGCTCCGTCAAAGAAGACATGCTCGGCTTCGCCCACAAAAGCCGGGAGGAACCCGAGCACGGGCGAAAGGGTGACGAGGCACGACCAGGTCATGGCCACGGTGGTGCCTAAATGAACCAAGACGTCCATGTTGGCAGTTCCTCGGCGCAGGGCCAACCAGGCTTGGCGATGAAAATCTGCACCGGAATAGAGGTACACTGGAAGAGCGGCGAGCATGGCGAGGGTCAATCGAAGGTCGAGCGGTCCCAGTGCGCCGAGGTCATCCAAAACCATGGAGAGGACAAACACGGGAAGCGCCAGGGCGAAGGCAAGGGCGACCTGACGGCGTTGCCCAGCGACCTTCTTGACGTTGCGTTGCCGCACTTCCAGCGCAGGAAGAAGTTCGGTGGCACCAAAACCGGCTCCTTCCACCACGGCTACGCAGGCTCTTCGGTCGGTGGCGGAAACAGGGTGGGTGAGGTGAATCGTTGCCTTCTCAAGGGGCAGGTTCACGCTCACGTTGGCGACGCCCTCTACGCCGCTGAGCACCCGCTCAACCGAAGCGACACAGGCTGCACAGGTCATGCCTGTCACGCTCAGGGAGAGGGTCGTTTCGTCCATGTGCTTCATTCCTCTTTAACGCAACAATCCGTGAGTTGCCATTGCCCGTCGTCCAGCGTCACGCAACCGCAACCGCAGGTGCACAACCATCCAACGCTGTCCCATCCTTTGCCGCCTTCAGCACGGGTGTAAAGGCGTTTCATTTTGCATCCGCACCCGCATTGTTCGGCGACCACTCGCGGCATGGTTTACCCTCTTATGTAGTCAATATAAACTCGTCGTTTTGACTACAAAAAAGGAAAAACGATTAGATATCCGAGCGTCTCCCCTCAACCATGGATGAAGACTTACCAAAGATGGACCCTATTTGGGAAGAACAATCCACACAACCTCAGGTCGACGCTCCGCCGCCAACCCAAGTCATCGTTCAAACAGCACAGCCCGATGCAGCGGGGTCTGCAACGGACCAAACCCCGCCACAGAATCCCACTTCACCGCCACAACCTCAATTCATCCAGGGTCAAATGCAGCCCATGAACATGGGAATGGGTGCGGGAATGGGTGCGGGAATGGGTGCCGCACCGCAACAGGTCGTCTATATTCCGGTGAAGTATCAGCCGACGACCAACTATCGTACCATTTCCTACCTCGTGCTTGCCATCGGTATCCTCGGCTCTTTCCTTGGAAATATTTTGGCCGAAGCAACCGGGTTTTATGCTCTTTCAAACCTCTCCTCAGTGCTTTGCTGCGGTTCGTTTACGGCTGTAATTTTCCTCGATGCTGCTTACTACAAAGGAAAGGCAGACTGGGAATCAGCCAACGGGATGTCAAACACAGGGTCGACAGCCAGTTTGGTGATCGAGGTCATTTTGGGAATGATATGCGCTTGCTTCTTTGTTCTCGCCCTTCTTGGCATGGCCACTGAATTTTGACGGAACCTTTTGATTGGGGCTGGCCCAAGGCGTCGTTTTAACTACAATAAACGCAGGGGAAACCGTTTTTTATCATTCGGCATTGATTTTCAAACATGGACTTGACAGCCTTCTTGTCTCGATTGGCTTTTCACCGAGCTGCAGGCCGACTGGACGAGACAAGTTATGCTCGTATCCTCGAACACGAATCCAACGCTACCATCGCTGCGTACGACAGTAATCCCGAGGCTCTCAAACCCGTCATGATCGAGAGTTGGAAGTCTGACCACGTCGATGATGTACCCCGTTTGTTCGGGAAAGCGTACAACCTGAAGTTCGGTCTTGGTGTTGCCGCCACGCTTGGCGCAACATTGATTCTTGTCGGGACGGCTTTGTTGTGTGCGCTGATCGACATCGATGAGTTGGTCACCCCCCTGTTCGGCGCCATTGCGCTCGCTGCCTTTTTCGCCCCCTTCTCGCATTTGGAAGGTCGTGCTAAAGATTTCGTCAGTGAAGCGCGTTCCATCTTGTTCGCTGTTGGCTTGCTCATCTCTATGATGTGGCTCCTCTTTGAAATTCTTGATTGGGGTGATACTTACGGCTTCCCGGACAACCTTCTCACCATGCTGCCGATCGTTGGTGTCGCCCTGTTTGCTTCCCATTTCGCACGGCAAATGGACGCTTATGTTTCACACGCTTTGAGTTGGGTTTTGTGGTTTTTTGCACTGATTTCTGCCTTCTCTGACTCGGATTTCGGCACCGCCTTCTCCTTGAGCATCATCATGGCAGCGTTGGTTGCAGAGATGGTTTTGGAGTGGTTGTCCGACACGAGGCCAAGTTCGTCCGGCGTGCAGGCGGCGATGCAGGGCATGATGCTCGGCATCATCGCTTGGATCTCACTTTTTGCTTACGAGGATTGGCTGGACAACGACTACGTCTATCCAGTGCTCCTTCTCGTTGGTTGGGTCGTCGTCGCCGAACTGTCCAAGCACGAGCGATGGGCACGCTTCTACCCGAACGGCGGAAACAAAGGGTGGCTCCCCATTCTTCTCGTCCTGGTGTTTTTCACCGGTCTGCCGCTTTACACCGGCTTGCAAATTGCGGATAATTTTGGTCCGGATGACATCGATATCGCAGGTTTTGATCTCCATTTGTTCTGGGTTTACGCCTTCATCATTCACGTGTTCATGGGCATGCAGGCCTTCGATTGGAATCCCAGCGATGCCCTCACCAAATCTTCGCTAAGCGAACCTCGCTCAAATTACGGTGGCATCTTTTTTGTGATGGCGTTTGTTTGGTTTGTCATCGGTGGCGTTGATTTCCTCGAAGACTTGGCGGCCTACCTTTTCCTTCCGCTTGGTTTCTTGGTTTTGGCGTTTGGAACGTGGCGCCTTATCCGCACGAGCTCCAAATCAACAACGGAAGACGGGGGCCCGTCCGATTAATTTGGGGCGAGGTCAAGGCTGCCCGACCAGATATCGAGCCCTCGCAGGCGACATGGGAAGCGCTGACCAAGGCGCAGCACGATGGGATGTTCTCCGTTGTGGTCCGGTTCGGCCACACTGGCTTCGAGACCGTACTCGTCCACGACCAGCCGGCGTTTACCACCGAGTTGACGCAGGTGCATACGTCCTGAAACCGCCCCATCGTCGGCCAAGTCAAGGAAGACCCACGGCCCTCGCAGGCCTGTTACCCGAGCGTTGTAGGTGGTCGCTGCCCCTTCTTCCGAGGGCGCCTCCTCACCAAGGCGACCGCCACGAAGCAGATGCACATGGTAGGCGTTGGCGACCAGTTCCCATTCCATGCGCTTCGCAGTCAGCCCTTGCTCGCTGCAATGGACGGCCAACTTCGCAGTCTCAGCCGTGTCGTGAACCCATTCACGACCGTGGATGTGCGCCTTCAGTTGGCGATGTGTCATCAGGTCGGGGTAGCGACGGATGGGTGAGGTGAAATGGACGTAAGCGTCCAGATTCAACCCAAAGTGTCCGCCGTTTTCCTCGTCGTACCGGGCGCGCTGCATGAGTTGGAACAGCCCCTGGTCGACAATGCGGCGGGTCGTTTCGGTCAAGTCGCTGGCGGCGGCCTGCGCGTCTTGCAGTGAGGCCAAGATACCGTTTCGGGCCTCGGGGTCAATCACGCCACTGAGGTAGGGCAGCACCGCTTCATCCGTTTCTTCGGGAGCGTCCATGCCCGAGAGGTCGATTCCACCGCCCCCCAGACTCGCCCAGTCCCCGAGGAGGTTCGAGAGCTCGTCGGTTTCGCTTTCCCCGTGTTTGCGCAGGCTGGGCATGGGCAGTTGAATCCCGATGTCCAACGCCGCCAACTTGGCGTTCAACCCTTCGACTTCGGGACGGTCCGGCGGAGCGTGGCAGCGCCAAGGGAGTGGAGCGCCCGCTGCGCCCAGCAGGTGGCCAACCGCAGCGTTGGTGGCGACCATGAAGGACTCGATCATCCGCGTGGCTTCGTTGGGCCACTTCACCTCCACGCGCAGTTCATCCTCACCGTGCAGACGGGGTCGAAGTTCGGGATTGTTGAGGTTCAAGCGGATTTCACGGCTCTGCCAAACGGCTGCGAGCGCCAGCATTTCGTCGTAAGCATCTGTATCAAACACATCACCGTAGGCGATGTTGGCCTTGACGTGGATGACGGCCTCGTAAGCGTGGGTGTTCACGACGTTGTTCTCGTCGTCAAGGTCCATGCCAACGACCATGGCCAGTCGGTCAACGCCGGCTCGCAGCGAACACAGGTCGTCGGCCAGTTTGGGAGGGAGCATCGGGAGCACCGTGTGAGGTAGGTACACCGAGGTGGCACGTGCGGCTGCAGAACGGTCGAGCGCCGTGCCAGCCTGCACGTAATGAGCCACATCGGCGATGGCCACCCAGAGGGTTCGCTTCCCGTTTTCTTCGACCAGACAGACCGCATCATCGAAATCCTTGGCGTCGGGAGGGTCGATGGTCACCAGCGGGAGATGGCGTAAATCGGTGCGTCCTGCGGCGACTTCACCGTCCCCGTCCACTTCGCCGAGCCGGTCAGCGTGGTCCACCAGCGAGGTGTCGTAGGTGCGTGGGAAGGGGTTGTGGCCGTCTTTTCGGCGGGCTTCCAGCCGTGCGTCGAGCAATTCACGGGTGGTCCAGCGACCGGCCATCATCATCAACAGCGCCATGGCGGGTTCATCTTCTCTGAACCGTAGACCTGAACGTCGTGCCGCACATTTCCGGGCTTCCTTCACCAGGTCAAAGCCCTGCATGGCGGTGCAACCTTGGTCGTCAAGCGCATAGGCCTCCGGCAGCGGCTGGCCTCGTAACATGGCTTCCCAAACGTCTTCGAGCAGGGCGTACATGGCCACGTCTTCTTCGCTGGCGTCTTCGGTGGTGAGCGGCGACCGGCCGTGCAAAGGTGTCTGGCCTTTTCCTCCGTGTCGGCTGAAGAAATCCTTCCAGCGGCTCGTGGCCGAGATGAGGCCGTCGATGGAGGCCGGGCTACGAAAACGGACGGCTTTTTCCTCACCTGCAAGGATGTAGGTGCCTTCGTTTCGGCCGTGGGCCAACGCTTCGTTCACCTTGCTGAGCAGGGCGCGTTCGGCTTTCGAATCGCTTTGGAATTGAACAGCAAGGCCTTCCTTGTCGGTGATCCATGCCGTGATGGATTCAGCGGTCCATGCTCGCTGCCACTGGTCGTCGTCAAAGTGTTGGGTGACTCGGCGCCACAAGCGCTCGTCGGGCGGAGACTGCGGCCCCTTCTTGCCGCCCCGTTGACGGTTGTTTTTCCGTCCGCGTCCACGGTGTCGCCCTCCCGCCATGGCGAAGGGTTTGGTTGAGGTTTCATGAAGTCAACGATTCACAATCCGGTGGAACCGAGGTCCTCGAGTGCTTTACGTTGGGCTTTCGACAGTTCTTCAGGTTCAGCCAGTACGAATTCCAAGGTCAAATCGCCGCCGTTGTAGCCAGCCTTGGCCATTCGTCGGCGGTCACCGACTTGGGTCATGGCGTCCACCGAGAGGTTGCCCGTTTTGCCAGAGAGGAGTTGCACGCCGACCTTGCCACCCAGCATCATCACCGAGTACGGAACCGGGACCTCTTGCACCAACTGGTCGCCTTCCCACCGATAGGCTTCACCGGCGTCAATGCGCACGGTCACGACCACGTCGCCTCGCTCACCTTCGGGATGATCGTGGCCTTGGCCTTTGAGGGTCTTGGTCGTGCCGTGGACCACGCCGGCGTCCAACCGAAGTTTGAGGGTCGTGCGTTTGGTCTCCATGCTCGTTCCTTGCCGCTTGAATCGCTTGTAAGAAAAGGTGAATTCGCCGCCTTCTTCGGCCTGTGCCATGGTGATGTCAAGGCCCACGTTGATGGTCGCTGCCTTGGGTTGTTGACGCGGGTTTTGGCGGGGAGGCTGTCGAGGCATACCGCCCATGCCGCCGCCACCGAACATCTGACCGAGAAGATCGTCAAGACCTCCGCCGCCCATGCCGCCAAAATTCATCGAAGGGCCGCCACGGCCTCGGCCGCCACCACCAAACATGTGGCGCATCTGCTCCTGCTGGTCAAATTCACGGCGAGCCTCGGAGGTGCCGATGGCATCGTAGGCCGCTTGAACTTCCTTGAATTTGGCTTCAGCACCGGCGTCGCCTTGGTTGCGATCAGGGTGGTATTGACGGGCCAATTTACGGAAGGCTCGCTTGATTTCACCGTCGCTGGCCTGTCGGCTGACACCCAACACCTCGTACGGGTTTCGTTCCGCCATCGCCTTGAATGGAACCTTCACCCCACATCAACCCTCCCATGAAGAAGCGAGGGCAGAACCCTCCGGTATGGGATGCGGAGCCGTTATAATGAGGGGGTTGGTGGCTCGGAAGGCTGAGGTTAGACCATGTCTGACGAATCGAACGCTAACAAGTCCTTCGAGATGAAGGTTCAAGAGCAGCAGGATAAGATTGAGGCGCAGTTCCGCAAGATTACCCGTGGCTCCTGGGCCCGTATCATCCGCATGGCGCGAAAGCCTTCGAAGCAAGAGTTCCGTCAAACGGCCATCATCTGTGGCATCGGTCTCTTTGTGTTGGGAGCCATTGGGTTCGCCATTTTGGTGCTCATGGACAACTTCCTGCCTTGGTTGATTCACGATGTCTTTGGCATCGGCAACTGAATCGGAGCGTGATGAATAATGACGGAAGCATTTGTGGCCTTTGTTCGCTTTGAAGAGAAATTGCTGTTGCTCAAGCGCAACAGTTCTACCGAGCACTTCCCCGACCTTTGGGACGGTGTTTGGGGCGTTGCTGACACCCCTGAGGAAGTCCTCGACCGTGTCGCCCAGTCCACCGGTATCCCCGTCGACGACCTTCACTACCACGCCACCGGCCCCGAGCGCGGTATCGACATGGGTCGCAACCTCGTTGACGTCATGCCCATTCTCGTCGTTGCCAAGAGCAACGAAGTCACCCCCTCCGGCATCTACACTCGTGCCGAATGGGTCGACCCCGGTACCATCAAGGATTACAACTGCATTTTCTCCGACCTTGACATGGAAAACGCGCACGGCCTCTTCCGAGAGATGTACGGTAGCGTCGGTTCTTTCCTCTACATCGTCAAGACCGCCATCAACTCCGAACAGCGTGTGGCTGACGAAATGTAC
>JASLVM010000013.1 GCA_030741355.1 Candidatus Poseidonia sp. | reverse complement strand
ATCTACGGTTACGGCAAGATTGTAGGCACCCAGGGCCTCCTCACCAAAGGCCAATTGGGACTCGATTTCACTCTTTGTCATGCCCTCGATCACTCCAGAAAGAAGGGAAGCATTGTGCCATGTCAGGTTCACGTCGTGAGACCCGGGGTTTTCTCCCGACCCCGAAAGGGTCCATTCGCCCTTGGTGGCTCCTCCAGTGATCGTGTCAGGTGCATTGGCTTCTCCGCCCGTGCAGAGCGGTCCTCCGGAGGTCTCATCTTCGCCGTAGGTGAGTGAGAAGAGAACACCCACGACGTTGCCGCCGGCTGCCTCGATGGCTTCGGAGAACGCCGAGGAATCAACGCTCCACTCAACGGTTGCTTCGTCTTGGTAGTCGGCAGATTTCGCTTCCAATTCAATGGAGGTCATCGACGACTCAACGGTGTAGGAGCCCGTGGATTCAGAATCACCTTCACCGCCCCCGAGGCAACCCGAGACCGATGCGAACACGACCAGCATCAAGAGCAGATGAACCGGTCGCATGGACGAAGGGTTGCCCTGTTCGCCTTCAAGATTGTTCACGCCTGTTTGAGGCGTTTTGCTTCAATCCCAGATGCCCATGTCCATGCGAGCGTCTTCGCTGGCGTGGACCTTCGGATCCCAGCGGGGCGTCCAGACGAGGTTGATGTGGACGGAGGACAGACCGTCGGTCTGCAATGCTGCACGGTGAGCGGCCGCCATGATTTCGGGGGCTGCAGGACAGCCAGGTGAAGTCAGCGTGAGGTCAACCTCAGCGTGAAGTCCCTCGTCTTTGTTCTCAAAGCGAACATCGTACACAAGGCCCAATTCCACGATGGAGAGTTCCAACTCAGGGTCTTCCACGTCGTCCAACTTGTCCATCACGGCTTCTTTGGTGGTCATGTGGCTCACTCCACGCTTGCACGAATCTCGTTCATGACCTTGTCGTACATGTTTCGAAAACCGTTGGAACGGCTTGGTGTCAAGGTGTTGGTCAAACCCATGTCTTGGGCAAAGTCAACGGGAATCAGCACGGCTTGAGCCGGCGTCAATCCTTCAATGGCGATGCTCAACACGCCCATCAAACCCTGCACCAACTTGGCGTCAGCCGCACCAAAAACGTGGACCAAGCCGTCTTCAACGACCACGCGCACGTGGGCTTCCGACTGACAACCTCGAACGCGAGTATCGTCCGACCATTCGTTGGCAGGCAACTCCACGATTTCGTCAGCGAGCTCAAAGAGCATCTCCAACCGCTCACGCTTGTCTTCGACTTCTTGGAACTCCTCGACCAGTTCTTGGAGCGCTTCTGGATAGAACGTCATGCGAACTTCTCCGTGATTTCTTTGAGTTCTCGTACCAACCCTTCTGCCTCTTCACGGGTGTTGTAAACGTAAAACGATGCACGAACGGTGCCGGTGATGCCCAGACGGTTGAGAAGTGGCTGGGCACAGTGGTGGCCTGTGCGCACGGCGAAGCCACGGGAATCCAGGAGGTGAGCCATGTCTTCGCTGTTGATGGTGGGATGAAGGAAAGAGACGACGGCAGCATCGTGTTCTTCGTGGCGGCCGTAAACGGTCATCCCCATGGCTCGAAGTTCGCCTGCAACCCATGCTGCAATCTTAACCAAACGAGCGTGTTCGGCGTCCAAATCAAACGATTCCATCCAGTCAAGGGCTGCCGTCCATCCGATGGCTTCAGCGATGCGTGGGGTTCCGGCCTCGAACTTGTGCTCGTTGGTTTGGTAGGTGGAACCTTCAACGGTTACGGTCTCGATCATGTCGCCTCCGCCCATGAACGGTTGCATCTCATCAAAGGCAGCGGGTTGAACCAGCAGCGCTCCAATACCGGTGGGCCCGCACATTTTGTGCGCCGAGAAGGCCATGAAGTCAGCCCCAAAGGTGGCGAAATCAACCGTTGAATGTGGAACGCCCTGGGCAGCATCAATCAGAACCTTGGCGCCTGCTTCACGGGAAGCCGCAATGATCTCCTCGAGCGGATTTCGAACGCCAAGGACGTTGGATGTATGGACCACACAGACGAGTTTTGCACCCTCAAGGGCGTGATGGAAGGCCTCCATGTCGAGGGTGAAGTGTTGGGTGACAGGCACATAGCGCAACTCAACGCCTCGCTCTTCAGCCAGCATCTGCCAGGGAACGATATCGGAATGGTGTTCCATTTCGGTCAAAACGATGGCGTCTCCCTTGGCCAAGTTTGCCCGACCCCATGCATGGGCGACGAGGTTGATGCCCTCGGTGGTGCCGCTGGTGATGATGACCTTGTCCGCATTGAAACGTTGCTTGAGTTTACGGCGGCAAGATTCGTACCCCTCGGTCGCTTCTCCAGCCAGGGTGTGGACGGCTCGGTGAACGTTGGCGTTGGATTGGGAGTAGTAATCGTTCATCGCATCGAGGACAATCTGAGGTTTCTGCGTGGTTGCAGCGTTGTCGAGATAAACGAGTGGATGGCCGTTGACCTCGCGTTGGAGGATGGGGAACTGGTCTCGTAGTGACACGTATTCACCTCTTCAATTCGCATTCCAAGTGAACGGTAAGACGGGTTCGCATCTCGTCCACGAGGGCTTGGTGTTCAAGGCTTGAAAAACCGCTCTGCATGAAGCCCTCAATGAGAAGCGCAACCGCCGTTTCTTCATCCAAACCGCGGCTCATCAAGTAGTGAAGTTGGTTGCGGTCGACCGGCGCACTGGCCGCACCGTGGGCGGCTGAGACTTCGTCGGCGAGCACTTCCAATTCGGGAATGGATTCCGCTCGTGCTTTTTCTGAGAGAAGGAGGTTCTTGAACACCTGACCGGCATCGCAGTGGTTGGCTTGCCTGGCGATGGTCAAGAGACCGGTGGCGATGGCATGGCTCTGGTCATCACAAGCGGCGTGAATGTTCAGCGAAGAATCAGTATGCGGTACATCGTGGTGGATTTCGATGTGGTGGTCGACATGGCGCTGTTCAACACCGTGGACGGAAATGGCTTGGGTCAAAGCAGCTCCACTTCCAGTGAAGCGACTTCGGATGTCGCTCTTGCAGCGGAAGCCTCCGATCGATAGGCCGGCCAGTTCCAAGTTGGCATCCCGAGCAATGGACCAGTCCTCGCAGTGGAGGAACTTACCGTTCGATGCGAGTTCGTTGACAAGGCCAAAACCTGCTCGAACGTTTGCCCCAACCTCGCCGGTGATGTGGAGGCCGGTCCAATCCGCTTCGCCAGAGAGGTGGAGCATGACGGCAACATCGTGCTTGAGCGAGAGATGCAAGTGGCCAACGGCAACATGTCCTGAAGCCACGGCTCGCAAGTGAACCACGTCACTGGTCCCGTTGGTCTCGAAGGTCGTGGCGGTACCGCCCAATTCGCTCAGAAAGACGCGGCCGATGTCTTCAGCGTTCACGATGCGAGGCGCACCGCCAACCAGTTCACCGCCTTCAACCACGTTGAAACGAACGCCGGTTGCCTCGGGAACAACATCAACCTTGGACGGATGAATACGCGCCCATGGAGTGTATCGCCACAGATGAAGAGCACGGGAGGGAACGGCCATATCGGCATACTTCATCCGATGGAACCCTCCATTTCCAACTCGAGCAACTTGTTGAGTTCCACGGCATATTCCATCGGGAGTTCACGGGTGAAGGGCTCAAAGAACCCGTTCACAATGAGCCCCATGGCCTCTTCTTCAGAGAAGCCTCGGCTCATGAGGTAGAAGAGTTGGTCTCCCGAGACCTTGGAAACACTGGCCTCGTGCTCCAAATCAGCGGTTGAATTGCCGATTTCCATCGTAGGGTAGGTGTCTGACCGCGAATCGTTGTCGAGCATCAGCGCATCGCAGACAATCTTGGAGCGGCAACCGTGCGACTTCGGCGTGACTTGCAGCATGCCTCGATAGGAGGAACGTCCGCCGTTTTTCGAAATCGATTTGGAAAGGATGCTTGAGGTGGTGTTGGGAGCGAGGTGGTGCACCTTGGCCCCGGCGTCTTGATGTTGACCGGCACCGGCATAGGCCACGGAAATCACCTCGGCATGCGCTCCTTCGCCCTTGAGCAAAACGGCAGGGTACTTCATGGTCAATTTTGAGCCAATGTTGCCGTCGACCCATTCCACGGTGGCGTTTTCGTGCGCCACGCCTCGCTTGGTGACCAAGTTGTAAACGTTGGCCGACCAGTTTTGAATGGTGGAATACCGAATCTTGGCGTCCTTCATGGCGATGAGTTCAACCACGGCTGAGTGCAAGGAATCGGTGGAGTAAGTAGGGGCCGTGCAGCCTTCTACGTAGTGAATACTGCTGCCTTCATCGGCGATGATGAGGGTGCGTTCAAACTGACCCATGTTCTTGGCGTTGATGCGGAAGTAAGCCTGAACGGGCATCTCCACATGGACGCCTTTGGGGACGTAAATGAACGAGCCACCCGACCAAACTGCGGTGTTGAGCGCTGAGAACTTGTTGTCGCTGTAGGGAATCACGGTACCGAAGTATTTCTTGACGATTTCCGGATGCTCCTTGAGACCGCTGTCCATGTCGAGGAAGAGGACACCCTGTTCTTCGAGGTCCTCACGGATGGAGTGGTAAACCGCTTCGGATTCATACTGAGCGGTGACTCCGCCCAACCACTTTTGCTCCGCTTCGGGGATTCCAAGTCGGTCAAACGTGTTCTTGATGTCGTCTGGAACATCGTCCCAATCTTTCTCTGTAGCGTCAGAAGAGCGAAGGAAATAGGTCACGTTGTCGAAATCGATGTTGTTGAGTTCGCCGCAATTCCCCCAGTTTGGCATCTCGCGCTCCATGAAGTGATGGTAGGCTTTGACACGAATATCTGTCATCCATTCGGGTTCATCTTTGAGGGCAGAAATGTCCCGGACCACCTGCTCAGAGAGGCCTTTGTCAAATCGAATGGTGGCGTTTTCCGGGTCGTGAAACCCGAATTTGTAATCGCCCACTGCCTCACGTGCTTCATCGCTCATGTTCAGGCCTCCTTGGGGGCTTCAAGCCATTCGTAGCCTTGCTCTTCCAATTTGAGCGCTAGCTCTGGTCCACCGGATTCGACGATCACGCCATCGATCATCACGTGAACGTGGTGCGGCTGGACGTGGTCAAGAAGACGCTGGTAGTGCGTGATGATGAGGCTGCCCGCTTGGGGAGCAACGCTGTTGATGCCTTTTGCAACGATGCGGAGGGCATCGATGTCAAGGCCTGAATCGGTTTCATCGAGAAGGGCGAGGGTGGGTTGCAACAACAGCATTTGAAGCATCTCCAAACGTTTCTTTTCACCGCCACTGAATCCGTCGTTGACGTACCGTGAAAGGACGGATTTCTGCATCTCGAGTGTTTTCATGGCCGCATTGAGTTCCTTGCGGAATTCACGACCCTTCAGCGGTTCATCACGAACCGACTGAACGGATTTCTTGAGAAACGTGCCGACTTGAACGCCCGGGATGACGGCTGGATACTGGAAGGACAGGAACATGCCAGCACGGGCCCGCTCAAAGACGCTCATCTCCTCGATGTTGGCGCCCATGTAGTGGATGCTTCCCTTGGTGATTTCGTAAGCCGGATGGCCCATGATAACGCTGGCAAGCGTGGATTTTCCGGCCCCGTTTCGACCCATGATGACGTGAATTTCACCACGGTTGATGGTCAAACTCATGCCGTTGAGGATGGGCGTTTCATCAACGCTCACGTGCAGGTCCTCAATGCGCAGGATTTCTTCACCCATGGTCATCCCTGTATATGCGTCTCATCACTCCTTTATCAATGGATGTAGTTCACAGGCGTTGACCGGTTTCACAACCGAAACCATGCCCTGAGATTCTTGCGAGGATGCGAGGATTCAAATTCAACACCCCGAGCCATGACCATGGACGACGATTTGGTGGCCAAATACGCCGCTGAAGCCAAAGCAGCCATGGACGCCGAGGCCGCACGTCGCGTGGCCGAATCCACGAACCCGGAAGAGGAGGAGCGGTTGCGAAACTTGTCGCTTTTCGATGTTTTGGAATCCGACCACTTCATTCCAGCCTTGCTTTCTCGTCTGGGGGCCGTACGAGCGGCGCTGGACGGTCACGGCGGAGGCATCGCTGTATCCCAGCTGGAACAGGAGAACAACCGGCTTGACCTCGTTCTCGATTTGACGGGAGCGTGTTTGTCCTGCGGTGCCGCCCCTGGCACGCTCGAAGGGGTCAAAAACGACCTTGAGGCAGACGGTGAAATTCAGCGCATTCGTTTCTCATCTGCCTTGCTGGATACCTTCGACGACCTCGGACGTGAATTCATTCTCGCCCACGGTGCCGTTGAATTTGTTGACCCTCCATCCGATGAAGGCAGCGAATAATCCGCCGAGCCTTTGAAAAAAGACACACATGAGGCCGTGGCATGACCGCTTGGATGACCGACAGGCGGGACGACCCAACTCCGTGTCGTGAACAAGACCACGGACGATTCGAAATCACTCAGCGTGATGGCCGAGCCCGTTTAGGCCGCCTGCACACTCAACACGGCGTATTGGAGACGCCGGCACTTCTTCCAGTTGTCAACCCGAACATTCGGACGATTGAACCGCGTGTGATGTGGGACAAGTATGGCATTCAGGCCCTCATCACGAACTCCTACATCATGTGGAAACACGACGACCTTCGAAAGGTTGCCCAAACCGATGGTGTTCACAAACTTCTGGACTTTCCCGGCGTCATCATGACCGATTCCGGAACGTTCCAGTCCTATGTTTACGGGGACGTCGAAGTGGGCGTGGATGAAATCGTCGCCTTTCAACGCTCAATAGGCGTTGACATCGCGACCATGTTGGATGTGTTTTCACGACCCGACATGACCGTCACAGAGGTCGAACACGCTGTCCGTGAAACCGAAGCAAGAGCCGCGCAGAGCCTCAAAGCGGCTGAAAACACGATGCTCAACGGGCCTGTCCAAGGCGGTGTGTTCAGAGAACTGCGCCACATCTCCGCCCAGTTGATGGGCCAGCATCCGTTTTCTGTCCACCCCATCGGCGGCATTGTGCCCGTCATGGAACAACAGCGCTACAAAGAATACGCGAAGATCATGATGGCCACGCTGCCCTTGCTTCCTCCAAATCGACCGGTCCACATGTTTGGGTGCGGCCACCCCATGCTGTTTCCAATGTCCATCGCTTTGGGGGCCGACCTGTTCGACTCAGCGGCTTACGCCTTGTTCGCCAGAGACGGGCGCTTGCTGACGCCGTGGGGTACGGAGCGTATCGATGAATTGGTGCATTGGCCGCTCTTGATGCCCTGCGTTGCCCACATCACCCCCGAAGAAGTTCGGCGCATGAAGCCAAAGCAGCGAGAGGAACTGTTGGCTCACTTCAACCTCGAAGTCACGCTCGCCGAACTCGCAAGGTGCAAGCAAGCGGTGCGCGATGGGAAGATTTGGCAACTTGCCGAGCAACGAAGCCATCAACATCCTGCCCTCCGCGAGGCCTTCTTGTGGCTTACCACGCCGCCGACGATGGAACGCAACGTTCGCCCAGATCGGTTCTACACCGACCGAGACGCTGCACGAGACCGAGACCGGGACCAAGGGATGTGGGAAGACGCATGGGATTGGGTCGTTTGGAGCCAGTTGACGCCACGAACCGGTGGTGTGTTGTGGGGAGGAGATGACACCTTCGGACGCCCTCACATTGCAAAGGCGAGGCGAACGCTCCAATTGCGGTGGCAACCACGCCAAGAAACCGAACATGTTGTCGTCTTCCACGGTATTCGGGGACCTTTTCGTGAGCGCATCAACGATGTTCTTGAATGGCTCAAAACGCAACACGATGGAGTTCAACCAATGATATTGACCCCGTTGGGACTTGTGCCGGTTTCGCTGGAAGATTTGAATCCCTTCGCCCACCTTGATGCACCAACATGGGTGCTTCGCCATCAACCCGAGCACGATTGGATTCGCAGAGAGCTCACCCGTCTTGGCCTCCACAGCCAGCCCTTCGCGACGGTGGATGTCAACGGAGACGGCATGAAACAACGCTTGGCGTCTGCTTTGGAAACCCTGGGCTTGAGCCACGAGGTGCACCAACCAATTTCTACCGAACAGCGTGAGCAGGCGCGTGCATCGCTTCGCCATGAACAGGGCGTGGACAAACAATGCGTGATGCTCAACCTCGACCGCACCTCGGCCGAGCACGTCATGAAAGGGGCGACCTTTGTGGTCAATCGAGAGGGGCGGATGAAGAACATCAACAACGCTGACGGTGCACATCTGTTCAGCCCACGATTGCGTGATGGAGGATTTTCGTTGGCGACAGCGGGCGCCCATGCCTTGTTGGAGGCACGCACTGAACCACTGCCCACCTCGCTTCCCCGAACCGAGTGGTGGGGCCACGGTTCCAAGGGACCTGCTCTCGTGGTTGTCAACGAGGACGCTGAACCCTTCGTCCGCAAGGGACGTAACGTGTTCCATGGCTTTGTCAAAGCATGCGATCCATGGCTGGCACCGGGAGAGGCGTGCATCATCACCAACGAAGAGGGGAGTCTCTTGGGTCATGGAGTATCGCAGTGTACTTCCACCGAAATGGCGACCTTTACCAAGGGCATCGCTGTGAAAACACGAGGCGGCTACGAAGGTTGACCGCGACCATGCATCGGACAAAAGCCTTCATGGGTCGTCGTCCATCACCCATCGGTGGAGAGGACCATGGCGGATGAACCAATCATCCAAACCACGGCGCTCACCAAGGCTTACGGCCCCCACGTCGCCCTTGATAATCTCAACATCAACATCCCCCGAGGTGCCACCGGTCTGCTGGGTCAAAACGGGGCGGGAAAATCCACTTTTCTCAAGACCATTTTGGGATTGATTCAAGCGACCTCCGGTGAAGGCTCGGTGCTTGGTTATGATATCCGCCATCAGGGCGTGGAAATTCGGCAACGCATCGGTTACATGCCAGAATACGATGCGCTCAACCCAGACATGGACGCCATTCATCAAGTGCGGTATTCAGGGGAACTGCTCGGGATGAACCCTGTGGTGGCCATGAACCGCGCCCATGAAGCACTGCAATTTGTTGGCATGGGCGAGCAACGTTACCGAGAGATAGCGAGTTTTTCAACGGGCATGAAGCAGGCTACAAAACTGGCCTGTGCCATCATCCACGACCCGGATTTGCTCATCGCCGACGAACCATCCAACGGCCTCGATACGAAAGCGAGGGAATTCATGATTTCCACGCTCAACACCATGGTCCACGGTGCGAACCGCTCTGTATTGATGGCCAGTCATTTGATGGACGATGTCGAACGCGTTTGTGAAAACATCATCCTCCTCCACAAAGGGACCCTGGCGGCTCAAGGAAAAATCGAGGATTTGAAGGCCATTGACCGGGAAATTGAGATTCATGTTTGGGGCGGAGCGACCCCGCTGGAGCAACGTTTGCTCGATCAGGGATTCAAAGTCAGGAGAGAAGGTCGAGTCATGCGAATCGCTCACACGGTGGAAGACACCACCTCCAGTATCCTCCAGGCCGCCGCTGACGTCGGGGCTCAAATCAGGCGCATGCACGAGTACGAAGCCTCGTTGGAAGACCTCTTCCTGGCCATCATGGACAACCTCGGCTACAGCGTAAAATCAAGCGACGACCTGCTCAAATCACCCGTTGAAGCACGACGAGTTGATGCCCCTGAATCCTTGGGAGGTGGAGCTGCTTGAGCGAAAATGAGGCTGCACCTGAAGCCCCCGTCACTGGCCAGGGACGCATGGATGTGGCCTGGGGCGCCAACACCGGAGATGAACATCCCGAGGAAGTTCAAAACGCCTCCACCCCTCAGAGCGGAGAGATCTTTGAGCAATTGTACACCCCTTGGACGGGACAATTGAACCCACGATGGATGAGGAACTGGTCGATTCTCAGACATCACCTTCTTGGAATCTTCAAGAAAGGGCACCGCCCTTGGACCATGCCCACACGAATTTTCATTCTCATCGCCTTCCTTGCCTCGCTTTCCGATGCCGGCATGACCCTTCTCTCGGGCGTGGTAGGAAGTTCGGAATTCCATTCCCTCTTTGGCGTGAGTCGGGACAATTTGTACGGCCATGTGCTTGGTTTCTTCCCCCGAAACGTGCTCTATTATCCACTGGTCGCAGCACTGTTGGTCGGCGGCGTCATCTCGGAAGACCGACAGCACGGAACCTCTGCACTCTACTTTTCCCGACCCATCTCAAGGTTTGACTACGTGGGCATGAAGTTCCTCTCAGTCGCTATGATTCAAGCCTTGGTCATCCTCATCACCTACGTTCTCTATTTCCTCGCTGAAGTCGTGGCCTTTGGACGAGGATGGGCCTGGATGGTGGACATCTTTCCCATGTTCTTGGCCGGTATGATCGCCGGAATGTTGCTCATCATCACCTACACGAGCATCGGCCTCAGCCTCTCGAGCGTCTCCACCGGCCGTTTCTTCCCCGGCATCGGATTGCTCGCCATCGTGTTTGGAACGAAGACCCTTGCCAGCATCGTGAAGAATTTGTTTGAACGGGAAATCCTCTACCTGATTTCACCTTACGATTGTGTGGCCCATGTTGGTCAAGCCCTGATTGGCACCCAAACCACCTACGACCAGTATTCGTGGACCTACTCACTGGTGGCCCTGGTGGCCATGAACGCCGTGGCCCTCTATGTGTTGGCTTCCCGCGTGGCCTCGATGGAGGTGACCCGGGAATGATACCCGACATGACCCAACAAGGGCAGCCCTCACAGGCACCGTCTCCGACCACCCAAAACGTGCCTGTTGTGCTGTTCAATGGTGTTTCAAAATCGTACGGACGCATTCACGCCCTCAGCAACATCACCCTCGCCTTAAGCGGGGGAGTAACGGGCATCCTGGGCATGAACGGCGCAGGAAAATCGACGCTCTTCAAACTCCTCATGGGAAAACTACGACCCAGTGCTGGTGAGGTCAAACTATTCGGAACGAACCCATGGAAGAATCCCGCACCTTACGCTCGTGTCGGCTTTGTTCCGGAACACGAGAAGATGCACGACTGGATGACGGCGCTTGAGTTTGTGAGCACCTTCGCCCGCTTGCACGGGATGACACGGAGCGAAGCCGAAAAAGAAGCGATTCGAGTGCTGGATTTCGTGGGCTTGAGCGATGTGGCCAACAAGGAGATTGGACGCTTTTCCAAAGGCATGCGACAACGAACCAAAATCGCCCATGCACTTGTCAATGACCCCGACCTCATCATCCTCGACGAACCCCTCCAAGGGTGTGACCCACTGGCACGAACCACCATCATGAACGTGATACGTGAACTCGGTAAACTCGGTCGAACGGTGCTGGTGAGCAGCCATATCCTGAATGAAATTGAACGCATCACCGAACAAATTGTCATTCTCCATCAGGGGAAACTGGTGGCCCTTGGGAATCTTCACGCCATCAGAGAACGGCTCGACCAAATACCGCACACCATTCGAATCGTGGGCGAGGACGCACGAGCGCTCGCTCGAGACCTGTTGAGCCACCCCGCCGTGTTTGGTGTCAGTTTCCCCAACGACAGGGAATTGCTCATTCAAACCTACCATTTCGGCCAACTTCATGCTGATTTACCTCGCCTTATCGTCGAGAATAACCATCGAGTGGACATGATCGACAATCCAGACGACGACCTTGAATCGCTGCTCAACTACCTCGCAGGAGGGAGTTCATGAAGCAAGACCGAGAAATTCCGAGCCTTTGGAGCGGGATGGACAGGAAGGCCCTCGCCATCGGTGAATTCACCCTCAGGCAACAGCGGAAACGGCTCTCAACATGGGTGGTTTTCATCGTAGGAATAGCAGCCATGGGCGTCATGACGATGTTCTACATTGACGCCATGACCAGGGATTACGAAGCCATCGATAACGATGGC
Source organism: Candidatus Poseidonia sp. (assembly GCA_030741355.1). Taxonomy (GTDB): domain Archaea; phylum Thermoplasmatota; class Poseidoniia; order Poseidoniales; family Poseidoniaceae; genus Poseidonia. Next base: position 30,895 of record JASLVM010000013.1, on the reverse strand, counting down.
GATTCCTACGATTGGGATGGGGACGGTTACCCCAACGGCCAGGAAGCCCTCTACGGAACCGATGCCTTGGATACAAATTCTCACCCGGGAATACTCGACCCGTCCATTCTCCCCGACGACCCAAGCGTATGGATCAACGAAGACGACTTCGACTGGGATTCGCTGGCTGAGGGAAGCGTTGGCAAAGACGACAACGGCGACTGTGATGTTGAATCCAGAACCGCATCACAAAAGGATGCGAACAACAACGGCATCCCCTGCGACATCGAAATCACCTCCGAGCGTTGGAACCCCAACGCTCTCGTCATTCGCTCCGATGGTAACGTCGACGAGGACCCTGACGACGAAGCCTATGCACTCGAAGCGATTCACAGAAGTTTCGTCTTGGCCACCGGCAAACTTGGCGTGGTGTTCCTCATCGGGATTTTTGTCCCGTTGTTCATGGCCACCGGGCTGATTCGAAACGAGATGACCTCGGGCACCATGCATTTCATGCTCGCCAAACCGATTGCAAGAAGTGAAGTCTTCCTCTATCGCTTGCTCGGATTCTACGCCCTTGCCTGGGTGTATCTCACCGTCCTCATCGCTTTGCTGGCCGTCATCACCGGACTCACCGGTCCAAGTGAAGGTTTCTTCAGATTCAGCGACCTTGGCGTTTGGATGGCGGTTTGGCTGGCCTCTCTTCTCGCCGTGATGGTGTACGGAATGTTGTTCTGCACCCTTGGGGTGATGTGGAAGCACGGCATGGTCCTGGCTCTCCCGTTTGCCGCGTGGGAATTGGGCATGGTTTTGACCACCCTCGGGGCACCCGAGGCATCCATCCTGCGATTCTCCGTCATCGGATGGGCGATGAACATCGTGGACGCTGGTGCTGCCCTGGCGTGGTCAGACACACCTTTGTTGATTCAAATGGGTCTTTGGGGAGGCGGAAATGGACCGCTCGAAGGCTCAGAAGGCCTGAACTTCTTTTGGTCAACGCCCGGACTCGGATTGGGAGCGCTTGGGACCATCATCGTCTCGGTTCTCGTCTTGGTGTTCCAAACGGCTGCCTGTTGGCTGCTCGGGAGTGCATTGTTCAAATCCAAGGAAATCGAATGAGGTGAACTTGTGGACGAAACCATCGCTTTGAACACCTTCCAAGGCGACTTTTCCACCATGTGGAAACTCGGCATTCGTGAACCTTTGTGGCACATGACGTGGGATTGGTGGTGGTGGTTGGTCATGATCGACGATCCGGAAGGCCAACGGTGGGGGAAGCAGCTCATGGTTCTGTGGTCGACCAAAGACAACGACCGAGTAGAGGTGAACAACACGCCTTGGAAACCCAAAGGCCGACCTGGTGTCGACGAACACGGCGGCATGGTCCTTGATGGGATGGTCTGTGCTTGGTGGTTTGATGGAGAGCGCATGCACGAACCGTACATCAAGCGAACCTGCAACATGGTGGCCATGACCGATGACCATCCGTCGTGGCCGGCCTCAGGAACGGGAACGGGCGGTGGAGCGGTCGTACCGCTTCTCCCCGACGACCTTTCCATGGGACTTCACAGCGACAAGCATGCGTTCTGGTTGAACCTCAGGGGTGATAAGCAAGCGGTAGAAAACGGAGCACCTGCCTCCATGGAGTTGTCGCTCACACCGTGGAACCCCGCCATGTCGGTGGCTCGCCCGTCCACCGCCACCTACGCGGCTTCCATGGGGTACGACATCCTTCGAGTTCACGGCACAAAGGTCCAAGGTCTAATCGACGGTGAAAGCGTCACAGGAACCGCATATTTCCAAAAAGTCTGCGTCCAGGCCCCTTCACCTCCTTGGTATTGGGGTGTTCTTCACTTTGAAGACGGCTCATACATGGATTGGTTTCTCCCCCATCTTTCGCCAACGATCACCGCACGAAATCCCCGCCCTTGGAAGAAACGGGACATTCAACACATCGCCTTGTCTCAAGGTGGACTGTTCCACGATGCCAAGCATCAGCGTACTGAGCGCTTTGCTCGTGTTCAGGTGGAAAAGGTGATTTCAAAACGCGTGGAAGGTGAACACGGTCAACAACCGGGCGCTCCTCTGCCGATGTTCAACGTCCACATGTGGAACGGACGAACCAGCATCAAACTGACCGTAGAGGCCGTGGAGCGCGCCCATTGGCACTTCGACCAACCCACGCGAGGAGGCTTGTGGTCCCACCTGACCTACAACGAATACCCGCTGGACGTCACGAGGTTGGAAATCGTTGACGAATTTGGTCGCAGAACCCGCCGAGATTATGGTTGGGCACGAGGAAACGCCGAACACGCATGGGGCGTTTTACACTGAATATGACGGACCTTACGGGGGAAGTTATTTGATTCACTTGGTAACATCACCAACTGAGGACCGAGCATGAGCGAGGAACAAGTGGCGGAAGAAGCGGCCGAAGAGCCGATCGAACAACCAACCGAGGAGACCAAGGAAGAGACTCCCTCTGATGATGCATCAAGGGACAAGTACAGGTTGATCGCCGGTGAAGAAATTCTCGAGAACGGCGTGGCTCGACCGAGCACGCTGGCGTTCCTCGGGATGTACGTCCTCGGAGGCCTTGTTTTTGGCGTCCATATGTTGTTTGCGAACGGCTTAAATCCGGCCGATGATGCATCATTCCTACTGAAATTTACGGCGAAACTCATCGAGATTACGAGTTGGGAGAGCCTTCCCATCGGCTTTGTGTTGACCATGGGGTTCCTCACCTGGGCGAACCGCATGCTGAACATCTCAACCTCGGGGCGCTGGGTCACGACCGCAATGCTTGGAGCGACGTTCTTGCCGCTCATCATCACAGCTGACAACCTCATCAGCGCCATCGCTGGTTTGTTTGGAGCCGAGGAAGGGGCGTTTGATTTCATCCCAATCAACTCCTACAACTATCTGATTGCCGGAGCCACCTTCACCCTGCTCTTTTGGGCCCTGACCTACAAGTATCAACGCAGTTTTTCCTATGTGGTGACCACGAACGCCATCATTTACCATCACGCCTTCCTGCTCTCCAGGTCCCATCGACGCATCCTGTTTGACCGCATCTCGGAAGTGATGGTTGAGCGAACGCCCATGGGCACCATGCTCGGCTACGCCACCGTGACCATCATGACCGACTCCGGCGTGGGCTTGATGGAGGAAACCGTCGGTGTGAGCGCCGGCGCAGGTGGGCTACCAGGGACGGCCACCAGCGGGGATGATTCCACGGCCGATAAAGTGCGCAAGGGCATCTTCCGTTCCTTGTTTGCCTTCTTGACCTACCAACGAACCACCCGTCGAGTTGACCATGACCCCCGACACTGTTTCTACAAAATCAGAAAGTGGGAAGACATCAAGATGATGCTCAACGAAATGCACCGCAAGCATTCGCAATCCAACATGCTCGAAGACATCAAGAGCGCACTCAGCAACGAAGCCGAGAGTGAATCGTGAAAGCAACGGTGCTTGAGCGAGCCTTGAAAAGCCGAATCGGCTACGAAGGGTTGGAGAAGAGAACATGGTTGAAGAATTGTTGGAGAAGCCCATCGCTTTGTTCCGAGAAGGCAACATCGATGGGGCGCTTGAAGACCTGAATGAGAAGATTGGGGCGAACGCTGACGTCGCTCAACTTCACCACATGTGGGCTGAATTTGCAAACATGAAGAACATGGATGCGCAAGACGATGTCATTCCCGGCCGTAAGATCATGAACGCTTACAAGAAAGCCATGGAACTCGATGAAGACAACATGGAATACATCGCTGATTTCGCCTCTTTTGCTCTTGAGTGCCGACGTATTCCGGTCGCCGTCAAGGAATTTCAGCGCTACGCACGACGCCTGGAACTCGAAGATATCCCCGTTGACGAAGTGCTCTTTACCGCCAGTCGAAACCTCGTGGACGCCATTGAAGTGATGGACCCAAGTCGAAAGGCCCCGATGATTCAACCGTGGTTGAAGCAGGCCTTGGAATGGGCCGTTGGTGCCCTCGGTTTTTCAACCGAAGACGCCGTCGCCACCCTCACTTCTGATGAATGAGGAGAGGGTATCCTGACCGAGAAGGTTCGGTTGTTTTTTCGAATCGGCTACTTGGGCGATGCCTTCCACGGAAGCCAAATTCAACCTGATGTTCGAACCGTTCAGGGTGAACTGATCAGGGTCTTTCGGTCCCTCAAGTGGCTCACTGGACCCAAAGAAGAGCAACTCCTCGTGCTCTCCAGTCGAACCGATGCCGGCGTGCATGTAAGAATCAACGGCGGTATCGTTGATTTGGACCGGACGTTGTGGGAGGCCCTCTCGCCGCGGAAAATGATACGTGCCGTGGACGACCGCTTGGACCGAAACATTGCCTTTCTCACCGTTGAGGAGGTTGAATCCACGTTTAACCCCCGAATGGCCCTGCATCGCACGTACCGATACAGGTTGGAGGCGATGGAATTCTGGATTGAGCCGCAAAAAGAGGACTTCAGCCGTTGGCTCGACCTCTTCGTCGGCACCTACGACGCGAGAAACTTTGCCCGTCTCGAAGAGGGAAAAAACCCCATGCGAACCGTTCTTGAGACCAAACCTTGGATGGACGGAGACCGACTGATTGGCTTTGAGGTCACCGGGGAAGCCTTCCTCTGGAATCAAGTGCGACGCATGGCCAATGCCCTCTTCCGACTTGCCGTTGGCGAACTGGAGGAAAACGACATCCAGCAGGCGATTGAACACCCGATGGTCCCCGTAGATTTTGGCGTGGCTCCTCCGGAGTGGCTGGTCTTGTGGGGAGTCGCTTGGCAGCGGGCTCCGTTGCCCGAGGAGAGCCACGCCACCGCTTTTTCCGCCCCCCCAACCGGGAGAACAGCGGAACGAACACGAATCGGCCGTTGGCGTCAAGCCGCCCAGCATGAGTTGAAGAGCATGCTCTACAATGAATGGGCCGAAATCGGCACCCTTCCGGTCGTTTACCACCGCTCACAATGAAATCGTGATTCGGTCGCCATCACTGAGCTTTAGATGCTCACGAAGGAAGGCGGTGGAGATGACCTCAACCACATCAACGTGGCGAGTCAAATCTGGAATCAACACGGCGCATTCTACGGTTTGTTCGCCGTGGTGGATGGCTCCCTTGAAGGCAGAGGCCCCTCCAAATGAAACACCGTCTCTGAGAAAACCTCGAATCCGAATCCGTTCATAGGCGTCCACATCAAGGCCCTTTGCATGCTCCCGAGCATCCTCGGGTGCGTCGAGCGTATCGATGCCTGCCTTTTGGCGCAAGGCGATGTAATGGCTGAACATCGCATCGTCAATCTCGATGTTCAACGTACCCGGCCAAGCCGTGTTTCCCAAGACCGTTCTGAATTGGTCCTGATAATGCGGTTGGGCCATGAAGACATGGGCGCGTCCAAGACCGCTGCTCACCGTTCCCGAGAGTTCCATAACAACGCCTCGGGCACTTCCCTTATGAGCATGCGTTCATGACTTGATGAACCCTTCATAAGGACTCACGGGTGGTTCTCTTTCATGACTGATGACAACACCAAAGACGAAAATGCAACTCAAGATGAAGAACAGAAGGAGAAGGAGATGATCGGTGATATGGAGGAGTTTGTCCTCGCCCTGAATCGCTTTGTCAACCTCGTTGAGAGCATGGATTGGCCCGAGTATTTTCAACTCGCTGAGGACCAAAAACAATGCTTCCATGTATTCAGAACATTTTGGCGTCAACGAACTCGTCAACGCCGAGAAAACAGTGAACGTGAGGGACACGTCCACATGCGTTTTCAAGGCATGAACAAAGGAGATATCCGTCGCTTCTTCCGCAACCGATTCAGCCGAGAATTCTTAGACGAGGAAGACCAATCCGCCTTGAACATCGACCCTGAAGAACACCAACCGGATGAGAAGCATACCGACGAAGACGCCAAGAAGCGCCAACAACGCTTCAGAGATGAATGGGAATAACCTCACTGGCGTATACCCGTCGCAAAGGCGAGGAATTCAACCGATGATGTCTTGTTCTTGTTGTTCTTTGCAAAGGAAACGGTTGATGTTTCTATTCTGATGTTTACCATGGAAGAACATCCCAGGTCTTTCGCTTGTTGATTGAGTCGAAGCAACGCTTCTCGGCGACCGAAATCCAAAACAACATCGTAGGAATGAAGACGGCCTCCAAAAAGGCTCTTGAACCACATGAAGAAAATCTGGCCCATGGATGGACCAACGCAAATGCTCACATGAAGCAGCGTTGAAGACGCAGCGGCCATGGTCGTCATCGAGGATGCTGTTGAGAGATGCTGGTCGTTTTGAAGCATCACACCGTTTTGTTTTTCGTTGAGCACAAGTGCATCCATCAATCGGCCTTGGTACCATCTACCGATTGCCCAGGACAAAAAAGGCAACAAAATCGGCAGCAGCGAGAACAGAAGAACCAAGACGATGATGAAAGAAGAGTCTTCGCTCAAAGGAACACCTCATTGGACGATGACAGCCGTTCCATAACAGAACAATTCAGAGGCACCCGCTGCCACGTTTGAGGTAGCGAAACGGACGTTCACGATGCCGTTTGCCCCCATGCTGCTCGCCTGCATCATCATGCGTTGGAGAGCCTCATTGCGGGATTCATTCAACAAATCCGTGTACTGCTTGAGTTCTCCACCCACGAAGTTCTTGAAACCCGCAAAGATGTCTTTTCCAATGTGTTTGGCACGGACGGTTGATCCGGTGACCAAACCGAGGGATTTGGCGATTGTCATCCCTGGGATGGTTTCAACGTTGGACATATACATTGAGATGCTTGTGGGTTCCATGGAAAGAAAACTCGCCAATGACCTCAATAAAACTTCGCTCGTAAGGGAGCGGGGTTAACCCTCACAAAACGGGCTGATTTCGTAGCCACTCGAGGTCGGAGATGTACAGTTGCCGAATATCGTCCAGACCGAGGACCAACATGGCCAATCGCTCCAAGCCCATGCCCCATGCAAGCACTGGGGAGGTGATGCCGAGCGGCTCGGTCACCTCGGGACGGAAGATACCGGCCCCGCCAAGCTCCAGCCATTTGCCTCGCCACTTCACTTCAATTTCCAAACTGGGTTCGGTGTACGGGAAGTATGCAGGGCGGACACGAACTTCGGGATAGCCCATTTTGGCATAGAAGGTCTTGAGGGTGGTCACCAACATCTGCAGGTTCGCACCCTCCTCCATGATGATTCCTTCAATCTGATGGAACTCCGGAAGGTGGGTTCGGTCAATGGCTTCTTTTCGGAACACACGGTCGACTGAAAAGACCCTGCAGGCCTCGGTTGGGTGCTCAGCCAGGTATTGGATGGTGTTCACCGTGGTGTGCGTTCGCAACAATGGACGCTGAGAAACTTCGGTAGAATAGGAGCCGCCCCAACCGGTTGAGCCGGTTTCGCCACCGTGTTCGTGAATCGCTTTCCATGCCTGGAGGACGTCATCATCGAGGTCAATGGACGAAGGTTGGTCGAGGTAGAACGTGTCTTGCATCTCCCGCGCTGGGTGGTCTTGGGGAATGAACAGGGCGTCCATGTTCCAACCGGCAGATTGGACATAATCATCAACGAGTTCAGAAAAGCCCATCTCGAGGAAAATGGCACGAATACGTTCGATCAAAGCTTGCATCGGATGGCTGCGTCCGGTGCGAGGCGTGGCGGCTTCAAGGGTCACGTCAAACGAACGGAATTCAGCGGTTTTCCATTCCTCACCTTGGAGAAGTTCCGGCGTGATGTCGGTGATGACAACGCTTTCCTGAAGGTCATCGGATGACACGGCCTGGCCGTCGGCTGTAAGCGTCCAATGGCGGACTGTCCTTTCCACGGCCTTGATCAGATTTTTTCGTGCAGAGAAATGACGCAGCATCTCTTGGTCAAGGGTTTCGGCCAAAGCGGGCAGTGAAGTAAGAAATGCAGTGCGGGAGGCGATGGTTTCGCTGATTTCGTCTGGATTTGAGGCGACGAGTAAACCGCCCTCTATCGAGACGCCAAGTTGCTTGAGGAGGCCCACCCCAGGACCTGCTTCATGACGCTCAAAGGCCTCTTGCAATCCTTGCATTGAAGGAGATGCCCCCTCCTCAAAGCCGTTCATCCACGTCCAAATACGGTGCTCAAGTAACCCGTTCTCGTGAGCATCCTCACCTCCAAGGTCCAAACTGATTTCTCGGAGCACCTGCTCGTCAAGGTTGACCAATCCATGGTTCTCCAGGCCGTGCCCTGCGCCCACTGCAACAGCTTGGTCGGTCCAATCACAAGCAGCAAGAAGGCTCTCAAGGTCCCACGAACGGTCGGACTCACTCAATTGCATGGCCCTGAGCATTCGGCGCTCGGGGTTCAGCAAATCGGGTGCACCCATGGCCCTGCTAAACGCCTTCGTCCTTTGAAATCACCGTTGAGGAAGGCAGCAAAGCCACCGTTCACTCCTCTTCGTCCCAGAGTTGAACGCCACAATTTGGGCAGGTGAACGAAGCGGGTTTGGAGCCGTCCTGAACATGAACATGGCCGCAGGCCCCACACAATATGGACGAGCGAATGGGTTCGTCGAGCGTCACATCAACTCGGAACATGAAACGCCCTGCATCGCGCAGCGTCTCACTTTCAGGTTGCCAACCTGCGATGGCTTCAGGAGAGAGACCCACTTGTCGACCCATGGACATTCCGACGATGAAAAACACGACACCGAACAACCCCACCGTCAACGCCATCGGTCCGAGATTGGCCACACTCATCGAAGCGCCAAAGAAAATGCAAACAAATCCAGTGATGAGAAAATTCTCTCGGCTCAGCCGCGTCATTGGGTAGCCCCCGTGGCCACCGCCAAGGCTTCAGCAACCCGCTCAACTTGGGATGTTGGTACGGCGCAAAGGCCGATTCGGACTCCCCCGGTGAGGGGTACGAGGTAGACGTGTTGGTCAGCACATGCTTCGGCAACAGCCACCGGGTCCTCACACTCGTACCATGCAAAGAAACCGTCATGGCTGGGGTTGATGTTCACGCCATGTTGTGTGCATGCCCGAAGGAAGCGTTCCCGTCGTTGTAAGAGGAGGGAAGCAAGCCGGTCTCGTTCTTCGGACCACGATTGGCCACCCGCTTCTGTGGCGTGCAATTCACTCAAAACGTGTTGAGCCACCCTTGGAGCGGCTGACCATGTTTGGCGTCCAGTGACCCCCATGACGTCGTTCAATCGCTGAACACTTGCTTCTTCAGGATGAAGGTAAACCAACGCCCCCGTACGCAGACCGTAAATGGTGTGGGATTTCGACAGAGAGAGAGCGAAGCAAACAAGCATGTTTTCGGGCCACGGCAAACCCGCATCAAGGGCATCTGCGATGGTTTCTGCCCAGCCGTGAGGCTCGTCGGCGTAAAGGTGGTAAGCAGCATCGAGCAAAAGGGTGTGACCGACATGTTCGTTTCGCGTGGCGCTTTCCATGAAGGCGTTAAGGAGCGCAAAACGACTCTCAGCAGGCAAGGAGAGCCCGGTAGGGTTGTGAGCTGGGTCATTCAACCAAGTCATCACGCTCTGCTGTGTGTTCGCGAGTTCATCCAACGAAGCCGAAAAGGCATCGAGGTCCAAATGAGCCGCCGCCGACTCGTTGGCTGAGGGCAACAACGGGTAGGTCGCTGACTTGAGGCCGCATCCTCGCAAGAAACCTGCATACGGCCCCCAATATCGGTCCCTCAGCAGAACGGCGTCACCTCGTTCAGCAAAGTTCGAGGCGGCTAGGAAGAGGGCTCCAGAACCCCCCGGCGAGGCGGTTGCACCGGTGTGAAGACCAAGCGATTCCAAGGTGGCCCGATGATCGCCCAAGGCCAATGAAACGGCTAAATCGAGGAAAGAAGGGAGACCCTTGAGCGGAGCATAGGCGGCGAATTCGGCTGCTGGAGCCGTGCGAAGAGCGGCATCCACAACTCCGTTGATGGCCAGGCTTCCGTCATCCTCGAGCAGGGCACCGATGGTCCCGTTCACGGCGGATGCACCAGCGGCAGCAGCGTTTTGATAGCGAGCCAACCAACTGAAGATGACGTCATTTCCCGTCTTATCGTGGCCGTGACTGGCGAGGTATTGCATGGCGCTCGCCTCGTCCATACCTCCTCCAGTGCCTTCCTGTTTTTTGCTTTGACCGTCCGTCCATTTCGGTGCATTGTTCCGCTTTCTTCATGAAGGGGTGGTGTCACCCGAAGGACGAAGCCAACGTAGCACAGCTGGTAGTGCGTCTGATTTGTAATCAGACGGTCGGGGGTTCGAGTCCCTCCGTTGGCTCCATACGCTTGAGTTAAACAGCGATTCATATACTCTTGAGAGGACTGACCAGACATGCCGGAGTGCAACATTGACGCCAAAGGAAAAGCGGCCCGCTTCCTTGGGGGCGTGGCCTCCATCTTGGGCGCTCTTGTTCTCGCCGCACTTCTCGCCACCGAAACCCTCAGCCTTGGGTTTGGTTGGTACGCCGTTGCAGGAGCCATTTTCGGTGGCGCTTTCGCCATCTACGAAGCCCGTGCCGGTTGGTGCATCGTTCGAGCCATCGGCATCAAGACACCGTTGTGAGCCTCGCCCTTGGAGGCGAACGCTCAAAACGCTCGTCATTTTGGAAGTCATGTGGCAGCACAGCGATTGGATGGACGGGCCTGTGCGACAGAGGTCGAGGCTGACTTGCTTGGACGCGTTTCGGCCTTGAAGGCCCAGAACATTGAGCCCCACTTGGCCGTCATCATCGTAGGGGACGACCCCGCATCCCATGTGTATGTCAATTCAAAAATCAAAACATGCGCTCGCCTGGGCATCCGTTCCACCCACATCTCGCTTCCCGTTTCGGAAAAAGAATCAACGTTGAAACAGCACATCCAAGACCTGAACAACGCCGAAGATGTCCACGGAATCTTGGTTCAGTCTCCTCTGCCAAACCACATGGACGAAGAGGCCATCACCGACCTCATCGCACCGGAAAAAGACGTGGACGGCTTCCATCCCCAAAACCTCGGCCGCTTGGTCCAAGGAAGAACCAATGGGATGCTCCCCTGTACACCAAGCGGTGTTCTCCGTATGCTTCGTTGGGCGAACATCGATCTTGAAGGAAAACGCGCTGTGGTTGTCGGACGGTCCCGAATCGTGGGGATGCCTGCCGCCCTCCTTCTCGCAGCACGTGGAGCAGACGCTACGGTCACCGTCGCTCACTCAAGAACCCAGGAACTCGAGGCGGTGTGCAAAGAAGCCGATATTTTGGTGGCTGCCGTGGGTCGTCCCGACATGGTGAAACCCTCATGGGTCAAACCGGGAGCTGTTGTTGTGGATGTTGGTATCAACCGAGTGGACGACGCCACACGAGAGCGCGGTTGGCGGCTTGCAGGTGATGTCGATCCCGGCGTAGCCGAGGTCGCAAGTTGGCTTTCACCAGTACCCGGAGGAGTGGGTCCGATGACCATCGCCATGCTCATGGAAAACACGGTTCGAGCCGCAGAATTGGTTCATGACCGATGAAGAGAAGGGCTAAGACATACGCCATCGAAGGCGTCATGTGGTCCACGACCCCCGAGCACCCCGACTGGCGGCCATGTCGACGTTGTCGGCCGCTGTCCTCGTGATATTAACGGCTCTGAATTTGGTGTTGAACCTCGTTGGTTCAACCGGTCCATCCGCTGAAGAGGGGGCTGCTCTTGCAGGCGTGGGCGTCTTCCTGCTCGTTGCGAGGTTGGCCAGTGTCGAACGGGAAATTCCTGAACTCAACCTCGTTTCAGCACGGACCGATGTTGAGACGTTTGACGCCCTGACCTCATCGGCGCCCGTGGTGAGCCAGCGTGAGGTCAATCCCACCACGGCCACCATTCTCACGAGCATTCTCGGCGAGCAGGCAACAACGAACCAACAACAGGTGAACTCCGCCATCGATACACTCTCATCGGGGACGTTTGGTGAGTCCGTCCGTCAAACGATGGAAGCGGTTGAGTTGGCCAATCAAAAACCAACCACGCCGAGAGAAGCAACGCCGGCAGACGAGGAAACCGGTCAAACGCTCGAACGGGTCGTCGTGCAGTCCATACCTCTTCCCGGACAACCACCGGCTTCCGTGATCGATCAGGGGACCATTCCCGGCCTGGAACCCAACCGGAAGTTTGTCTCCGAAGGCATAGCAAGCATCCCGCTACCGGGTCAAGAGCAGGCGGAACCTTCGGCCCCTGCCCCTCCCCCGGCCTCCCATGAAATCACACCCTCTCATGCACCAACCTCACCCTCTGCACCGGACCTACCCGACTTGCCGGGCATGCTCGACCTACCAGCGTTTGATGCAGACGAAGCCACGGACAACGTAGAGATGACCTCTGACACGCCCTCTTTTGAAGTACCGGATTTGGACGGATTATTTGCTGAAGAAGACACTCCCTCCGCTCCAAAAGAGATAGCGGGCTTGCCTGACCTTCCCGATTTGGACGACCTGTTCTAGACACGAGGGTTCAAAACGAAAGCAATCAAGCGAGGATCGTGTGGACGCAAACGCATGATTTGCACTCGCATTCCATCCACAGCGATGGCGAACACGAGGTCGCGATGGTGGCTCGATTGATGAAGCAAGAAGGGGTCAGCGTGTGGTCACTCACCGACCATGACACCACATCGGGCTGGAAGGAAGCGCAAGAAGCGGCGGACGCAGAGGGGTTGTTGTTCGTACCCGGCGTGGAAATCACGTGCGAGCCTGCCCTCAAACCTGAGCCAAAACAATTGGAGGCGACCGGTCGCGACCGAGCTTCGGCATCGTGGCACTTGCTTGCATTCTTCCCTCACCATCAACCAGGAGCCGACCAGCCGGAAGTGGAGGCCTTCAAAGCATGGCTCCTTCCAAAGCAGGACGGACGTCAACCCCGCATGCGAGCCATGTGTCAGAGGCTGACCGAACTTGGGATGCCGGTGAACGTAGAAGACGTTATCCAACGAGCAAGTGGATCGGTCGGACGACCACACCTCGCTGAAGCCATGGTCGAACTCGGCTATGTTTCTTCCAAACAGGAGGCTTTTGAAACGTGGATTGGGGACGGTTTGCCGGCCTTTGTTCCGCATGAAAAGCCGTCCGTCATCGAAGCCGTGGAGGCCGTGAAAGCCGCAGGGGGCATCACTTCGCTCGCTCACCCGCTGTACTACGGTGTTTCCACACCAACGTTGCTTCGAACCCTTCACGGACTCGGCGTTGATGCGGTTGAAGCCGTTCATCGAAGCCACACCGATGCATATCGACATGAACTGACAGAAGAGGCCAAACAGTACGGTATGTCGGTGTCGGTGGGCTCTGACTTCCATGGCCTTTCGTACCAATCTCGACCGGGCAACATGCCTCATCAAGTTGAGAGATTACACCCACGACTCATGTCGTCCTGAAGGCATCGAACATCAAAGCTGCTTCGAAAAGCACGATGATGGGCAGAGCCACCAAAAACAGCGAAAGTGGGTCTGGCGGTGACATGAACGCACCAACGACAAAGGCGCTGAACCAAATGATTCGGCGTGAGCCCGCCATTTGTGCTCTTGAAACCGCTCCGGAGCGTAGGATGAGCGTCGTGATGAGAGGAGCCTGAAACCCGATGGCCGAAGCCGATACCAAATTGACGATGAAACCAGCGTAATTGGAGAGGCGCCATTCGGTGCTCAATCCAGCTTGCTGAGCATCGGTGGTCAGATAATCCAACAGGAGAGGAATCAGCCCGTACCATGCATAGAGCGCCCCAAGCACGAGCAGGAGGGAAGAGACGAGAATGGCCAAGAGGACACGTGGCCCTGGTTTGGGCAACTGCACGTCCAATTCAGTCAATCGAGACTTGACCGCTTCATGCCGTAGACCGTATTTTGTGACTTGAACCACGACCAACAACACGACCAAGACAAGGCCGAACGAACCGGCAATCCGCAGTTGGAGGAAGAGAAATTCAACGGGTGAAATCACGATGATTTCGACCCCATCAGGTAATCGAGCATCGTCAACCAGCCAAGCGATGAAGGCACTGGTCATCGGGAAAGCGACCGTGAAGCCAAGGAGGAAGAGACCGACGTAATACTTGAGTGAGGCTTCAATCGTGGTGCGCAGCGAAGCAAGAATTTGACCTCCCGATGACTGAGCCAACTGCTCAACCGTGGCCTGAATTGATTGCTGACTCATGCGTTCACGCCTCTTCGTCTGTTGACGATGAAGAGGCCCATACATATGAGGGTGTAGAATCAATCCAACTGCGACCTTCCTTCTTGAGGCGGTACAATCGATACACAACGAAGCCGGTCATCCACAAGGAAGGGAGGCTGAGGAACATGGCTTCTCCCATTTTGTCTTCCCCGTAATCGTTGATGATTCGAACCTGCATGACCGATTCATCCTCTGGCGCATCTTCGTAATGCATGACGATGAAGTGGTAAATCTTCGGCGAGGTGATGTTCAAACTCAAGGTGGTTTGTGGTGCGACCGTGTAGTGTTCGCCCAGGGTTTGCATCACCTCCCAATCGATGGCGCCGGTCTCCATCGCAGGAACGCTGGTCTCGACCATGACCACCACGACCTCAAGCTGCCCCACTGAATTGAGGTTGCTGATGTTGGATTGCACCATCATCCCGGGGTCAAATTTCTGGATGATTTCGAACGTACTGTCATCCTCACCAAGTTGGAAAGAGACCCTGTCCTCGATGGTCTCTTCTTGATAGTTGACCGCCATCATCATCCCGGTCAACAGGATGAGCATGACCACGCCCTCCACCAAAATATGACGGCGGACTTTTTCCCGAGAAATACCCTTGAACACGGGTCCGTAATCGTTGCGAAGCCTCGGTTGAAGGTGATGGATAAACAGAGCACCAATGCTACCGATCAGTATCCCAAGAGGAATGTCAACAAACCAGTGAATGCCAAGGTAAAGGATGGTGAAGATGAACAATCCTGTGTTGATGAGAACAAACAGATGGTACGGCCAATGCCGCCACTCCCTCAAGGTTCCACCTTGCTCTTTGACATGTAAATAATTCAGCATGAGAATACCGAACGGGATGGCGACGTGCAAACTTGGAACGGCGTTGTCCAAGGGGTCGTGGAGGGCATAGAACACGGTGTACCATCCGTCATGGTAGAGTAACGCATCCATTCCAGGAATCCATGAAGACGTGACTTCAACGTTAAAGAACAGATAGTAGGGGACGGCCAAGGCGTAAATCAAGAGGTAGTTGAGGGTGACTTTGTCGGTCATGTCTCTGTCACCGGAAAAGGCGAAGTAAACCGTGGTGACGTAAATCAGAAAGAGGTAAACAAAGAGATAGTGAAAGTTCAGGAACTCGGTCAAGGCGTCGTTTCTGAACGCATCTTGGATCCATTTGGTGAATTCACCTTCAATGCCGTAGACCCACTCAGTCCAGTGTCCCGTTCGAACTTTCATCGGCTCGTTCAATTTGTCCGTAATGGCTTTCCATCGAATGATGACGATGTAGCCCATGGCGTGCAAATAATACCGCTTCTCATGAAATTCTTGAGCCCAAGAGCGCCATGGTATTCGGTGTTCCTTCTGCGAGCGAGTAAAGAACCAACATATGATGGGCGTCAGGAACAGAATCATGCCCATCATGATGTCATAGGGTTCCATGGTTCGGGGGCAGAGAGACCGGTTTTATGCCTTCGGACGATTCAAGGACGCATTTTGCAATTCAACCCCCCTTCAGCGGGAACCTTTGAGGAGGACCGATGCGAGGAGAAACCATGGCAGGGGAGCAATCGTGGACTCCAGCGCCTGAAAACACCCTCGAAAGCCTCCTGCATGCCTTGCAAATGTTTGACGGCATTGAATTCGACATCCGCATTACGGCCGACAATCAACTGATGATTCACCACGACCGAACCGTATCCGTCCCTCCCTCTTACTTGGAAGGAAAACCAACATGGGTCGAGGAATGGACCCATGACGAACTGGTGGAGTTGGGCTTCCTCAGTTTCGAAGCCTTTCTTGACGATTCCACGGTCCAGCGGCTGTGGAGAGACGAAGGTCGGATGGGGTGCATTGAGATCAAGCGACCGCATCCAAAAGCGAAAAGCGGAGGCGGTTTTTTTGGTCGGAAGGAGCACAATAAGCACGTGGCAGAAGCCATGCGACTGGCTGAAGAAGCACTTGACGAACGTGAAATTCCTCGAGAGAACACCGTGTTCTACGCCTTTCACCGAGGCATGCCCGCCTCTGCTCAATTATCTGCCACAAAACGGCCATGGGCGGCCTTGATACCCTACATTCCACCTTACGGGACGCGTCAAACCCAACGCCTCCAAGTCCTACCACAATTCATCACGACGCCGTTCAAGCGGTTGGTGAAACAACATCGCTCTCAAGGGAGTTCCATGCTCCCTTGCGCCGTTGAGTATTTTCAATCCTCGACTCGGCACCTCCCCCTCGGGCGCCATGTCGGCCTGAAGGGTGCGGCCCTGAATCGATTGACTCGTGCCCGAAAAGGAATGCCAACCTATGTTTGGCCGACCAAACTTTGGATGGAACATGACTTGTTGCGCGCTGGAATGACGGGACTGACCGACCACGCCGACCCTGATTTGCGATGGCTACCCTCCGGCCATGCTCGTTGGTTGCAACCGGCGATACGTCCGCTCATGGACACGGAATGGGAACAACTGGAAACAGCCAATCAAGCGAACCATCTTGACCTGCTCAACACCCTGGAAAATGAAACACCGACATGGGCAGAGGCTGACATTTCCCGCCGGCGTGCTCTGGTCTCAGAGATGCGTAAACGCTGGCAGTGGGACATGGACGTGGATGATCTTCTCAAAACGTACAGCGGCGTGACGCCGCCTTCGTATGCACCACGTTTGATCGGTCATCGAGGCTCGGGAAAAACATCGAGACCCGTGCTGAATCTTCAGTCAATGTGACGAAGTTCCTGTTCTTCTGCGATGTACTTTGGACGGTAGATGGGTGTTCCTTTCCCACCACGCATCACGGTGCGCTCGTCGATGATTTGAGCACCGATACCAGCCACTCGGGCCCATCCAAAGAACGTGGTGTAATAGGTTGGGTCTTTGAAGCCAACGTGATGAAGCAAGGCGCCGCTGGCGATGTCGACGTTGGCGTTCGGGTTCGAGATTTTCTCGTTTTCTGAGAGCACACGGGGTGCAACTTCTCGGAGTGTCCGAATGATTTTGAAATTCTCATCGTCAGGGCAGAGCTCTTCTCCAAGGGCAAACTGAACGGTCGCCCGAGGATCTTCTGCTCGCAAAACAGCGTGGCCGAAACCAAACACAGGGCGCTTAGCGGCAAGTTCGCCACGGACAAAGGCCTCCACCTCTTCGGGATCGCTCGTGCCAATTCGTAGCACGAATTCAAGACAGGATTGATTTGCTCGTCCGTGAAGAGGCCCAGACAAGGCGTTCATGGCACCAGCGATGGAAGAGTAAACAGTGGCGTGGCCCGAGGCGATGGCTTTCCCGGTGAAGGTGGAAAGGTTGCCACCTCCATGGTCCATATGAAGGACGAGATAGGTGGCCAGAATTCGTTCCATCAGAGCGTGGTCCACGTCATCCAAGGCAAGCGTCCGAACAAATCGCTGAACCATGGACGCTGAGAGGTCATCCTCGGGGATGTCTGCTCCACGGCCTTCTCGAATCCGAAACAACAGTCCCATCATTCGTGGCATTCGAGCGATGAGGTTGAGGGCGTCATCTTTCCAATCTCCCGTGGTCTCCAACATGCCGAGGGTGTGAATCCCAACACTCAGCCAATCCATGGGATGGCCGTCTTTGGGCAGGGTGGAAAAGACGGCAGCGACGCTCTCCGGAACACGGCCTCGGGAGGCAAGTTCGGCCTTGAAGAGGTCCGATTGTTCTGAGGTTGGCAGTTCTTTGTTGAACAGCAAATACACGATGTCTTCGGGGGCGTAGTGAGCGAGTTCTGCGATGGGATAACCGCAGTAATGAACACCTTCGGTCGGCGTGACGAAGGAGGTGCGGCAGGTGCCGACGGGCACACCGCGAAGACCTGTGTTGAGGTGAGATGTATGGACGGTGAACATGGGCTCGTCCTGCGTCATTGTCCTTCCCCCGTGAAAGGCCGACATCCAAGTTCGGTATAAATGCGGCTCCTGCCCGAGGCCGATATTGAAAACGGTGTTGCTGGCCACACCGCCGCAGTCCATCATTTCCGGCGGAACTTCTTGGGCGGCCATGTTCGGAACCCTTTCGTCGAAGTACGGTCGGCGAAGATGTTGATTCGAATGGTTTGACCGTCAATGAGGATGGCATCCTCGGCATCAATGCCCGGACAGGTTCGCTTCACGCCCTCCCACGCAGAGGCGGTGGCGAGGTTTTCACCCCACCACGGGAACGCTTTGCACTGCTGGGGACGAATCTCGTAAATGTTGCATTGCTGCTGGTCGTTCAAATGAATGCAGATACCGTCTTCTTCCCGGCTTTTCAACACATAGCGACCATCAAAGGTCGTGCGAGCATCACGTTCGAGCCAAGTGGGTACATCCAAACCGGCATGGTCTGCAAGCCTCTTCGCGTCATCGGCAGAGAGGTAGACAATGCCACCGGGTTGATCGCAACACTTACCGCAGTTGGGTTGACAGGAAAAGTTGACCCCTTTCGACCACCAAGGAGCCCTCATTCTTCCTCACCCATCAACACCGTTCGTGGATGGAGGCGGGCCAGATGCACCACGTTCTTCTCGGATTCGTCTTCAAGCAAATCGTCCGCTGAAATCCCGGTGCCGTCGATGTTCCATTCTCCCTCTGGCTCAAAGGAGTCCAAGGCTTCTTGAGGCGCTGAGACGGCCGGTCGTTTGCGGCGTCGAACCGCCTTTCGTTCGCGTTTGGCGGGAACATCGTCTTCGAATGGAGGCAGAGGGGCCCTGTCCGGGTCAAGTTCGACCAAGCGTTCCTCAAGCGAGCGAAGTTCATCGGCGATGGTGATGAGTTCATCAATATCGGCCTCGACAGCGCGTTGGGCGAGCACGACCATCTGCTCCTCGAGTTGCTGAAGTTCAAGGGAGGCTGACACGCTCGCTGCGGTTGATGCGTTCATTCGCTGATCGATGGCATCGTCCAAATCGACCAGCACTTCAACAGCCCGTCCAACATCTGAATCATCGAGAGGGTCGTTTGCTCGAATGATGTATTTCTCGCGTTCGTGAACGTCCAAAACGGAGGGGCGTCCAGGTTCAACCGAGTCAACGCTTTCTCGCAGTTTCTCTTCGAGATGTCGAGCACCATCACGCATGGAGGTTGCGTCCCATCCAGGCGGTTGGTAATCGTCTTCAGCCCAAGGTTCCAGCGGACTGTGCAAGTCGATACCACCTGCTTCCAAGGAGGAATACACACTGTCCAATGCGTCGCCTACAAGGCGGGAAGCAAGATCCTCAACACGTTGCTCTTCTTCAACGGAAGCGGCAGGGTTCACCCCACCAAGCACGTCATCAACGTCATCGTGGTCAAGCAGAACGGCCCCCGATTCGAAAGCCAAAGCCAACTGCTCCAGCCTCGTCTCAATCATTCGCCAACCCTGCGGCTGCATACGGCTGATTTGGGCGAGATGTCGGTCAGAAACCAGTAAATTTCGCTGAGCACATCGCCAACGAGCATAGGCCATGAGGGTTGGAGACTGCGGAGAACTGAGACGAACTTCAAGAGATGAACGGAACACTTCCTTCAATCTGGAAGAAGAGAACGCATTGACGGCCGTACGACCCCCAGCGATCACCTGAAGGCCGTGGTTCAGGGCGTGGTCAACGAGGACCCCCAGTTGGTGACTCCATGTTTCATGTTCTGCAAATTCGTGAACATCGTCGATCACCAATGCGGTTCCACCTGGCAAAGCGTTCTGCCAAGATGCATCGAGAACATCGGTACCGGACATGTCCGCAGCCGTGATGAACAACACATGGCCTTCTTGACGACGGAGCAAGGCTTGCCCGGTGGCGTGAAGCAAGTGTGAACAGCCTGCTTGTGGGTCGGCCACGACCAGAAGGGGGTTGAGATGGTGCGCAGGGCGGTCAACGACCTGTTCGCAATATTGCGTCGCTTGGAAATTCTCCTCGGCCACAAACCATTGCTTGAAGGTCAAATGGTTTGACCAACCAAGGCGTTGTGGCCAGTCAGAAGCGATGTTGAGGATACGAGTTGCATGGAAGGCGTCCGCCTCACTTGGCGGTGCAAGTTCTTCCCCTAGAGCACGCCGCTCCTCGCCCCTTTGCTCGCTCAAGACCTGGCTCCAAACAGGTCGTCCATCCGCTTCAACACCCACGTAGAGGTCGGGTGTTTCGGACGAAAGAGGTGGGCTTTGGGCAGCTTCCAGTCGTTGTTGCAAATGCAACAAGCGTTCTGCAACATGATGTGCGTAGCCGGTGTGATGGTCGAGGAAAGACTGAGGCGCACCAACATCGGTTCCAAGAATCCGGTCAGCGATTAAATCGTAGGTTGGTCGCTGAGACACCCCCACGGTTTGGAACAAGGAAAGGGGGCGTTGGGGAACGCTGGTCTTTCCGAGTAAGGTGTTGAGTTTGGATCGCGCTGGACGCTGATGGATATCGGAGGGCGTGGATGGTTTGACGGAGGGACCATCGGTCACTTGTTGGGCATGAATGGAATCCCTTAGCTGGCGCTTCGCTTCTTCCAACTGAGTTCGCAATTTGGTCGGTGGAGGCGTCATGGCTCTTCACCGTCGTATCGCTTCAAAGCCTCTCCCCGTTCATTGTACAGAGCCGTCGCATCCATACCGTCGGGTTCGTCAAAGGTTGACCATTCAACATACGCCTTCTCAACATCCACTTTGGTTTGGGTTTTTGAGGAGGCCTCTCTGGAAGGTTTTGCTTCCTGGTTGACTGGGCGAAGACTGTTGGTCAGCGGTGCTTCATCCGCTTCTGAAGGAAGTTTGACGGTCTTGTTCATGGCTGGCATGGGCAACGTCGCCTCGGAAAGGTCGGGTGAACTGACGACGTTGTCCTTCAGCGCTTTGGTGTGGGCAGGGACCGCCAATTTCTTTTGTCGCTCAAGCGCAGAACTTTGTTTATCGGCGAACACATCCATGTTTTCCTTTCGGAACGCATCTTTGGCTTGAGCCTTGGTCGGCCAGTCCGGTAAGGTTGAGGCGCTGTTGACAACCGCAGAACTTCGACCGGTGGTCAAGCCCTGGTCAATTTCCGGAAGTTGTGGTCTGGGCTTCCTCGAAGGAAGGCGTTGCGGAGAACGAAGCTGAGGCGGTGCGACCTTGGGTGCCGGTTTGGTTTTTCGCCCTCGCTTGACCTCGGCAGGAGCATCGTGTCCCTCATCCGGGCCCTCAATCGCTCTTGGTGATTCACTAACATAGCCTCCACGAACCACTGAGGATTCGATTTCGGGCCTCCACGAGGTGGAACCGATGGCGACGTTGCTGAGTTCTGGCTCTGCTACGGCATCACGAACGCGGCCCGGTTGTTCAGGCCACGCCTCGACCACTTCGCTCAACGCTTGGGTCGCCTCGATTCGGTCTTCATCCTCGGGTGCAAAACTACCGCCCTCAAGGAGGGTGTCGCCGTACGTCGCAGGACCACCGACCTTTGCACCTTGATGTCGGATTTGTGCCTCGAGCCATTGCTCTTCTTCCTCATCGGGAGCCATCAGGACCGGGTGGTCCCAAAGGACATCGGGGTCATCAATCCACTGCGCGATGGTGTTTTGACGGAGGTTCGTCGATTCTGAAGCGATGGAACGTTGAACGGCCGTCTCAAACAATTCCAAGTCTGTGGTGATCAAAGCGATATGGTCGTTGAAGCGAACGCCATCACAAATTGAACGGAACACGTCCACCATGCCGTTTTCTCCGAAGGCGTTGGCGAGGCGGTCCAAACCGTCGATGAGGAGAACCGAGCGCTCATTCCCCCATTGAAAAGCATTGACCACGGCGTGAATCGAAGCTTGGTCTTGGAGAACCTCGTACCCACCATGGGGCGAGAGTAACGCATAGGTTTGGGGCCCGGGCAAGCGGTGGGTTGCTTCGGTTTGCGCATGGGGCAGACCGAACATACCGAGGAGGGGCATCCCACGTTCTGCCAATTCTACACCCAGGGAAATCATTGGATGAGGGTCCGGTGAGTCGAGAAGGTAAACATGCCCAGGTTCAAGTTGAAACGAATTCGTTTCCATTGTTTCTCTTCGCCGATGTTCGGTATCCAGGGCCAACGCTTCAATCTCCTCAAGTCGAGAGGCACGTCGCCACGAGGTCGAAGGAAGGCGAACACTTGACCACCATGAGGAGCCGGTCGCTTTTTGCTCTTGGTGCTCAAGATGAAGGACGCTTTCGGGATGTTGAGCCATCGTTGAACGCAAGGCGTTCATCGTCAACTCGTAGAGTCGCAACTCACTTCCAACATCCAGCGCATCTTCCTCAATGCTGAGGAGGGCTTCCAAACCTTGTTGCTCGGTCTCGCCCTGATGGAAGGCCATGACGGGTTGACCGAGCCGGAAAAGCAACCATCCTTCCCGGTCGGAGGAAGGCCGGATATAAACGGCTCCAGACTGCTCATGAGCGGCGAGATTTCGAACCAAGACGCGAAGAACATCGACACCTCCGCGCCGTTGTTCGACCATGTCGCCGTGTTCTATCGTGACCATGCGGACGCACCCTACATCATCACCTTCCCCAAACCCCCTCTTGAAGAGTGCGGAAGTTCAGGGACAGGGCGAAGCGTTTCAAGCCATGATGCTTGGGACGGGCATGAGCCCGTTGACCGCTGGACCGCTCGATGCGGACGAGACGCAACTGCTCAACGAAGGACTCCACCGATTTGATACCGCCCAGTTCTGGCACGCTCACGAATCATGGGAAGATTTGTGGAATGCCCTGAAGCGAAGAGAGGCCCCTGATGCCGAGATTCTTCTCGTTCAAGGGCTCATACAAACGGCGGCGATGTTGCTCCACCACGAACGGAAAAACGCCGTAGGTGTTCGAAAGCAATGGGCAAAATTGCATCCGAAGTTGTCGGAATGGTCAACGGCTTGGGGGCTTGACATCTCCGGTCATCTCGAAGTCATTGAAACCTATGCGTTGGATGCTGGAGAATGGACGCAAACGGCCAGCGACCACCAAATGCCGCGGGCGTGAGGTTCAAAGTCAGCGGCGTTTGGTTCACCCCATGGTCGATGATGCTTCGGTGCTGCCCACCGACATGCTTCGCTTCATCGATACCCCGGTGGCACAACCTCTCATCAAAGGGCGAAACACGGCGATGGTCGGAAGCGTGGTGTTCGCTTTGGTGCTTTTCTTTCTTCTGCGCCAATTCGCCTTATCGTCGGCGCTTGCATCCCTCTTCGCCACCATCACCCTCATCATGAACGCCACCGTGGTTTGGCTTCGATTCCAGAGCCATGCCTCAACACCTTTGGCGGTCAACCTCAATCACCCCTTCATGGACACGGAACCGATGGGGGAAGCAAGGGTGATGATCCAAATGGCAGACGGGCGTTGGATTGCTCCAGGAGAACACAGGGTTCGCACGATACCGGACGACCTTCTCGGAGGGTTCACGCTGGTTCAGGACACCGAAGATTTTCCGGCTCTTGGCCATTTTTCGAGCGCAAAAGAGGTGGCTGGCACCCTTGCCCGACATCTTGCTCTGATCAACCAGGCCATCGCTCTTCGCAATGCTGTCAACGAAGTGCACGACCCGATTGAAGATGCAAGAGACCGGGAGAAGAACGATTCCGGGCTGCTTGAGCGTTCTTGGCTTGAGGACGAGGAAGTCGTGGACGTTGAAAGTCCACTCGTTTCGTTTTTCCGTGGCAAAGAATGAATCTTTTTGCAGAAAAACGACCCCTATCTTCAAAACCGTTTCCACCGACCGGAAGTTGTGCCAACCAATGAAACATGGATGTCCAAGGTCGAGGCCTTGGCTCCCCAGGAGCAAGAGACGCTCTTGGGCACATCGCTCTCCCGCCGTTTCTCTCGGCTCCCGTTGTGGTTAAGCCACCCCGCTAACATCGGAGGGTTTTACGGATTCTTGGTGGCGTTGGCCCTCATCCTACCCTACGCCTACGGAGACAGCAGCGAGGTATGGGGTGTTCAATGGATGTTCCACGCTTCGTTGTTGATCATCGCCTCTGGAGCCTGCGGCTTTGTTTCCGTCTTGCTCATCGCCTTCTCACAACGGCATCCAGTCGCACCACCTCGCCAAATTCTCTACCCCATGCCCTTCCTTGGACTGGCGCTCTTGACCATCGACCGTGTGGAAATGCTGGTCATTCCTCCGTTGTTGGTTTGGGCCTTGCTTTTGCTACCTGGGCCCATCTATGTCCACTTGTCTTGGGCTCCACGGTGGCGCCTCTTGTGCATGATTGAAGACGGAAAGGACCCGTTCATCGGCTTGGAAGTGAAGCCCGACGAGGCCATTGAAGCTGAAGAAATGGTTGACGGCGATACAGAAATGCTCGAAGTCGTGGACGCCTTTGAGTCCGAATGAACTCAAAGAACGCCGACCTGCGGCCCAACCTTCTCGAAGCAAGCCAACACATCATCCAAATCTTGGCGGCTCAAACCTGCAGACATCTGCGTTCGAATTCGGGCTTTGTCGCGGGCCACCATCGGGAACACAATGGCGCCTGCCATGACACCCTGTTCACCGAGGGCTTGTGTCATGGCCTTCGCTGTTGACGACTCACCGCACATGACGGGAATGATGGGCGTAACGGAATCGCCCGTGTCAAAGCCCATTGATTGGAGTTCTTTACGGAAATAATTCGTGTTGTCCCAAAGTTTGGCGTGATGTTCTGGCTCACTCATCAGAACCTCAATCGCTGCTTTTTGGGCGGCGGCCACGCCAGGGGGTTGTGAACCGGAGAGAAGCCACGACCTCGAGTGGTTCAGAGCGTGGGTTCGCGTCATCTCAGTCCCTGCCAAAATGCCACCCTGGACACCCAAGGCTTTGGAAAACGAGCCTGTTTCAAAATCAACCTTGCCTTGTAGTTTGAAGTGGTCAACAATACCTGCGCCTCCATCACCAAGAACGCCCTCACCGTGACAGTCGTCGACGTAGACCATGGCACCGTATTCTTCAGCAAGCGCCGAGACTTCATCCAGTGGAGCGATGTCGCCATCCATGGAAAACACGCCATCGGTGATGATGAGTTTTCGTTCTGAGGATTCGTGGGCTTTCAAGACCGCTTCCAACTCACCCATGTCGTTGTGGGCATAAACCGCACGCGAAGCCTTTGTGAGACGAACACCATCGATGATGGACCCGTGGTTCAACTCATCTGAGATGATGACGTCTTGCGAACCGGTGACCAAGGTTGGGATCAAACCAACGTTCACGGTATAGCCGGCGGAGTAAATCAACGATGCCTCAACCCCCTTGAACTCAGCGACCTTCTTCTCGGCCTCCAAGTGGATGTCCATCGTACCCGCAATAGCCCGAACTGAACCGCTTCCTGCGCCGTATTTTGTCGTGGCTTCTTGCATGGCTGAAACGACCCTTGGGTGCGTGGTGAGGTTGAGGTAATTGTTTGCAGAGAGCATGATGGTGGGCTTTCCATCCATCTGACACCGCGGTTGATTGGGCCCCTCGAGCGTGGGAGGCTCCCACAAGAGGGACTTCTCGTTGAGTTCATCGTAGCGAGCTTTCATCCAGGACATATCACCGGGCATTGTGCTTCCTCAACCAACCTAGGTCGCGGTGCTTCAAGGTCTTTTGTCTCATGATTCATTGAAGATGGACTGGCAAAGCAAACGTTGGTCCATCTCCACCGAGTCACCCTCAGCGAGGTTGAGCAGGTCGAGATTCAAGCCACCAATGGAACGGCGATGAAGGTCCACCACCTCAAATCCGAGGGAGGCAAACATACGACGCACCTGCCGTTTTTTACCTTCAGAGATGGTCAACAGGAGGGTCCCGTCTTCTTCGACCACGACCCGGGCGGGAGCGGTGTTGTAAGTGGAAAGCACCCCGTTTTCTTCAAGTTCGATGGCGAGACCCTCTCGCAACGTATCGAGGTCCTCCTCAGGAACCGGCTGATCTGTTTTCACAGCATAGGTTTTGTCGACTTTACCATCGGGTGAAGCGATGCGGTGTACGAGGTGCCCATCGGTGGTAAGAATCAACAGGCCCGTGGTTGCTTCATCCAAGCGACCAACCGTAAGCATCCGGTCGTAGGTGGAGTCGTCGACGTGCTCCCTGAGCAATTCAAAGACCGAATGTTTTCCAAGTGAGCGTTCTTGACGATTCAATCTCGAACAGATCACACCGCTTGGCTTGTTGAGCACGTAGGTGCGGTGAAGACCTGGCAGGTGAAGTGGTTCACCCATCCAGTGAACCTCTTTCGTGTTCGCATTGAACTGAAAGGCGATGTCCTTGACCACCGAGCCGGCCACCGTGACCTCACCCGACCATATCGCCTCCTTCACCTCCCGTTTGGAGGAAAATTGACCCGTTCGTGAAAGGAATTGATGCAGTCGAACTTTCACAGGCCTCAGTGTTCCGTTTTCCGATGGCCCTCTTATCGTTTCGCACTGCAGAAGAGAAAAAGCGTGGTCCTCAGTCCATTTCCTCTTCATCCGGCGAACCCAAACGGGCTCGTTTATTGGCTTGAACAGCGGCATACATGGCCATGACCGGTTGGAGGCGCTCTCTCCGACTTTGGGCCCGTGATCGATTGACCGAACGCTCGGTTTCAGCTCGTACCTCGGCAACCTCCCGTATGGTTTGGGCTCGTGAGAGTGCAAGTTCTCGTTCTTGTTGTGCCTCCTTCATTCGCTCTTCATGTTCAGCATCAACCGAATCGTTCTCACTCCCACGCCACCAACCCCACAAGGCACGAAGACCCTGAAAGGCTGAGATGTATCCTGAAGTTGTCATTTGCATGTGAATACCTGTACATAATTTTGGTCCTTGTCCTCTTTATCACTATTGTCCGAGGAACCATCAGCGTTATAACACCGAGGCGGTGGAAAATCACCATGGCAACCCCACGTCGTGCATTGGTCCTCTGCGCTTTTGTTCTTCAACTCCTCATGGTCGGCGCTACCGCATCACCCCTCGCAGATTCCACCAACCCACTCGGCGATGCATCGAAGATGAACGTTGATTTGGTGGAACGCCTCGACGAAGTGGACGACACGGCCCGTCTACCGGTCATTTTCCAGTTGCATTCTCCCGTAACGTCCCATGACAAATCGTTCATCGGACAACTCGGGTTTGAACTTCTTGGCGATGCACCGCTGGTGGATGGAGGGCTTGTCGAAGGCGCAGCCATCGATGTTCGCCGTCTTTCCACCTGGGACCGGGTTGAATACTTGGAACTCGACAAACCACTGGAGTTCTTCTACCTCCCATCGGAGTGGGGCGGACAGCCCAACCCAGGCATCTTGATGCACGAAACGACCCATGTGGTCCGTGCAACGGACGCTTGGGACAGGGTCATCATCACGCCCAGCGGTGAAATTCAACGAGAAACGGACCTCTCCTTCACCGAATGGGACGGCGACGGCACCGCTATTGTCGACCTTGATACCGGCGTTGACGCTGGACATCCAGACTACGATTACCTTGAACCATGGACCGGTGAAAAGACACTCTACTCCGCAAAGTACGGCCCAAGTGGATGGGTTGAAACACGAAATTCCGACACCTCGTCGGGGCACGGAACCCACGTCGGCGGAACCATTGCCGGTAACGGAGACGCCTCGGCTGGACGTCGTGCAGGTGTCGCCAAAGGCGGTCAACTCGTGGCGCTTGGAACGGGTGATGGCGCCTCAATTTTTGCAGCTGAACAAGGACTTGAGTGGACCTACGCCCACTCCGTTCCCGGACAGAACCCCTACCACATTCGCGTGGTTTCCAATTCATGGGGCACCGATGGAGACTACGACCCCAACGGCGTCATCGCGCAGTTGACCGACCGACTGACCTACGAAAACGACGTGGCCGTCATCTTCGCTGCATCCAATTCAGGAGGCTCTGGTGGAGAGTGTTCGGGCGACCTCCGCACCAACGTCTATGCGAACACACCCTCCGCCATTTCCGTCGCAGCATTGACCCATGACGGAACGGCGGTCACCTCCTTTTCATCCCGCGGATGCATGAATCAGCAACACACATGGCCCGATGTTGGCGCACCTGGACGAGACATCTGGGCCACGGCCCCTCGCGGAACCGCCATCGATGCCTCCACCCGCACACAAGGCGACCTGTATTACATGTCGATCTCAGGCACGTCCATGGCCACACCCCATGTTGGCGGCATGGCAGGCATTCTGCTCGATGTCGCACCGTCCTTGGGCGTGGCCGATTATCACCGAGACGACCACGACTTTGGCGCCAGTCAAGTGGGAGGCGACGGAACGGCCGCCTACGGTCAGTTTGAGGACTGGAACGAACGAAACAACAGCCGTGTGCACGAAGTTGAACTCATCCTCGAATTAACAGCACGCTACGAAGGCATGGACAATTCCTGCGAAGACGGAAACGACGAAGACTCGTGCAACGACATCCCAGAGGAATGCTACCGCAGTGCTACGGGGCAGTGCCACGACTGGAGAGTGGGCCACGGCCTGACCGACGTGGATGCGGCGGTCGCCCTCGCACGAACCCTTCAGTTGATGCGTGACCAAGACAACGACGGCATCGTCGACCACCCGGAGTACAATGTCTGGGACGCTTACGCACTTTACGATGACATGATGACAACGGCGGTGATTCCCGCTGATACCGACCGAGTACGCCATGCTTGGAAAGGAGATTGGAACCATTTCAACAACGGCCAAACAGGGGCAGTGTATTACACGGAAGACTCACACTACGTCTGGATTCCGAACGGCACGGTGCGTCTTGAAGCCACCTTCACCGCCACCGAAATCGACCTTGATACCGGGCAATCCGGTGCTCTTCAACTCGCCATCGATTTGGGTGATGATGGAAGCAACGACGCCCAAGGCGAGGGAAATCGCCTCGCTGATTCTTGGTATTACGACCTCGCCGTGGACGAATCATCTTGGGGTCAGTGGGCCCATTTCGATGTCTCTGGCACGGCAGTAACGCTCTGGGGATTCCTCGGCGACATTGAATTCTTTGAATCCAGGGTCCCCTACACCGTGGACGTCATGCTGACGATGGACCTCACGCAACCGGTGAACATCGAGTTTGAACAGCGACCGGATTTCTACTCGGATTTGAACCCAACCACACCGTCCGAGGAATACGAAGATTCGATGGACGGGATGCTCACGTTCACTCGAAAAGCCTACGACCAGGCGACCGTTGTTTCACTCATCACACCCAAATCCACCGACACAGAGAGCGACAATCAAGGCTTCTTCTCGAGCCTTGGTGGCGTCATCGCCGACCACCCCTTTGCCGTGATCATCTCACTGCTGATGTTGATTGGCGGCGCAGGAACGCTCGGTTATACCGTTCGCCTCCAAACCGAGGAGGATGTTGAAGAAGCGGTGTTGCTGAACGAAAACGAAGACAAGCCAGTCCCAGAAATCGAAGATGAAGCGTGATCAGGGGAGCCAATCCTTCTTGTTCAAGTGGGGTTTGAATTCATCTGGTTTGTCATGCTCTTCAAGCCGGTCAAGCAACCAAATCACCCAATGGAATGTCCCCATTCCGTCCTCTTCGGTGACGCTGCTTTTATCGTGCATGATGTAACCTTGCTCGGTCAGGAACATCATACGCCGCATGCTCGATCCTATGAGCGAGAGATAAGGCTTGTAGAAGGAATAGACGATATCAAACGAGAGATTCCGATGGTAGGTCATCACGGCATGATTGGCCATGAGAACGATAACAGCGTTGGTGGCATCCTTTTGTTCCCGAGACAGCCCCATCAATTCTTCAAGGCCAGTATCCGCCGTGACCACTCCCCCAAAGGTTGCAAACCCTCGTTGAACAAGTGGATTTTCAAGGGATTGTGCGATGGTTTGAGAAATTTCATACCGACGGTTGCGGTTGACTTCCATCACTTGTCGAAGACCGAATAAGAGCGTAGCCATGATGGCGAGACCACCCAGTGCCTCACCCAAACTTGCAGCGGTTTCAAGATTCATCAAAGGCCTCCGCAGGTGTGCATCCTACGGTCACTCGCTTTCTGATGCGCTGGTAAGCATCAAGTCAGGAGACGAGGTAATCGCGCCGCGTATCTTGCTCAGTGGGAAGAGCAAGCAGAACTGCAGCACAGCACCGATAAGGAAGAGGTTGGGGTAGTTGCCGCCAATAGCCTCGAGAATCCGTGGCGAGAGGAGGGTGCCCGACAGCGCGCCCACGTTGATGAGCGTCATGTAGAGCGAAAATTGGGTTCCGCCGAGGTCGCTTTCGGTGAGGCTCATGAGCAGCGCGATGACGTTGTTGCCGACGATGCCCCACACGAAGGTCCACACGATCCACACGAGGGTCATCACGCCAGCGTCGCCCCATTGTGAGCGGCCTAGGGACCACAAGGTGGTCAGCGAGGCACCGACGATGATGCCCCACCACAGCACGGTCTTGATGCCAAAGCGGCGTCCAAGTTCACCGCCAGTCAAGACACCAAGCAAGGTGGCCAAGGTGATCAGGCCGCCCTTCAAGGCGAGGTATTCGGTGTCGCTCCATCCGAGTTCCTCGATGAACAGGAAGGGGAATTGGATGTCGATGAGGCCCATGCCGGCGCCCATGCCGCCGCCGATCCACATCATCACGGCAAACATCAGGGCCCATGCCGGCGCGCCACCGCTCAACGCTGAGCGGAGGCCGGAGACGATGTCTCCGAGGCTCATGGTGTCCGACTCAGCCGAAGTGGATGCTTCGCCCGTTGCGGCCTCCCAAGGGAAGCGGCGGTCGCCGGGTCGCTCGCGCAGGAAAATGGGCACCAGCATGATGGCCGCAAGCACGGGCAACTGCACCGTCAACGCGGCCTGGAAGCCAGACTCAGAGAGGATGCCGCCAAGCACAATCGCAGAGAACA
>JASLVM010000012.1 GCA_030741355.1 Candidatus Poseidonia sp. | reverse complement strand
GTCGCATCCTTCGATAACGGGGAGCCACAAGCCGAGGTGGACCGTGGCATCACCGGTCAATCCCGCCCCACCGTCGGCAGCCGTGATGGAGGGCACGGGAACGTAGACCGAACGAACATCGTCGAGTGGGTAGGACCCGTTGACGCTTACCCGGGCGTAGATATCTTGGTCGTCGTAGGAACGGTCAAAGCGGTCCCATGGTTCAGGATAGACCGTATCAGCGCTTTCTGAGCCTTCAACGGCTTCATTTTCACCAAAACAACCAGCGAGCATGCTGGTCGAAAAGAGCAGCACCACCAACAGCGGTTTCAGGTCCATGAGTGAACCGGCGCATGGGACTGACTTGAATCAATCGGAACGGTGTTCCCATCATTCGTCCTTGGCTTCTTCGGCTTCTTTGGCAGCGATTTCTGCACGAACTTCGTCCATGTCAAGCCCCTGAAGTTGTTGGACCAAATCACGGAGAGCATCCTCGGGAAGAGCACCGGGTTGCATGAAAACGCCAATCCCTTCTTTGAAGGCGATCGTTGTCGGGATGGAACGTATGCCGAACATACCTGCCAAGGCTTGCTGTTCCTCGGTGTCAATCTTGCCGAAAACAACGTCTGGGAATTCCTCGGAGACCCGTTCGTAAACCGGGCCGTAGGCTTTGCAGGGGCCACACCATTCCGCCCAAAAGTCAAGGAGGACGAGTTCGTTGTTTTCGATTGTCTCGGCGAACATGGGCTCGCTGATTTCTAATGTGGCCATACACGGGCCTCATCTTCACCCTTCTTGAAGGCATGTGAAAGGCTAGCCTGTTCGCAGACGGTCTTATGAGCCGAGATTGCTTCGTTCAACCATGCGCCGACCGCTCGCCCTCGCCTTCTTCATCGTCGTTCTGTTTCTCGGACAGAGCGCCAGCACCGTCCTGCCCCCTGCAGACGACGGGGCGAGCGCTGCCAATGCTCGTGGAGCCAGCGAAGTACGCATCAGTGAAATTCTCGTTTCGGCCAGTTCGGCCGAATACAACGGCACGGACTGGAACAACGACGGTGACATTGGTTCCATCTCGGACCAATTCATCGAGCTCTGGAACAGCGGTGCTGAACCCGTTGATGTTTCCGACTGGTTGCTGGACGACATCAGCGAAGGCGGCTCGGCCCCTTGTCGTCTTGCATGGAACACCACCATCGAGCCCAACGGCCACATCGTCATCTTCCGAGACAGTTCAAGGATTGAACTCGACTATTGGGACGGCGACACGGCGACCATATCGGACAGTTTTGGTAATGTCATTGACACGCTCTCTTTCCCGGAAGAAGATTCGTGGTGGGACACCTCTTACGTGAAGGCTGACAACGGCACGGTTTCCAAAGTCTCCCCACCAACACCGGGATGGGGGGACAATTCCCTCGTCTACGGTGTGGCCCAAAACATGGTTCGCTGCTATGGACTCAACGACAACGTTCACTCCGGCGCCTACGTGCTGAAGGGTCGTATCGTACCCATGACCGGTGAGGCTGATGTCATCAATGAAGGCCACATCTTGGTCAAAGATGGCATGATTGAAGCGGTTTGGGAAGACGATGTACCGTCCGATATTCAACTGACCAACGTGCCGGTGCTCGAAACCAACGGCACGATTTATCCGGGCCTGCTGGATTTGCACAACCACCTTCACTACAACCAAGCGCCCCTTTGGGACATGAGCCCTCACCTTTCGGAAAACAATCGAAATGCGTGGGGCGGCTACAACAACAGATACGAATGGAAAAACCACCCCGATTACAGTGAACAGGTCACCAAACCGAAAATGTTGGTCCACTCTGGCCCCTATTGGAACATGGAATCGCAAGCGATGAAATACATCGAGATGAAATCCCTCGTGGGAGGAACGACCGCAGCCCAAGGCGGTCCAAGCAACCCCGACGACAGCTACGCTACCGTGCTTTCGAGAAACATCGAAGATTACAACTTCGGAAGGGACGAAATTCACACCAAGGTCACGGAGTTGACCTCGGACTATGTCGGAAACCACATCAAGACCGGAAACGCCAGCGGTGAACTTGACGCATGGTTCATCCACATCGCCGAAGGCGTCGACGAACGAAGTCGTGGAGAATTTGACATTCTCGTGCAAAACAACTTGCTTGTTGGCGAATTGGTCCTCATCCACGGTGTGGCCCTTGGCCAGCAAGAGTTCACACAAATGGCCAACGTCGGTGCCACACTGGTTTGGTCGCCGCTCTCCAATCTGCTTCTCTACGGCCAAACGGCTGACATCGCCGCAGCCAAGGCAGCCGGCGTCCACATCACCCTCGCACCGGATTGGGCACCCTCCGGGTCGAAATCTCCGCTTCATGAACTCAAAGTGGCCGACCTTTGGGATGACGAAATGCTTGGAGACATCTTCACCGATTACGAAATGGTCGAAATGGTCACCTCCGGTGCCGCTATCGCCACAAACTGGGACAACGAAGTCGGCACCTTGGAAGCCGGAAAAGCCGCCGATTTGGTGGTGATTGACAACATTCACGCGAACCCCTATCGAAACCTGATCAATGCGGTTGACCCTGATGTCCGCCTCACCGTGGTCGGTGGCCTGGCCGTTTATGGAGACCAAGACCTGATGGAGGGATTGAAAGGCGACGACATTGAGCCCGCCGGTAAGTTTGGCAAAGCCGTTGATGTCACCTTCCTCGCCGCACCAGACGGCGCCCAGACTTGGGCCAGCATCGTCGAAAACCTGACCATGGCCATGCGCTTTGATGTGGAGGAAATGACCGCTGCCTTCGGTGATGCGAACGATTTCGATAGCGTCACCCGAAACATGGGCAACGTTGGCTTGGACCCGTGGTACACCTACGGCGATGAACGCTACTTCAACGTCCTCAACAACTCGGGGACGGCCAATTTCCAATGGGACATGTCGTTGCTCTATGACCGCTACTACGACCGCGCAGAATCACTTGAACCGGTCACGGTATTCGAAGTGGTTGAGGAGCCCGAACCCGAGCCGTGTGAAGACGGTACGATGCCGCCTTGTCAGACCGATAACACCAACACCGGCGACAACAACAACGATGCCAACGGCAATAACAACGACAACAACGACCAAACCACCGATACCGAGGACAAAGACGACGTCAATACGGACCCTCCTGTTGACACATCTCAGGCAGAAGAAGATGACATCGAAGGTCAAGCGCTCGTGGCGTTCTTCGCCCTCATCGCCGTCATGTTGCTCGCTTTGTATCTGGTTTCCCGTGGTGGCGAAGATGCTTTGGCGGCAGAGGTTCAAATTGAGAAAATGTGGGACGAGCAGGAGGCCGCAGCGAAGGCCGCCAG
Organism: Candidatus Poseidonia sp.; assembly: GCA_030741355.1. Taxonomy (GTDB): domain Archaea; phylum Thermoplasmatota; class Poseidoniia; order Poseidoniales; family Poseidoniaceae; genus Poseidonia. Next base: position 39,802 of record JASLVM010000012.1, on the reverse strand, counting down.
CGCTTTTGTTCCAGCCCCACCTCCAATGGCACCACCGGCCGATGAAAGCGAGTGATCAGGCAAGGTCCCACTCTGGGCCACTGGTGGTGTCGGTCACCACCACGCCCAAAGCCGTCAGTTGGTCTCGGATTCGGTCGGCGAGAGCCCAATCCTTGTTGGCTCTGGCCTCACCACGCTGACTGAGCAAGTCCTCGACCTCGTCGGCGATTTCTGCTTTGCGAGGGTCCTCCTCGGGCTCAGCCAAGGCCACGTCTTGAGGTGGCAAGACGCCGAGGACGCGTCCGGCTGTTTCTTCGAGCAAATCAACTGCATAGTGAGCGAAGGCGTTTCTGTCGGCGGCCTCCATCTCCATGGCGAGGACCTTGCTGATTTCACGAACCATTCCCAACACTTTGGCGACCGCTTCTCTGGAGTTGAAGTCGTCATCCATCGCCTTGGCGAACCCTTCACCCATTTTCTCAAGCAGGCCCAACGATTTTGCAAGCGGAAGGGAGGAGGCGAGGTCAGGGTTTGGAAGGGCAACAGGTGACGGATGTTCTTGCGCTTTGAGGGAAGCGACATAGCACTCCAGTAAACGGTTGTAATTCCGTTCGGCATCGTTGAGCAAGGCTTCGTTCATGTCGATGGGTGAACGATAATGTGCGTTGATGAGGGCAAAGCGTAGCACCATGGCATCAACCTTGGTGAGAATGTCGCGAATCGTCCAGAAATTGCCGAGGGATTTGCTCATCTTTTCCCCGTCAATGTTGACAAAACCGTTGTGAAGCCAATGATGGACCACGGGCGAATGTCCGGTGTGGCACTCACCCTGACAGATTTCTGCTTCGTGATGAGGGAATCGTAGGTCGTGGCCACCGCCATGGATGTCAAACTCCTTGCCAAAGTAATCCATGGACATCGCCGTACATTCAATGTGCCAACCCGGCCTTCCTGGCCCCCAGGGCGAATCCCATGTCGGTTCCTCGGGTTTGGCCGCTTTCCACAAAGCGAAATCCTTGTGGTCACGCTTACCCGAGCCGGTATCCCCGACACGACCGCCGGCTCCTGAACGAACCGCATCGATGGATTGACCGGTCAGTTGACCGTACTTTTCTGGTGCCGATTCCACGTCAAAATACACACCATCATCGGCGACATAGGCATGCTCCTTGTCAATCAGGTCTTGGGTAATACGGATCATGTCGTCCACGTATTCCGTACAGCGTGGATAATCATCCGCTCGGAGGATGTTGAGCGCATCCATGTCTTCGTAATAGGTCTCGATGTTTTGGTCCACCAATGCTTTCCAGTCGCCACCGGTTTCGTTCGCACGCTGTATGATTTTGTCATCAATGTCGGTGAAATTCTGGACATAATGAACATCGTACCCGCTGGATTCAAGCCAACGATGAATCAAATCAAAGGCGAGATAGCATCGTGCATGACCAAGATGGCATCGGTCGTAAACGGTCACGCCGCACACATACATCGACACCTTTCCCGGCTCAAGGGTGGTGAAGTTCACCTTTTCTCGGCGTCGTGTGTCGTGCAGGCGAATGGGCATGGGCCTCAATTCGCCCTACGACGGGTTGCACTTGAAGGTTCATACAGGACGCGCCCCTCAGGTGGCCTATGGAGGAGAAGACCCAACAGCGAATCTTCGTAACGGGCGTCAATGGCCACATTGGCAACCACATCGTCCGCGATTTGTTGGAACATGGGTACCTCGTGCGCGGCTCGGTTCGGGACCTTGATGACGAATCAAAGACGGCCCATGTTTTGGCCCATGCAGCCGATTTGGGTCTCATGGATCGATTGGAACTCGTTCAAGGCGACGTCTTGGAAGCCGACGGCTGGAGTGAGATGCTTCGCGACTGTGACGGGTTGTTTCACACCGCCACCATCTACTCAACCCGAGGGACGGCCACGATGATTCTTGATACGGCCAACAAAGGCACGACTCATCTCCTCCACGCCGCCTCGGAGGTGGGCATCAAACGGATCGTCTACACCTCGAGCACCGCCGCCGTTGGCACCTCTCCGAAAGGGAGGACCAAGGACGAAAACGCATGGAACACGGACACATCGCTCCCCTACACGACCGCCAAAACACAATCTGAGCGCCTGGCATGGAAACTCGCAGAAGAACTTGACCTCGATTTGCGGGTCATCAACCCCACCGCAGTGCTTGGAGGAGGATTTGTTCGCCCTACGCCCAGTGTGGATTTTTTCAAAGACGCCATCGCAGGCAGCTACCCCGTGGTGCCGAAATTCCCGATGTCAGTGGTGCATGTTCGTGATGTAGCGAAGGCACATCGTCGAGCGTTTGAGGTGGACGAAGCGGAGGGGCGATTCATTTTGGCCCCCCATGCGAACTTGACCCTGGCCACCATCTGCAAACGAATTCGCACCCTCAACCCCACCACAAAAGCCCCCAAGTATAGTCTTCCAAATTTCTTGGTACCGGTGGCTGTGTTTCAAGATTGGTTGGGCGGCGTGTTTGGGCGCCAACGCTACCTCACCCGAGCCGTGGCAAAGAACATGATGGGCGGGGACACCGACTACTCAAGTGCCAAAGCGGAGAATGTTTTGGGTATGGAATGGGAGGACTTTGACACATGCATCCAAGATACGGTCGACGTCTTCCTTTGACGCACGATCAAGGCTTGCTCGCGGCTCGAGCCAGCTACATGGTGCCATCGCTGACCATCGTCATCGCGATGGTCCTCCACGGGCTCGCCGGACCTCGAGCCGTTCCGTTTTTCATTTCCGAGGCCGACTACACGGGCCTTGATGGACTGGTGTTCACGGTAGGTTTGACCTTGGGTGGCATCGTGCAAATGGCCTATGCTTGGCACCTCTATCACACGCTTGAGGCGCAACGCCCTCGTCTTTGGTTCGTGGCGACCCTCATCGGCTTGCTTGCATCCTTCAATTCGATACTGGTCAGCCATTTTGACATGTACCATCACATCAATCCACATATTCTCACGGCGATGTTGGCGTTTGGCGGTGGTGTGGTTTGGGCCTTGTTGGCGAACATCGCCTTGGGTCATCAAGCCACGGCCGAAGGCAGACGACTGCGTCTCATCGGTTTTGCGATGGCCGCTCTGGGTTTTGTGGTCATGGTCGTGTCCTTCGAGACGGCAGCCAACAGCGTTGACCCGACCGGCATGACCACGGTTGAATTCCTCAACCAAGCCCAAGACGGTATTCGCATCGCCGCCCCAGCCGAATACGTGTTGGTGGCCGGCCTCATGACGTGTTTGGCTTCCTTCCGGCATGAACTGCTGGAGGCGAAGGCGCTGAGTCCAACATCAGACGCCTAACCAGACGTAACACGTAAAGCAAGAATTTCCGAAGGTACGGTGTACGTGTAAGAGGCACCGGGGCCTTCCAATCGAAGAAAGGTCAAGCCGCCATCAAAAAACACGGTCGTGAAGGACGACTCAATGGAATGAAGCGGCATGTTGGCCAAGAGGCGCCCTTGACGGTCAAGACTGATGCCGGTGGGAACGGCAGGGGGTTGGGAGCAAAATTCGAGCAGGTGTTCACTCAAGTCAAGGACACCCAAACCACCAAACATTTGACGAAAACGAAGGGAAATCTCGTCCCAGTCCCGCTCGATGTTGAACAACACGGTGGTCGTGTCATGACGGGTTCGTTTAGCCCTTTGCCTTCGTCGCTGCAGAATCGTCGCCCTCGAAGACATGTTCAGCAGCGAGGTTCAGGACTTTTTCATCAAGCGTTGAAAGCGCTACATCCGACCTACGAATGCCCTTTGGAGCTTGGGATGAACCAGAGACATAGACCTGGACCTTGATCTTCTTGTGACTCAATTGATGATTCACCGTGCCGCAATCGACCAGGCCCTCGTCCTTTGGCATCGCATCCTCTCGGTACATCGGACCCCAAAGCCCAGCAAACATGCCGGACATCGGTCGCTGATGCAACACGGGGTGGCCGTCGAGGGCAAATTCTACCACCGCCACGAGATGAAGCGCAGTCACACGTTGTTTCTTTGGTGTTGGATAGGCACCCGGGTCTCCAGTTCCTGCACATGATGCTCGAAGAGGGCAGGTTCCGCATGCCCACCGCTTTGGCGTGCACACCGTGGCTCCCAATTCCATCAACGACTGGTTCCAATCCCCGGGTCGTTCTGTTTCTAGCGAACCGTCGGCCCATTCTTGGACCTGCTTTGGCGTGGGGTCGGCTTGGGCCGTTTGTCGAGCCATCACCCGGCGGATGTTGCCGTCCACACAGGCCACCGGGTGTCGGAAGGCGATGCTGGCCACGGCTGCCGCCGTGTAAGGACCGATGCCTGGAAGGGAAAGGAGTTCGTCGTAGGTTGAAGGCAACTGACCGTCGAATCCACCCTCTGCCTTCGGCATCATCACGCGTTGACTGAGCGCGTGAAGGCGACGAGCGCGGCTGTAGTAACCCGCACCTTCCCAAGCCTTCAGGACGGCATCAACGGGAGCCGCGGCCATTGAACCGACGGTGGGAAACGTCTCCACCATCCGCTGCCAGTAAATCAGCCCTCGACTGACCTGAGTTTGTTGCAACAGGATTTCACTGAGGAGAATGGCCCAGGGGTCGTTGGTTTGCCGCCACGGCAAATCCCGTTGGTGTTCATCGTACCACGCCAGCAACGCCTGCTGGTCGTTGTTTGACAGCACGCCTCAACCTCAGGCCTCAGCGGGTTCAGCAGCGGGTTCGGCCGAAGCCTTGGCCGCTTCGATCTTGGCGTCGTTGGCCTTGATTTGCTCCCAGACAAGTTCGGCCACGTCCTTCACTTCCATCTCCGAGCCGATGGCGCTCAAGCCGTCGGTCACCATGGTCGAACAGAACGGACAACCCACAGCGACGGTTTCAGCCCCTGTGGCGGCCAATTCCTTTGAACGGATGACGTTGACACGGTCGTAGCCATCGTCAACGTGCTCTTCCATCCACATTTGTGCGCCTCCAGCACCGCAACAGAAGGAATCGCGCCCGTGGCGTTCAGCCTCAACATCAACACCACCAATGGCGTCACGAGGTGCGTCCAATTCGCCACCGATTCGGCCGAGGTAACAGGGGTCGTGGTAGGTGACCGTGCCATCATGCTTGGGTTGGGGCAACTTGCCCTCAACTTGGAGATGGTTGATGAGTTGAGAGTGGTGCATGACCTCAATGTCCTCACCGCCGTAGTCCTTGTACTCCTTTCCAAGCGTGTGGAAGCAGTGGGGGCAGGAGGCGACGATCTTCTTCACGCCGATTTCCTCAAAGGTGGAGAGGTTGGTTTCCGCCAGCATCTGGAAGAGGTACTCGTTGCCCGCTCGTCGAGCGGCATCGCCGGTGCAACCTTCCTGCATGCCGAGAATACCGACATCAAGACCGGCTTCTTTCATGATGCTGATGGTGTCCCTAGCGACCTTCTTGTTGCGCTCGTCGAAGGATGCCGCACAGCCAGCGAAGTAGATGTATTCGGCGGGCTCGGCGACCTTCACGTCGAGGCCTTCTGCCCAGTCGCCTCGTTCGTGAGCTGGCAGGCCATAGGGGTTGGAATCGGATTCAAGATTCTCGATGGTGGCCATCAGTGGCATGACGGTGTCTTCGACGCTCTCGTCAAACTCCATGCGCTCCATCATCAAGTGGCGGCGAGCGTCGGTGAGTTTAGGCACGTGGTCGATGTAAATCGGGCAGGCTTCAACGCAGGCGTGGCAGGTGGTGCAGGCCCAAATGGCGTCCTCGCCAAAGCGAGCGATGATGTCCTCTTCGGGCGATTCATCGGCAAAGATGCTGGTAGCGTGGTCGTTGGCGTAGTGGCGTACGTCGTGAATGATTTGCATGGGGTTGAGGGCCTTGCCGCTGGCGTAAGCCGGACACACGTCCTGGCAGCGAGCGCACGAAGTGCACGCCCAGCCGTCGATGAGGTCTCGCCAGGTAAAATCGGTGTAGGAAACCGCTCCAAAAGATTCGATGTCAAGTTCATCGAGCAAGACCGCTTTACCGTCCTCGCCTCGAGCGAGGGGTTCCATGGTGGCCATGGGGCGAAGGTCGTGGAAGAAGACGTTCGGGAAGGCCATCACCAAGTGCATGTGTTTGGACAGCGGGATGAGGAACAAGAAGACACAGATGGCGAGCATGTGCGCCCAGTAGGCGGCGATCACCAAACTGGCCGAGGGAACCAGCGTGCTGGCCACCCACCAACCAATGGGTTCCCACGTGGACGATACCGTGGATTCGCCGGCTTCAACGACAAAGGAGGTGGTGGTGATGGTCATGATGAGCAACAGAATGACGTTGCCTTCAAGTTGGGATTTGCCCTTGAGTTTCTCAGGCGTGAACACCACGCGCCGGACCAGCGCCAAGACACAACCAACAAAGGCGATGGTGTAGCCAACTTCAACCACAAGGTTCCAAGGGCCCCGGAGCAATTCAGGCAAGACTTTCTGCGAAAATTGGTTACCGCTTGCGAGATCGAACATGTCGGTCGAAAGCATGAGGAAGCCCCAGAACATCAGTACGTGAATGCCGCCAGCCACGCGGTCCTTGAGGACCTTCTTCTGGCCCAGCCATCCGGTGAGCACTTCAGAAATTCGAGCACCCCAGTTGTCAAATCGGTTCTCCGGCTTTCCCTTGAGGACCAAACGAGAGGCTTTGACCACTTGGTAGCCAAAGAAGCCCCCTGAGACGCCAAACAACACCAACAGAATCACCCAACCAGGGATCGGGCCGTAATCCAAAAACAAGGGGTGTTCCATGTTGTTCACCGGCGACGCGTGAACGCGCCTATCTCCTCCAGTCCAAGACGCATTTTCAATCCACCGTCAAAAGAAGGACGAAATCATACACTGCGCAACAAGGAATATGAATCCCGACCGCGTGTTCGGCTCATGGGTGATGCGACGATGTCGATGGTCGCAAGCGCCCCGGGGAAATGCATCCTCTTTGGCGAACATGCCGTGGTCTACGGCCAACCCGCCGTTGCAGTCGCCATTGAGCAGCGGTTGACGGTCGCCATGACGCCCGCCGCCTCATGGAGCGTGGACGGGAGCCCCTTAAGCGACAAGAAGCACCCTCACATCGTCATGCTGAAAGACGCTCTGATGGCCGAAAACTCACCCATGTCAATGCACATCTCAGGCGACATCCCCAACGCCTCAGGGCTCGGTTCAAGCGCTGCTCTCAGCGCCGCTGTGGGCGCCGCCATGCATCACATCGCCACCGAACATGATTCGCTTGACAAGGACCGTTTGAGTGCACTGGCCCACCTCGCTGAGGCCCATGCGCAGAACGGTCGAGCATCCCCGATGGATGCGTCAACCAGCGTCGAAGGCGGGGTGGTCATCCTCTCCAATGAACGGGAACAAAGAGGCGATTGGCTCTACACTCGTCGTCTTGAAACCCCCGAAGGCGAGCGGACGTGGGAGGTCCATTCCCTCTCGGCAGCCGCCGATGACATCTACCTCGTGCTTGGCAACACAGGCGTCCACGCTCCGACCTCTCACCAAGTGGCGATGGTCGCCAAAGCTTTGGCCGCTGAACCCCAGCGTATGCAAGAGATCGAAGCCATTGGTATCGTTGCACGCCGGGGCATTGACGCTCTGATTCGAGGCGATTATGAAGCGGTAGGCCATGCCATGAGCGAGAATCATCTCCTGCTGCGCAACCTCGGCGTGTCATCGCCCGAACTGGAGGATTTGATTCAAGCAGCAGCACCAAGTTCTCTGGGCGTGAAGTTGACCGGAGCCGGCGGCGGAGGGTGCATGGTGGCGCTGACCCGGGACCCCAAAACCACCGGCCAAGCCATCGAATTGGCTGGAGGGCGGGTCCTCATCTCAAGGCTTGGCAATCCGGGTGTTCGCATCGATGAGTGAACATGGCCGCCCTGTTGTAACGTTTGGTGCCGAAATTCCTTTTATATACTAAAGGTCATTGGCCCTTTATATGACCACTGATGAAGAACGCCTAACTGTTGTGAACGTCGTCGCCAGCACTCGTGTTGCCGAAGAACTTGACCTCCCCGATATCGCTATTCAACTCAACTGTGAGTACGAACCCGAGCAATTCCCTGGTGTCGTCTACCGAGTCACCGAGCCAAAACTCGCCATCCTCATGTTCCGCTCCGGCCGCGCTGTCTGCACCGGCGGTAAGGACGAAGACAACATCCACACCGGTATCGACCGCATGATCAAAGACTTGCGAGCTGCTGGGATTGAGACCTGGGACCTGAAGGACGTCACCATCGAAGTCCAAAACATGGTCGCCACCTACGCTCTTCACTACCCAGAGGACTACGACGGTCTCGACAAGTTCACCGGCGAGCCTCAAGCCGGTGTCCCTCGCAAACTCAACCTCAACCACTTGACCTTCCACTTGCCCTTTGACAAGGTGGAATACGAGCCAGAGCAGTTCCCCGGCCTCATCTACCGACTTGACGACCCGAAGGTCGTCTGCCTCATCTTCGGTTCCGGAAAGATGGTCATCACCGGTGCCCGACACAAGGACGAGATTCTCGAAGCCGTTGAAATCATCAAAGACGAACTGGCTGACCTTCTTTGAGCACGCTCTGGCCAAACGGCTGGAGGAGAAGTCTTGATGTCCTCCCTTCCCCGTGGCTTGACCATGGGAGAGGTACGTTTGCGCCGCACCATCCCCGTCGCCTTGGTGGTGCTGCTGCTGGTGAACATGGTGCCGCTTGTGCACCACGACCGTCTTGTGGAACCCTCTATCCACCGCACCGTGGCTGGAGACCCGGGCGTTTCCGATGTCCCCTCATGGCGCATTGGCGACCGTTGGATATACGCCGGAACCTTCGATCCAACCGTCTTGGTCACGGACACAGGCGTGGATGCGACGGTCGGCGAAATACAAGGTGACACCACGACGGAAGTCACGGGCATCTCAACCCAGAACGTCGACAACATGTCGGTGCTGGCCTACACCCTTCGAACTTCGGCTAATTTTGACAAATCCGGCGTGTCGTTGGAGGGTTTCTCCGGCAACGTCTACATTCAATTCACCCAAACCGAATACCTTCGTGTAAGCGACCTTTCTCCCATTCGAAGCGAGCTTGACATGTACATTCGCTTCGTACCGAGCGGCATCTCCTTCCTCGAACAAATTCTCGGCGACATCACCATCACCACCACGTATTCTCCCGTCAACGAAAATTACGACTTCCCCCTCCGCACCGACGAGCGATGGACCACCACCACGACATCCTACTCGCAATGGTCTGGCCAAAGCGATTACATCACGCCGTTTCCAGCCCCCGAGACCGATACCAACACCACCACTTGGGTCGTGACCGATGTGGGGAAACCCACCAATGACGTCGGACAGAGCATCGATTACGGCGGTTGCAACGAATCCTACGAGATGACCTCGTTCAACAGCAACGGAGTTTCTGAAGGCTACCGATGGTATTGTCCTGAAGTGCGCAATTATGCATGGCTCCATACCGCCGATGACATTGGCTTGGTCATCGATTTCAAACTCAAGCGATACGATCCTGTTGGCGCCACAGGAGTTGAGCCTTACACCAACCCCGGCACCCGGTCAGACTGCTTGGAGGTGGTTCCGGAACGTTCCATCACCGCCTTGGACACACCGATGCAGGTTTGGGTGAATGCATCGTCCTCGTGTTTTTCCAACACGGCCGGTTTGCAACTTGAACTCCACCACGAAGTGGAAGGTTTCGTGACGAGTCTGACCACGGCGGCGAACGGCAGTGCTTGGGCCGTGGTCGACGTCGGCGATGCGTTGGATTCCTCCGCCACGCAGCTGGACTACGCCAGCCATGGCCTTGTCGCCAAGGCAGGAAACAAGGTCGGTGCGGCCACCGTCACCCTCGACGAATACCTCGTGGGTTTGGACGTTTTTGCCGATGAAGAAGCGGCCGTCATCCTGCGCGAACGCTGCATTGGTGATGTTTGCACCGTGTCTCAACTCAACGCACTCTCGGGCTACAACGTCTTGCCCGGCGACAGACTCGACATTGAAGTCGCCTTCAACAACCGAGGCATCACCACATCCAGCACGACCGATGCCCGACTGACCATGCCTGACGGAGTGGCCATCACCGAGGAACTCCCCCCTCTCGAGACCTACCAAGCCTACAAGATGTACCAGACTTGGGAGGTGCCCAACAGCACCGGTATCGGGCCACTCCAGATTCAATGGGAGGCTGACACGGGGCAACTCAACGCCGCCGATGCCAACTTCCAAAACAACATCGGGAGCATTGAATTGTTCGTTGGCCGATTGCCGACCCCGGTGGCTCCCGAACCCATCGGCCTGACCCAAGAGACCATTCTCATCAACGCCAGTGCGAGTTACGACGAAGATGGAGGCAATGTTTCATGCGAATTTTACGTGCCCTTTGACGACGGTACGAGAACGTGGGATTACGAACGAATTGTATCTCCAACCTGCCTCCTTGAATACACTTGGATTGACGATGGCGTTTACCCGGTTGAGATCACCGTCGAGGACGAAGAACGGGATGAGACGGTGATGGTGCTCAACGTCACCGTCCAAAACCGGGACCCGGAAATAGAGGTGCGAAGTCAACGAACCGAAGCCAAGGTCGAATATCCCATCACGCTCTATGCGTACGCCAACGATTCGGATTCAGAGAAGGTTTGGCCGGGCGTGGTCGACATCTACTGGCCGGGGGCCAACTGCAAGGAAGGCTACTACACTCGAGTGTGCACCACGACCTCAACCACCGAGGGCTGGAAAACCTTCACCGCTATCGGCACCGATGATGACGGTGCGGTGGCATCAGCAACCTTTGACGTCAAATTCACCAACATCAGGCCGCACAGCCTCAACGTACAGATGCTCGGCGATGAGGGCCCCATCACCATGGACGCTCAAGACACATGGCACGTCGAGGAGGACCAGACGGTCACGGTCAAAGGCCAAGCCCAAGATTCCGTGGACGACATCAACGACTTGACGCATACGTGGTGGCCTGACGATGCACAACCCTCACTGATTCGTGTCTTTGATGGACGCACCTCCGAATACGAGATGGTTTGGTTGGAGGCCGGACTCCACAAAATGCGACTCGAAGTCACGGACTCCGAAGGCGCTACGAGTGGAATTGAGGAACGGTGGGTGAGCGTGCAGAACGTACCGCCAACCATTGAACCGATTGCTCCCGTGCTCCCTGTGGCAGAAGGGCAGAGCATCCGAGTGTCTGGCTCATCAACCGACACGCCGTCGGACGTCGACACCCTCGTGCGTTGCTGGGACATCGACCCCAGCATGGATTCGGATGATTTCGGCAGCGCTGACGACGATTGCGATGTCATCGGAAATAACCTGACCATCTCCTGGAATCGAAGCGGCACCCACAAACTCGTGTACCACGTTACCGACAACGACGGCGCCCACACCAGCGAAGTGCTCGAAGTCCTTGTGCTCAACACGCCCCCCATCGTCCGTACGGCACCGTTTTCCTGCATGGCCTACGAAGCGTGCTTGCTTGATGCCAGCAGCACACTCGACGCACTGAACGATGTGAATGATCTCACCGTAGCATGGGACATCGATATCAACGACGACAGCAATGAGGACGGCATTCCCGACAACGACGCCGACTTGATTGGAAAGACCGTGACCTACACCTTCAAGCGCGATGGACTCCAATCCGTGAAAGTCATGGCTTGGGATGAGGACCCTGAGCGTCCTGGAACGAAGGTGATCACCTTCGCCGTTCTGCCTGCAGACCGCACCCCCATCGAGAACATCGGAGCTGCTTTGGTTGGCGAAGAGGCCAACCCCCTCGCCCAACTCGGCCTTCTGGGCTTGATGTTGCTGCTCGTGGTGTTGTTCGCACGACGACGCCATCGTGTTGAGGCCAACGAAAGCGTGTGGGACGAGGTGTCCGATGCCTTGACAGGAGATTTATTCACGGACCGAGAGGAACGCCTGCGTCAAAAACAACCCGAAGGCCCTCCGCCCGATTATTTGTTCCAACAAGCCATGCAAAACGCGCCCTCAGCAGGTGCTGTTGGACCACCGCTCCCCGAGAGTGGACTCCCCGAAGGATGGAGCATGGAGCAATGGGAACACTACGGCCAACAGTGGCTTGATTCACAAGGATGAATCAGTCCAAAGAGGACATTCTCTTTTGTATCAGAACTGCAACCTCGTTTTATGTTCGGACGGACATGCCAAGCCGCCTTCCTCGTCGCCCTCTTCCTCACCTCATTGGGCATGGGCGTTGTAGAATCGTCGATTCAGCTTGATGAAACGCCACCTCAACAACATTCTCAGGGTGGGAATGCTGTCGTGGATGTACCCAGTTGGAGGGTTGGGGATGAATGGACCTATGAAACTCGGTTTGATGTCGCCCAGCTCCTTGCGCAAGCCAATGTTTCAGCAAGTTTAAACACGCTAACTGGAGATACTGATTACGAAATTGAAGACATCTTCTTCATCACCGTTGATGGGATTCAAACCTTAGCGTACAAGATGAAAATCGAAGGAGAATTCTCTTCAGGAAACAGTGGAGCCACGCTCGAAGGCGTGAGCGGAAGACTCACCATTGATTACACGGGTGAAGACATTATTCGTGTTCGAGACCTTGCTGTCATCTATTCTGACTTTGAACTCGACGTCGACTTTGCTCCGTTCAATCTGGGGTTCTTGTCGCAAAAGCTCGCCACCATTTCCTTCGATACCTATTACTCCCCTCCGAAAGAAAAGTACGATTTCCCAATACGAACAGGGGACCAATGGTACATGCCCTTCATGTCCGGAACCAGCGTGAGTGGAACCTCGGATTATTTCGACCCGAGTGAATTCGACACCAACGGCGCTGAAAACAATTCGTGGCAAGTTACAGCAGACGGCATTCCTACCGAGGATGGCCTCAACATCAAGTACGGAGGATGCGACGATTCATACAAAATCAACGAGTGGAACGCCACCGGTGTAAGTGCTGGATTCAACTGGTACTGTCCTGCGGTTCGCTTTAATTCATGGATCCGAATCTCGAATTCGGCTGGATTCACCATCGATTGGCTCTTGAAGACCTACAACCCAGCGGACTCCAACAGCGTCATCCCTGACTCATCCCCCGGAGGACGCAACACCCAAATCCAGGTGAGCACCGCTGCCACGGCGACCTTACCCGATGCGATTGAACAGATTTCCATTGAATACAGCGTAGCCGGTTCCCCCAGCATTCCCATCAAGAACACCAACCTCCAACTCCGCTACGAAATCGCGGACACCATCCTCAATCCGACCACCGACAACAACGGTCAAGCGCAAATCTCGCTCAACGTCTCTGACGAGGTTGACGAGACGCCTTCCAGCGACGATTACACCAGTAACGGGGTCGTGGTGTTTGACCCGATAGCCGATATCGTCGGCGTCACCACCGTGGTGCAAGATTTGAGCGTGGTCGGTATTGACCTCGTAGCCCAAGCCAGTTCGGTGATCGTTGAACGGACCCGGAACAACGCCACCTCGACCCTTGGTGCCGCCATCGGCTACAATGCTCTGCCAGGCGATGTGCTCAGTTTCTCTCTGCCGGCCCAAAACCGAGGCGTACTCACGGCCCCCTCCACCTTCATGGAAGTTGAAACACCGGACGGTGTTATGTCGCGGAGTGCTCTCCCAACCATTGCGCCGTACGCCGAAGAGCGGATCTTGGTGGACTGGTCGGTCCCAGCCGACATGCAGATTGGAACGGCTCAACTCACGTTCACGGTCGACCCAGACGAGAACGTGACCGCCGACGCTAACCGCAGCAACAACGATGCCTCAATTTCCATCTTCATCGGCCGTGCACCAAACGCTTCTTTGGTGGTTGATGAAGGAAAATACACCTTTGAAAACGTCACGCTCAACGCTACGCAGAGCTTTGATATCGACGGCGGCGATGTGGATTGTCGCTTCGAAATTGAATCACGAGCAGGCCTCATTGATGTCATCGAGGCACCCGGCTGTTGGACCCAATGGAACTGGTCCAACAGCGGCTCCTGGAGTGTCAAGGTCTTGGTGGTTGATGAGGAACTGGACACCGACGAAGTGGTGGTTGATGTGGTCGTCTTGAACCGTGCTCCGACGTTCAATTTGACTCATCCGGAATCGGTTGAGGTCGAATCCCCCATCACCATTCAGGCCGTTGACATCGAAGACATCGATACCTCCTCACCTACCGGCCAACAAGTGACCGTCTCATGGCCCGGTCTTGACTGCGATGAAGGTACGACGCAACCCACGTGCACCTTCACACCCATGTTCGAAGGACCGTTGAACATCACCGCTGTGGCCACCGATGACGACGGCGAAACCACGACACACACCAGCGAGGTGCTCGTGCTTAACGTGGCACCAACGCTCTCACCGCCCTCGTTGTTCAAAGGTGGCGAAGAAGTTCTTCCCGATGAGAACGGGACATGGCACCTCAACGAAGATGAAGTGGCGCTCCTGAGGGCAACCGCGAGCGACACCTCCAACGACGAAGGCACGGTCATCATCGAATGGCACCCCTCTCTGGATGACGAGAATTGGTCCATCTCCAGCATTGGTGTTTCCTCCTCCGAAGCGGTCTCGTGGAACACTTCGGGAATGCACACCGTTCAGGTTCGTGCCATCGATGCTGACGGAGCGTCTTCAGAGATTCAACAGGCGATGGTCATGATTCACAACGTACCGCCAAGCGTCACGGGCTTGCCCGGCAACACACCGGTGTTCGAAAGCGACCTACTGAACTTGACCGTGGTTCCGTCCGATACTGCATCGGACATGGCGACCCTGGAGGTTTGTTGGGACCTTGATGCGAACATTGACGCCAACAGCGACGGCATTTTTGACAACGACTGCGAAATGATGGGCACCAACATTGAACCATCTTGGACCACACGTGGAGTCCGCATGATCACCGTCACCGTGACGGATGACGACGGCGCTACGGCTCACCAGAGCATGAACGTAAGCGTGTTGAACCTCCCCCCCACCGCCATCATCTCCGAAATTTCTGTGCTCGACGACCTTACAGAAGGCGACAACCTCACGCTCTCAGGAACGGATTCCATCGAAACAGCGAGTGACAAAGAGAACCTGGTCTACGAGTGGGACAGTTCCCACCTTGACACGGACCTCGACGGTCAAAAGACCGGCGATGTGGATTTCACGGGTCCAACGTGGACCGTTGAAGACCTACCAGCAGGGACGTGGATTTTCACGCTCACCGTGACCGACGACGACGGTGAATCAACCCAAACCGAAATCACCGTCTTGGTCGCAGAAGCACCACCGGAGGGTATCCTTCAGAGCATCACCAGCACCATCGGCACCACCACAACCGCCATCATTGGCCTTCTGGCGTTGGTCATCATCGGTTTGGTGGTGTTCCTGTTGTTCACCCGGCGAGGCGCAAGCACATCCGAAGATTATGGCATGTTTGAGCAGAGTCAGTTTGCCGCCGCCCCGAAGACGATGGAGCCACTGCCCGCTTCAGAGCCAGCCGCACCGGTTCAAGCAGCCCAACCCGCACCTGCGTCGGTTGCTTCACCCATGGAGACGGCTCCGGCGGTCAACACCGGTCCACCGCTCCCTGCCTCAGGACTTCCCGCTGGATGGACCATGGAACAGTGGAATTACTACGGAGAGCAATGGTTGGCTGCAAATCAGCCTGCACCGGCCCCCGTTCAACCCATAGTTTCACAAACTCCACCAACCCCTGCCTCCAATCAGTTGCAGTCGTTGCTTGACGACTTGGACTTCTGAGAGAGAGGCACATGGGAAGTTTGTGGAATTTTTTTGGATTGCCCGACCCGGAAGGAAACACCCCGGACTCAGCACCCCCTCCGCCTCAAGCAGCTGCTGCGCAACAACCCGTTTCATTGACGGCGACGCAACCCGAGGAAACGCCCGCCCAATCTCCGTCGCCTGCCCCCACGCTCTCGGTCGATCAGGAACCCGACCTCAGTCGCTTGCGAACGCCGCCGTTGGGTTGGAACGGTCCAGTCACCCCCGACGGTGAGGCCTTCCACGACCTTGGTGTTGAGCGGCAACGCCGACCTCAACTCCCCAACAAGGCACTTCGCTACATCGCCCCCGACGTCATGAAACGGATACCCACCACGGCCATGCTTGAACGGGTCTTGCAGGGCGATACGGCGATCGTTGATTTGCGTTCACTGGTTCACATGGAAAGTCATCAAATGGCGTGTCGAAGGGAAATCAAGCACATGGCCGACCACGCTCGAGTCAGCGTCTTTTCGTTGGATTCGGAGGATAAGTTGTTGATGATTCCCGGACAAAATGTCGTGGTTGACATGCAAAAACACGAGTTGGGCCTAACACCCCTGCTTTGACCATCACCGTGTTGACGCCAGGGTCTCAAGGAAGGCCATCGCCTCCCCCGCGAACCCAAGAACGGTGCTTTCTGCGCCCTCAACCAAACGTGCATGCTCACCCATGGGACCGTGAAGGTCGTAACCTCCCGCCTTTCCTTTCCATGAATCTGAGGACAGCAATTTGTCAAGTTGTTCATCGGTCAGGTCGGGAATGGAGACGACAGAAGCCTCACACCAGAAATGCCAGGTGCCGTTCCAGCGAACACCGGTCGCCGACCAAACTTGGTGGAGTCGCCCGCTGAGGCGATGAAGCATGATGGCTGCGTGCATTTTGTCCCGTGGCTTGCCCATGCTCAGCGAATGGTCGTCCGGGTCGCTCAGCATCGTGTCAGCGACGATGACAAGCGGGCTTTCTGTAGGTGGTAAAGCCTCAGCCTTCCGCTGACAAATCGTCAACACTTGGTGTTCAACGGTTCCCGTTGGAGGCGTTTCATCAACCCCCGGTAGACCTTCATGCCGGAGACTTGGAAAAAGAGGGCTTAGCAAGGCGTAACGACGCTCGGAGTTGGAGGCCAACCACACGTCCATGCACCAAACTGCGGCCCGGGGACTTTGGAGATTACCCATCAAATGCGTGGGTGATATTGAAGAATCGGAAGGTCCACCGAGAAACGAGTGAGCACCCATGTCCGAGATGGAACGAATCCCAACCCACATCGAAGGCCTTGATGAGAAAATGCAGGGCGGCATTCCGCAAGGCCACATTTGCATTGTGGCTGGTGCCTCCGGTGCCATGAAGTCCAGCCTGACGTTTTCGATGCTCTACAACGCCGTTCTCTACGGCGAGACCAGTGGAATTTACGTCACGCTTGAGCAAGGCAAGGATTCTCTACGTTCTCACATGGCCAACATGGGCATGAACGTTGACGACCCTCGTGTGCGCAACCGAATCGCCATCATCGACCTCGCTGATCTTCGTGTCCAACTGGACGAACAAGGCATGAGCAACCGAGTGGACTGGATGGGCCAACTCATCAAGCAGTTGACCTCATACCGCCAATCCATTGGCTTCGAATTGCTGGTGTTCGATTCCTTGGGTGCCTTCTTCACCTTGACCAAGATGGAGAATCCCCGCGACGAAATTTTCCGCTTGTTTGAAGCGGTTCGACGGTTGGAACTGACCTCGTTCTTCATCTGTGAAATGACCGGTGAAGACCACAAACAGTTTGGCGAATACGGTGTTGAAGATTACCTTTCAGACGGCGTCATGCATCTGGTGATGGAGCGCCATGGCGACGATGTCTTCCGTAAACTCGGCATCGTCAAGATGCGCCATACCAACCACCTGCTTGGATACAAACCGTTCAACTGGAAAGAAAACGAGCAGCGATTCACCATCGTTTGAAATCATTCAACCGTTACGGATTTCGCTAGATTTCGAGGGCGGTCCACGTCCCGTCCAAGTTTCAAGGCCGTTTCGTAAGCCATCAACTGCAACGGGAGCACCGTGAGCAGTGGCGTCAACCATGGATGGATGGCAGGAACGGCGATGGACACATCACCTTCTGCCCCGATGGGGTCGCCTTTTTCGTGAATGAGGATGATTTTTGCACCCCTGGCTTTGCATTCGTGCAGGGCAGACATGGTCTTCTCCTTGAGGTGGTCATTGGGAGCGACCACCACGACCGGACTGCCTTCCTCTAGCAGGGCGATCGGCCCGTGCTTCATCTCTCCAGCAGGATAGGCCAAACAGGGAATGTAAGCCAGTTCCATCAATTTGAGAGCGCCTTCTTTGGCCACAGGAGCAGAGAGGCCACGGCCCAAAAAGAGAACCGAACCCGCTTCAGACAAGAGGTCAACCGCTTCCTGGATGGGGCCTGTGTCTTGGAAGTACGTTTCCATCAAGTGGGGCGCTTGCTGCAGGTGTTGGATCAAGTCCCGGCCGTCGGCTTTCGAGAGGTGTCGGGTACGTCCAAGTTGCGTGGCAAAGATGGTCAAGGCACCCACCATATTGGTGAAGGCTTTGGTCGAGGCAACGGATTGTTCAGGCCCCGAATGAATGTAGACGCCTCGTCCACACAAACGTGCGATGGTGGAGCCAACGACGTTGACCACGCCGAACACCTGTCCGCCTTTGAGCTTGATTTCTTTGACCGCCGAAATGGTGTCTGCCGTCTCGCCAGATTGTGATACTGCGAGGTAGATGGCCTTGGGATTGATGACCGGGTCGTTGTTGCGGAATTCACTCGAGATGTGGGTGACCGCGGGAATACGTGCCATCTTTTCGATAAGCATCTGGCCGATTTCTGCTGCAAAGGCAGCCGTGCCGCACCCCAGCAGACGAACATGCGGGGCTTGGACAAGAGAGGCGTGGTCAAGCCCCATGCCGCCAAGGCGGCCAGACCCCATCTCACGGTCCACTCGGCCGGCAATGCATTGACGCAAGGCATCGGGTTGTTCGTAGATTTCTTTGTACATGTAATGGGGTGCATCACCGAGTTCTGCTTCACCCCAGTCGTCCTCGAGCACCGTAATGTTCGGTTCAACCGTCTTTCCTTTGGTGGTGGTGATGGTGAACGTCCCCCGATTGATGACCGCCAAATCACCGTCTTCGAGATAGACCACACGCTGTGTGTGGGACGTCAATGGATGAGGGTCGCTTGAAACAAATGTCTCGCCTTGGCCTTGACCGATGATGAGCGGAGAACCGTTTCGGGCGCAAATCAGTTGGTCATGGTCTCGGAAAAGAATGCAAAGCCCCCAGGTGCCACGAAGGTGCTGGAGGGTGTTTTGGACGGATTCCAGCGGAGTTGCGCCACCCTGTAATTCGAGGGCCATCATTTGAACAATCACTTCTGAATCGGTTTCGCTGACACATTCCACCCCGCGTGCGGAAAGACCTCGACGAAGATGCTGGTAATTTTCGATGATGCCGTTATGGACGAGGTGGATGGAACCGTCGGCGGAAACATGGGGGTGGGTGTTGACCTGCGTAACGCCTCCATGGGTGGCCCAACGCGTGTGGGCAATGCCTCGCGTGCCGTTTACCTTTGCTGGGAGGATGGCTTTCAGGTCGGCCACTTTCCCGACGGTTTTGTGGGTGTGAACATTGGAGCCATCATCGACGGCGACACCGGTTGAATCGTAGCCCCGATATTCCAACCTTCGAAGCCCTTCCACCAAAATGGGGAGAGCCTGCTGATGCCCAATGTAGCCAAAGATACCGCACATAAAATCACTTCACAGATCAAAGGTGTCGGCGCACACCGGGCAAGTGATTCGCTTCAGCATCAAGTCCTTCACGCTGAAACTGGCTTGGCATGACGGACAGGTCGCCTCCCGTTTCAACTCGGGCAGAGGCAAGACCGGCGCCGGGAGAGGAGCGGCACCATCAAGTGGCGGTAGCGCGTTGGGCATGGGGAGATTTGGAAGAGGCAACGGCGGCAGACCTTGTTGCAAAACGGCCGCCATCTCGCGTTGCTGCTTTCGCTTCATTCGCCGTTCAAGGCGAGCGTTGCCTTCACCTTCCTCGAGTTTACGCTCAAGTTCAGCGGCAAGGGATTCTTCCTCATCGTCCAAAACGGCGTCCAATTGGCTTTCTTGAACCGTCAATTCCTCGCCATCCTCGTCAATGGAAAGCAAAGGCCCTTCGTCCTGCTCCGGCGTGATCATAACCTCCACGGCCTCGGCCTCAACACCCATTTCTTCGAGCAATTCCTCCACTTCGCTGTGAGAGCGACGCACCATGACGACAACAACGCCCAAAAAGAGAACAAGTAATCCAAGACTGCCCGCCAGGATTCGATATTTGACCTCGTTTGAATCACCGGGGAGGTAGTCGAGGAGGGTTTCCAACAGTCCCGGAGATTCAACAACATTGTTCGAACCCGTCAACGAGGCCACCTTACTCAAGCTCAGCGAGCCACCGGGGGTGATGGAACAGATGATGGTGTCATCTTCCATCACGCCGATGCCGAACAAATAGCCGTCGTCAAGCATGTTCGACATCCCCTGAAGAGGTGCTCCCCTTTCGTCGGAGACCAAGCCCATTCGATGAACGGGTCCGTAGATGTTGATCTCGTCGTGATAGAGGTACATTCCATCATCACGTTGGGCGAATCCAAGGGTGGATACACCGGGCGTCAGAATGCGTTGGATATCATCGCCTGCCCAGAGGGAATTGGTGTTGGCCAGCACGACATTGGAAATCTTTCCTTGCCCTTCAACCCATGCGGCGATGAGCCTGTCTTCTTCATCCTCGACGAGCACTTCCATGGCGGGATGTTTGGCGTTGTCACCGACGGAATATTGGAAACTCCATGAAGGCGTGGTGTACGAACCGTGCGTGTACATCAAACCGACGCGTTCAACGCCGCTGACATCGTCTCGATACTCTTGATAGAGCAGATGGAGGTATTCTTCTCCAAGACCAACCGCTAGAGGTTGAGCGTCGCCGGGTCGAATATCGATATCGGAGAGAACGGTCAACGGACTGGTCCATGAATTGCCTCTGTCGGGCGACGTCGACGAGATCACGAAGAGCGAAGTGATGTCTTGCCAGGAGCCACTGGTGGACAGGTCACGATGATAGCCTGCAAGAACCATCGTGCCGTCGTACTGATCGAAGGTGAAGCCGTAATAGGAGCCCTCGGACAACTTTAGGGGCGGCATGTGGTAGTGTTTGGGGGTTGTTTTTCCAGCGGCCGAAATGGATGTCATGGCGATGTCGGTCAGGATGTAGCCCTCGACGCTCAATGAACGTCGAGACCAGGCGACTTGAACAAGGCCATCATCCCGCTGGTAAACGGCCAACTCGCCGCCCCAGTTTTCTTCAAGCACCACCCCGCCAACCAACGACAGCGTTGAGGTGATGGTTCGAGCGTGGAGTTCACCGTCCACGGTGGTGAAGAGAAGACCACCGTCGCTCAAACCAACGAAATCAACCGCTACTTCGCCGGTTGAGAGCGAGGTACCGATTTTGGCCCCCGCTTGGACGTTGGCCACCGTGATGTTGAATCGGAGCGTGTTGTGTTCAATTTCAACACCCGAGCCGCTCAACACTGCGCGGTAGGAGACAGCTCCGACCGAATCGTGAACGTCTGCGAACCGAGCAAAGGCATAGCCAGAAGTGGTACTCGAACCGGGTACGAGCGCCACGGGTTGGTCATCCAGTCGTTGCCAGCCAGCCTCATCAATCCAACGTTCAAGGCCGAGGCTCAAACCGCTCGCATCGGTTTGTCCCAAGTTGTCAACTCGGACACGGAGGTCGTAGGGCGTTCCGGGAACCGGCACATCGGGTGTCGTGCGGGCGGCACCCGGGAGGAAACGAAGCATGGGTTCAACGGGGCGCTCATCGACGGTGAAACTGAAGGTGTAGTCGTTATCGCTGCGGTCCGGATCCTCGTATTGGTTGGTCGGGTCGAGGGATAACGTGACGTCGTGCGTGCCCGCTTCGGTCGCCCACCAGTACAAGGTGACCTGAACGCTCTCGCCTTCCTCGAGTGAAGTAACCTTGCCCTCTGAGGGATAAGTTGCGGAATCGCTTCCAGGACCGTCCAAGGTCAGATAGACTTCGTTAGCGTCCAAATCCCCTATGTTTCGCAAACCAAACCGAACCTCAAGAACGGTCCCCGCGACGGCCGTGTTCACGGGAAGGCCTCCATCGTACACCCCAACCGTTCCGGTAAAGGCAAAGTTCGGGGCAGCGGGAAGGTTGTCCACTTCGTAAGTTCGCTTTTGCACATCACTGTTCACGCCCGAAGTGTTGACCATTCGCACACTGATGCGATGCGAACCGTCGTTGACAGCGGTGGAGTCCCACGTAAAGGACCAGTCTTGAACGCCTTCCTCTTGCTCGTTGAGGTCATCGCCGAGTTGCCAATCCTGGCTGTCGATTTTGTATTCAATTCGGTCGTGGTCAATGCCTTCTGCGGTTCCTGAGAATTCAACCATGCCAACCAGCGCCGTGCCGAGCGGTGGCTCTGAGATGGAAACCGACATGCGGGCAAGATAAACGACGCGGATATCGACCACGGAGGCCTCGCCGTCTTCGTTGAGGGCACGGGCGTAAATCAGCGTGTACGCCTCATCAGCATCAACCCAATCGTCATCCACGGTGATGTCGAAGTACCAATCCTCTACGGTACCGTCGGCTCCAAGCCAGTTGGTGAGTTCGTTGCTTTCGCCGTCATCGTAAAATTGTTCAAATTTCACCTGGACCTCAAGGTAGTCGTTCTCGCTGGTGTCGGTGGTGCCTTCAACCGAGAGTGTGTTTCCGGCCAGGTAGAGCGATTGGTTCACCGGCACACTCATGGAAACATCTTCACCGATTCCATCCCCGCCGGGAGGAGGGGTTACGATGACGCCGCCGTTGTCCTCCAACGGGGTGCAAGAGCGTCCGAGGACATGGTCGAGCGCACACGAGGCATCAACCAGACCGAAGCCCCATTTCTCATTCCAGCGGTTTGAGACATCTGGCTGTGAGGCAGAACCGCGGGCCTCTGAAGAGTTTCGCAAAATATTGCGAATATCCTCCGGCGAGAGCGTGTCGTCGGCTTGAAGCAAGGAGGCCACAATTCCTGAAACGAGTGGGGTGGCCATGCTGGTGCCGTCCTTTGAGTCGTAGTCGTTGTCGGCCAACGGGCGTTCAGGTTGACCCGGGAAGGAGGGGCCCGTTGCTGCTGAGGCCGACGTGATACCCGTGCCGAAGGCTGAGATATCAGGCTTGAGTTCGTCCCACTCGTCATCGTCACCGTCGTCCAATCGAGGCCCCCAATTGGAATACGAGGCCATGATATCGTCCGTGCGATTGACACTGTTTCGGTCGTCGGCGGCCCCGATGGAAATGGCTCCGTCTGCGCTAGCTGGCGATGGGACTCGCTTACTCCCATCATTGCCCATGGCCACAACGCAAACAATACCGGCGTCCCGAGCATCGTTGACCAAACGTGCCTCTGCAGCCGAACCGTTGTCGCCCTCATCGTCGGGATTCAACGGGGTGCCGAGAGACCCAAAGGACATCGAGGCGATGTCGATGCCACGGCTGGAATCGTTGTTGCCCCAGTCCGTGTCTTTGTTATTGATGACCCACTGAATGCCGTTTGCGGAGTATTGGGAATTTTCAGCGGGGTCTGTGCCTCCGCCTCCCGTGTCGGTCAAGACCTTGACATCAACCAAGTAGGCCCCCATGCCGCTGCCCGTGTGGACGCGTTGCGAGCCCCCCGTGCCCAGCGCTGTGGCTGCGACGTGGGTCCCATGCCCGTTTCCATCATCTGGATCGGTGCTCCCATCTGGATTGGAAGCCGATGATGTTGCATCGTACCCTGCGACCCACTTTTGGTCGTTGTAACTGTTGGGGTCGCTATCGGGCTCATCGTCAATGTCATCGAAGTCGTTCAGCGCTCGGTGTTCATTGTCAACACCGGTGTCGAGCACAGCGATGACCACGCCTTCACCGTAATAGCCACGGGAATAGGTGCTTGCTGAATAGACATCGGAAGGCATGGACCGAACTGCTTCGCTCGCCACACCGTTGGTGGGGGCCATGAGGTTCTGCATCTCGATAACGACCACACCGGGGAGATGGTAAATGTCGAGCAGGGCACTCACCGGCACCTTGTCAACGAGCACTGAATCAATGGAGTTCATGACTTGGAACCAAGCTCCTTCTTCTTCACCAACCCAACCGTGGGCCTCCAAGGTCTCGACCAACGTGGCGATTTCTTCGCTGTTGGGCGCCCATGCATAATCAACCACGATGGCGACTGTTTTTCGCCCGTCGGGGCCCATGATCGCTGTCGATGAGACGGATTCTTGACCAGCGAGAACGCGCTGGAGGCGGTCGTCCATGCCGTTCCAGTCGAGGTCGGGGCCGTAGGCCTGCCACCACTGGTCTGGTTCTGAAGAGGCCCTGTCGCCTCGGTCGATATGCCGAGTCGGGCGTTCGCACAGTTCTTCGCCGCACATCAATGGGGGAAGACCCTCTACCAAAATAGGGGGCTCGTATTCACTGGTTTCAGAGGTAGGTGTGGTGGACGAAAGGACACCGCCGCTGATGTCGGCGAAGAGCATCAAGAGCGCAAAGAGAACGGCACCTGTACGCAACGATGCTTGTTGTTGACCGAGCATCACCTCACCTCTCAGTTGACTGGAACGCCTGCCCACCTTTGATTCTATCCTCAAATGTATCACCGCGTGAGCCGATGAGGGGGTAAACTATCGAGGAGGCCATTCAAAGTGTTCAGGCGTGGTTGAGCACTGCAAATGCGGTCCCGAGTTTCGCTCGACCAAGCCCAGCGGCGCATCGCACAGCGGGCATCGACCAGCATCGGCAAGATGTTCCATCCACGCTGCTCTGGTCTCAGGTTCGTCACTGGCTTGAACCAAGTTTTTGAGCGGTTCTCTGAGATGTTTGGGGACATCAAGACCACGTGCTGTCCACGGATCTTCAATGTCGTTGAGGTTCACCATGGTGGCCTTGAGACGACGACGTTTTGCCGCATGTGCGTCGCCCTGACTTGGGCCTCCATCCACCACACCAAGTTCAACAGGACCGCCCTTGGCGACCAAGGGCAAGAGGGCATAAGCGGCAATGAATCCTCCAATGTGAGCCATGTGGGCAATACCGCTTGAGACACCAGATTCCATCGTGGCCAAGGCACGAGCCAATTCCAGTCCGAAATAAAGAAGCGCGATGAAGACGACCGGCCAGGGCCGAATCAACAACAGCGGAAACGGAATTTCGTCCTTTGGCCATCCCGCAAGGTAAGCGCCGAGCAACCCAAACGCTGCGCCAGAGGCGCCCAAAGCCGGCGTAAAGGACGTGGCGTTGAACGCAACCCAACCCAGCGAACCCCCAAGAAGACCGATGACATACACGATAGCAAATCGCTTCCCGCCGAGACGTTGTTCAAGAGGAACACCGACCAGGGCCAGAATGACGACGTTGCCCAATACATGCATCATGTCGCCTTGACTGTGGAGAAATCCTGCGGTGGCCAGCGTATGCATGAAAGCCGGCTCAGAGGTGCGGGCAGGAACGAGTACGAAATCGCTCCACACCCAATAGTCCACCAAACCCCAATTGTAGAGCATGGCCCAAAGCACCTGAACCACGGCCCCCAGTAAAACAGAAACCGTGATGCCCATGGCCAATGAAGTGCGTGTACGTGCGGCGTAAGCCATCGGGGCGATGACGGCCACAAACCACAACGAGAGGACAAGCCACTCCGTCGTGTTGAACAGCGACATGGCGAAGCCCATGCAGAGCCCTTTGCGTCCCTCTCTTTTGAGTTGATGTCTCACAGGGGCAAAACAGGAGGGTTCTTGCTTGGTTGGCCCCTCCCCGCACCATGGCCAAGGCCCTCCTCAGCCTCGTTGATGTTCATGTTCGCCGGGGCATGAACACGGTGCTTGAGGGCTGCACCCTTACCGTTGAAGCAGGCCAAACTGTGGTGTTGACCGGAGCCAACGGCGCCGGAAAGTCAACGCTACTGGAAACCGCTGCTGGGCTGCTCCCGATGGAGCGAGGCCATGTACAGCACGATGAGGTCGTGGTCGCTGACGCCGATGGAAGGCGAAGAAACTCACCCTTGACGGTGGGGGTGGCGCTCCAACGAAACGGGATGTTGGGGGGTGAGATTCTCACTGAGCATCTCCACGCAGCCATGTCAATGAGCGGCCATGGCGTGGACGTTGACCCCTTCCTCAAGCAGTTCAAACTCATGCATCGCGCCAACGACCTCGTCGCACATCTCTCCCAGGGACAAGCGAGAAAAGTAGCGGTTCTCGCCGGCCTCCTTCCCGCCTTCGCAAGCCCAACACCCGCCCTCATCATTTTGGACGAACCCGATGCTGGACTGGATGATGCCTCCATCGAAATCCTCGGTCAATGGCTCAATGAATTGCGGACCATGGGGCACGCATTGTTGGTGGCCACGCATGACGAGCGGGTGATGGCTCAAGCCACCCATCTCTACGACGTTGACCAGCGTAAATTCCAGACAACGACCGCCCCCCCTGCTGGAAGGGTGGATACACGAACTTCGCGTGAAGTGAAACCCCTTTCCCGCTCAGCGTTTGGAGTGAAAATGCACCTTCGAACGATGATGTGGCTCAACACCAATGCCATGGCCGGCCTTTTGACGCTCGGAATCTTGCTCACCCTCGGGGACTTCATGGAGGAATTGGACAATCTTCAGCGGATGGGATTCATCCTTGCCCCCACCTTGGCGGTCGGCCTTTGCGGAGACCCCCTCGTGGCCGCTCTTCGAGAAGAACGAGCCGGCGTATGGTGGCGTGCGGTTGGTGGCGGGGAGCCTCATGCGGGCTGGATTCCCTTGGCCATCGGCGCTGTATTCACTTTCCTAACAACGAACGGACTTCAAGATGCTCGGGAAATTCACATCATCGTTGCAGGAGCCGTGTTGTGCTTTTTGGTGTGGCATAGCGTGGGATGGATGCAACGATCGACCCAACGCCTGGCACGACCGCATGCTGTCTTCATTGGGTTGTTGACACCGGTGTTGATTTTACCCTATTCCCTTCTCATCAGCGTTCTTTCGTGAACCAAACACCAAGTTCAAGGAGGACGATTCAACCCCGCCACCATGAGGTTGAGCGAAGCCGTGCTGTTCATCGGTTTCATGGGCATCGGCACCACCCTCCTCTTGGCCCTGCTTTGGGCACCCAGCGTTTCCATCAATGCCTTTGAATCGCCTGCGGCTCAACGCATTTTTTACTGGCATGTTCCGGCTGCATGGGCTGCCTTCATCGCTTTTGGCGCCCTCTTTGTGGGCTCAGCGGGCTGGTTGTTCAAGCGCTCAGAATGGATGTGGCGCCTCCATGTTGCAGGCTCTGAAGCTGGACTTGCAACCGGACTCATGGCCGTTTGGTCGGGGTGTGTTTGGGGGGCTGCAGAATGGGGGACTCCGTGGGATTGGACCGATGTAAGGTTGAACTCCTTTGGACTGCTCACGCTCCTTGCCATCTACGTCGTCCTTGGCCGAAACAGCCAGCCTGATGGCGTTGAGACACGGGACACCTTTGCAGCGTTCGGCCTCTACGGCTTCGTTTTGGTACCCCTCACCTACATCGCCACTCGAATCTGGACCATCCGCCACCCCGGACCCGTGGTGGCGACGGGCGACGGCAGTTCCATCAACAGCGACATGGGCCTTGTGCTGCTGATAGGGGCGGTCTCATTTACCGTCTTCATCATCGGCCACATGATGGCCTCCATGCGATTGACGGCGATGGAACAGCGACTGGAGCGCATGCAGCAACATTTGGACGGCGGTGTTTGAGATGGAGGGCATGACTTACCTCGCCGTTGCTTACTTTGGGATGCTCGTCGCCATTGCGTTGTGGACGTGGACGGTCGTGCAGCGAAGTCGACGGCTGGACGAACGGCTCCTCGCCATGGAAGCGGCCAGCGACAAAACCGATGAGGAAGCCGATTCCAAGGCGTAGTCTTTCAAAGGCAATGCCCCGAGACAGCCACGGGGAGGGCCATGTCAACACGACTCGGTGGCGAATTTTGCTTGGTCTGTGGTGCAGACCCTCCGTTGTTTGGCGACCGAATGTGCGAGCCCTGTTTGAGGGCCCGCACGGTCCTCGCAAAGGTTCCAGAAAACGTCCCGTGGGTTCGTTGTGCTCGGTGCGGTATCGTCGAAATCGACGGGAAATGGGAAAACACCACTGAGGATGAAGTATGGGACGAATTGCTGCATCGAAATCTGGTGGTGCACGAACGGGCCGAAGACATTCAACTCGGCATGGAACCGGTCAAGGTTTCCGACCGACACACCTTGCTCCACATCCAACTCGAGGGTGTGATCGATGACCTCCTCTTCCAAGAAGAGCACACCATGCGAGCAAGAATGGCCAATGGCGTCTGTTTGACCTGCACGCGGCGTGCGGGGAATTACTTCGAGGCGACCGTCCAATTGCGCTCAAGTGCTCGACGTTTGAGTGAGGAGGAATTCAAACGGTTACGAGCAACCCTCGATGATGTGCTTGAGAAATTATCCGACGACCCGATGTTCTTCATCACCACCGAAGGCCCGGTGACGGGAGGCTACGACGTGGTGTTGGGCAGCAAAGGCCTCGCCAGAGCTTGGGGGCGCCACCTCATCAGCGAATACGGCGGCATGGTGATTGAGACCAATTCAACGGTTGGACGAAAAGACGGTGTCGATGTCACACGACTCACCCTTCTTTACCGCAAACCGGGCTACGAAATCGGAGATGTGGTTCAATGGAGGCATCACATGTGGCGGCCGTCTTCCTGGACCAAGGAAGGAGCCATCATGGAGCGTATCGACCGACGTGAGCGAACAGGAGCCTCATGGCGAGATTTGGAACAGGCGAAAGTGCTGGCCCAACGTCACGAATTCGTTGAGGTGGACTTCATCAACGAAGATGCTACAGCTGGAGAATTCTTGGACCCAAACACATGGGAAATGAGCCTGGTCCGTCTGCCCTTTGAACACATACCGGGAAGAAAAGGGCTCTTGATACGACAAGATGAAGAATGGATTGCCCTGCCTCATATGGCCATTGACACCCCTGAACAGGTGGAGGATTGAACATGGAACACACTCCCGATTCAACGCCAGAACCTACCCTGGTCGACCTTGCAGAGCGTTTGGATAAGGAAGGCATGGTGAACTTTACCCGAAGGTTCCACGACGACTTGCGTCAAGGCTTTGATGCCGTTAATGAAGAGCGTTTTCCATGGCTCGCCGAACTCAAGCAGGCCCCTTGGAGCGGCGTGCTATGCCTTGGCATGGGTGGAAGTGCAGCCGGCGGAGATTTCCTCGCATCCCTGACCGCCCATATGGGCGGTTGTCCGGTCATGGTTCACCGAGATTACACCCTGCCTGCTTGGTTTGACGCCACCTGGTTGGTGCTCGCTACGAGTCACAGCGGAAACACCGAAGAAACCCTGGCAGCTGCTGAGGCGGCTTTGGGTCTCGGGGCCACCGTGGTCGTCATCGCCACAGGGGGTGTCCTCGCCGGCCTTCCCGAACTCTCACCACGCTGCCACCTGATTCCCACGGTTGGCGGCCAACCCCCTCGTACCGCCTTTGGTCACATCTTCAGCCGCCAGTTAGCGTGTTTGGAGCACCTTGGCCTTGTACCGGCGCAACCGGCCGATGAACGGGACGCCATGTTGAAGCGGTTGGAAGCCAACAACGAACATTTTGACGTACTTGCCCAGCCAGAAGGCGACATTGCACTGCTGGCGGCTGGCCTGCTCAATCAACCTCTTGCGGTGATCGGCCCCACCGAACTTGCACCAGCCCTGAATCGCTTCAAGAATCAGATGAATGAAAACGCCGCCAGATTCGTTCGTATTGGCGTGTTGCCGGAGATGAATCACAACGAAAGCGTGGCATGGGGCGGTGTCGGACCGGACGGCGACGGCCAAGCGGCCGAGCAAGCCCTGCTGCTGTTGACGTGGCCCGGCATGCACCCTCGAGTTCAACAGCGCTTGGACTGGATGGTTGCCCATTCACCCACCGAAACAGCATGGAACCTCGCTGGCGAAGGTGAATCCTTGCTCGAATGCATGCTTTACCACTGTCTCGTGATGGACTGGCTTTCCATCACGTTGGCGTTCTTGCACGGAAAGGACCCTGCGGCCATCGCGCCCATCAACGCCCTCAAGGCCCACTTGAACAGCGTTCAGTAAAGTGGCCCGCAAATCAAGCGAGGGTCGGGATAGCGCTGAAGGGCGTCGACTCGGTCCTCATGACGAACCACGCCCGGCAAGTCGCCGTCAACAGGCGCTTCCCAAGTCATTTGAACATGAACATGCGGAGGCCATCCGCCGTTTTCGGATTCGTCCCCCATCGCCGCCAAAACATCGCCTTGCATGAATCGGTCGCCTTTCTTCCATTGGGCGATGCTGTCCCAACTGAGGTGCCCGTACAACACCCAGAACGTTCGAGTCTCGTCCTCGAGAGGCCCACCGACGACGCTTGGGAGGCGCAAGGTGTGTTTGGTGATGAGGGTCGGCCCATACGAGCCATCTTCATCGTTCAAGGCAATCTCAGCGATTTCACCCTCTCCAAAAGCGTGAATGAGCGTGTTCACCGGGCCGCCCAAATCCAACCCAACGTGGTGGTCTCGCACCCCACCAAAGAGTTCAGTCGTGTACATGGCCGGGCGGCGTTCATCGTACCTTCCCACCGAGTAAGGATGGGGCGCTTGCCAACCCTCCGGACTGGGTCTTGAAAAATCGTGAACCCAATACGGACCATCAAACACCACCGTAGGATGGTAATGGAAAGCCGGCATAGAGGTCATGGACCTGCGAGTGTCCGTTTCTACTTGAGGTTTCGGCGAATCATCAAAGCATGCCTTCTCCGTGGTCCCAGCATGCTCGGTAGCGCTGCGGTCGTGTTGGCCCCGAGCATCTTGCCGGGTTGGGCGCTCAGCACGGTCTTGGATGGAAGCAGCGACCGGTTTCGCAAGGTCCTGCTTGCCCCCGCCCTTGGTCTCCTTCTGCTCTATGGCCTGTCAGGCACGCTGGTGCTCCTCAACGTCTGGTCGCCCCTCTTGATGGCAGCGGGATTGCTGGCCGCCAATATCGTGGCGTATCGATTGATTCACGAGCGCCACGAAGTTTTGGCAAAACGAACTCGATGGCAAATGTTGGAAGCTGCGATGCACGGTGAACTCTCGGAGGAAAGTGACGCGCCCTCGTTGAGCAAGGAAGCTGAAATTCAACTTGGGTTCCAGCAAAACCGGTCCACGCCGCTGATGGCCCTCAGCATGGTGGTCGCAGCGACCGCCATACTCACGCCCATGATTCAACGCCTCCCTTTTGGCGTGGATTGGATCGGCTTTGCAATGCTCACGCAACAGTTGGTGTTGGAGGGGAACCTCAGTCTGCCGGGAACCAACGAGGGGTTCTGGACCTACCCTCCTGCTTTCCCGTCGGTGGCTGCATGGGTGGCCACGCTCAGCGGTCATGATGCGGGAACATCGGTGTTTCACCTTGGCCACTACACCTTGTTTGTCCTTTTGATGGGCCTCATGGGTGCTCTTGACCGTCATGGCGCAGGGGCCTATGCGATGTTCGCAATGGGTTTGGGGCTGGGCTTGTTTGCCAAGACCTTTGACTCGGGATTCCCCAGCGTGGCAAGTCAATTGGGTCTGGTCATCGGCATTCTCGTGCTTTTCCGCCACGCCGACCAGCGACAAAGGCACCACACGGTGGGTCTGTGCTTGGCACTCTATTCCGTGGCGCTGATTCATCCCACTGGAGCGATTTACCTCGCTCTTTTGCTGCTCAGCCACGTGATGCACGGCTTGGCCATGGACAACGAAGAGCATCGGGAACTCGTGCGACGTTTGGCCTACATCGCTTCGGCCTTCATCACCGTCGGCTTTGCCGTTGCCCTGCTGGTGATCGCCCCCCGATTGTTTGATGAGGCCGTGTTTTCAGAATACGGTTGGCAAGGTGGAAAACCCCTCGTCGTGTACAACGGCGTCTTGCTTCTTCTTGGAGGAGTCGCAGCTGTTGCTCTGCGCAAGACCCTGGAGGGCCGCATCGCCATCACGTGGTTCGCTCTTCTCTGGTTGCTGAGCATCGTTCACCTCGTGGAGGGGTTGCGATACATACCCGTCTTGTCCTTGTTGTCCTACACCTTGTATTCCATGGCCCTGCATGCTTTTCACATTCCTTTGGCGGTGTTGGTTGCGTTGTGGTGGTCGCCTCAGACCAGCCTCACCGAACAAAACGATTCCACATCAACGGCCTCGTCCATGCCGCGCGCCCTCTCTTTGGGGCTGGTTACCACGGTGGTTTTGGGCACACTCTTTGCTCAATCAGTGGCCATATCGCTCGCTCAGCACGAAGAACTCATGGCGGTTTCACCGGGGGATTTGGAATTGCGTGAGGCCTTGAAGGACATCGAAGGTGCCGTCTACACCGAAAACATGCACTGGGGTTACATTTGGAACGCACCGAGCAGCGTTCAAACGACCTCCATCCCCACCCTCGGCCTCGTCCACATCACGGTAAGCGAGCATTCGAACGCCACCCAAGCCATGTTTCTGGACAACGTCTCGTACTTCGTGAAACACGACATGCTTCACGCATTGACCTCTCCCCTTGGCACGATGCAGTGGACGCTGGCTGCGTCGCCCTATTGGGTCGCCAGTGTCCAATCCGACGGTGCGACCCTCTGGAAGTTATATCCCGATGGAAACGCACCCGTGATGTTGCTCACCGGCATTGACGAAGACGATTGCGCTTCATGCGATGTGCGTCTCGACCCTTGGAGAAACCACAAGTTCCGAGACCCACTTCTCCTCGGTGAGGACCGGCCTTTCTTACCAGAGGGAACCGAGGGCGAACTGCAAGTTCAAGCGCCAGAGAACGCCGTCAACATGTGTCTCGTTTACGAGGTCATCGGCCAAACGGACGGATTCTATCTCCAATCCGCAACCGGACTGGACCGGCCTTTTCACGGCCTACGAACCGATGCCGGCTACCATCAAGCATGCTTTGATGTTGACAACGCCAGCGAGTTGACCGAATTACGGCTTGAATGGGACCGTTCGGAGCCAACCCTTTGGCTCAATCCGCTCGGACTTTCGGGCAGGGACACCGTACTCTTGGACAAAACGGGCGTCAAACTCCAATGGTTGACCTGGACCACCGAGTGAGAAACGGCAATTACATGTGGAAGGAGCCCGAGGGATGGTCATGCAACATCTTGTTGTCATGCTCCCGGTCCTCAACGAGGCCTTGGGCTTGGCCTGGGTGTTGGAACGCATCCCCCACAAGCGTTTGGAAACCATGGGTTACAGGACCACGGTCTTGGTCATGGACGGCCACAGCACGGACGGCACAGAGCAGGTCGCAGAGGAATACGGTGTGTTGCTGGTGGACCAGGAAGACATCGGCAAAGGGAGCGCGATTCGTCATGGCTTTCGAGAGGCCCTTCGTTTGGAAGCCGATGCAGTGGTCATGTTGGACGCTGATGGCACCTATGCGCCTCAAGAGATGACGCGACTTCTGAACGGTCTTGAGGCGAACAGCGTGGTCATCGGGGACCGATTGAACGGGAGGATGGCTCCTGATGCGATGACGCGGTTGAACTTCATTGGGAATCACCTCCTCACATGGGTTGCCACCGCCCTTTTTGGCACGACCACATCGGATGTTTGTTCGGGATATTGGGCGTTTCGAAAGGAGGCCATTCACGCGCTTCAACTCAACAGCCGCTCGTTTGAGATCGAAGCAGAGATGTTCGCCAGCATGGTCCATCAGCGCGTCCCATTTGGTTTCGAGCCCATCAGTTATGGCCCACGAATCGGCGAAGCAAAACTCGGCTCAACCGCCGACGGTTGGCAGATTTTGAGGAAATTGATCACCCGTCGAATCTTCCCCGAGCCGTTGATGTGACCTTGGAAGCCCTCAAAGGGAAAGGGGGGGTCGCCGGCGCATGGAACGACTCAAGGTCGCTGTGCTTGGTGCAGGCGGACTTGTGGCTCAGCGCCTCCAACAACGCCTCGCGAACCACCCCTGGTTTGAGTTGACGGCGGTGGCCGGCTCTCCACGGTTTCAGAACCACGGACTCCGTGATGTTCCTTGGATACTGGACGAACAGCGCCCGGAACTTCCGCCGCTCAACGTTCTTGATGTCGCCTCGGCCGACACCGTTTCAGAGTTGTTCAACAGCGGCGTCGTCATCGCCTTTTCTTCGCTTCCCCGAGAACAAGCCGCCCTACTCGAACCCCTTTGGGTCAGCGGCGGCATCACCGTCTTCTCGAACGCGAGTGCTTTCCGAGGTGCACAGGGCGTGCCGCTGGTGATTCCGGAAGTGAACCCAACCTCCTTGGAGAACGGTGGAAAGGAATTGAATCACGCCTGCGCTACAAATTGCACCCTTTTGCCGCTCATGCTTCCTTTGGCTGCACTGCACGAGACCTACGGGCTGCAGCGATACACCATGCGCAGCGAACAAGGCCTTTCTGGAGGAGGCCATGAGTACATGATGAGCGCCTTACAAAACGGCCATGTCTCGCCGGAGATTCCCGGTGAGGCAGAAAAAACCGAGGCGGAATTCTCCCACATCTTGGGATGGGAGGGCGATGCTTCCCTCACGTGTCAACGGGTGATGCGAGCGGACGGACATCATGTCTTTGTGGACGCCACTTTTGAGCGACCTGTTGATGCAGAAAGCGTCCAATTGGCTTTGGAAGCCTGGTCGCAAAACCATTCGATGGGCGACCTTCCCAGCGCACCCAAGCAACCCTTGACCGTCGTTGACCGTATCCAGCCCGCCCTCCATTTGTTCGCAGATGGTGAAGGATTCCCCGTTCATCCCGACCCCACCAAGGACCTCGCTGCAGGCATGGCCGTGGTCGTGGGTAACGTGACTTGCCCTTCATCGACCACGGTTCGTTTCGAGGCGTACAGCCACAACACCGTGCGAGGCGCCGCAGGTGGCGTCATTTTCCTCGCAGAATTGGCTTATTGGAAAGGATTGGTCTCCACGAAACCGGTTCACCCGTAGGGTAAAAGGTCACAACCACCTCCTCGTCATCGGTGCCGGGATGGGAATAACCGCAATGATTCCGGACATGACCATCGGTCAACTGATGACAGAGGCGTCCTCTCGCTGGGGGGAAATTTGGGACACCCGTGCGACCCGAATGACCATTCTTCTGCTGTGCCCGCGAAAGGAACGCAAAATGATGGAACTTCACGGCGACATGATCGAACACGGCCAACCCGTCGTGGCGGTCTTCCACCGCCCCCGTGCCGAAGCCGACCTCCTCAAAGAACAGGGGTTTGACCCTCGAGCAGCCTCGTTTCAATTCGTAAACATCGCCACCGCAGACCTCGGCCCGTGGATGCAGCAATTGGTCAATAACGAGGGATGGTTGCGAAGCTCAATCGCTCTCTCCTCCACGCCGTTCTCGGTTGGCCTGCCTTCGCAACGAGCGTTTGAGGCCGTCCAAACCTTGTGTTTCCGACACCCTTCTCTGCCCGCTCTTGAACAATACTTCCTCCCCTACCCTGCAGAATCGCTTCCGGGGAAATGTTTCGTCAGCCTGCCACGACGTGCCGCTGCTGAAATGGCCCGCCAACAAGCCGAGGTATTGGGCGTTGGTCGCCTGGAGAAACCACAACCACCAGCTCCAGAACCGCAACCTGCTCCGGTCGTGGAAGTTCCTGCGGCAGCGCCTGAGCCCGAACCGGCCCCCTCAGAAGCAACCCCTGAATCGGCCCCCGAGCCACCTGCTGACGAGCAACCCGCCGTCCCACTTCCTCCTTCGTCAGAACCGGCGCCGGTCGAGGCGCCCGTCCCGCTCCCCCCCACTTCATCCGAGCCAAGCGAGGAAGAGGCCAGCGAAGAAGCGGCCGACGTACCCGAGAAGATCGAACTTCCAGAAGTGGTGGAAGAAGAGCCGGAAATTTCCGAACTCGAAACCGAATTACGCGCCTTCTTCCAAGAACTCATCGATGCGGGGGTGGAACCATCGGCCTTCATGGATGATCCGCGCTGGGAAGACATCAGCGAGCGAGCCGTCGCTGAAGGCTTGGAGACATGGCCCATTCTTTTGCAAATGACGGCCATGGGTTGAGAAGGTCTAAATCCATC
Source organism: Candidatus Poseidonia sp. (assembly GCA_030741355.1). GTDB lineage: Archaea > Thermoplasmatota > Poseidoniia > Poseidoniales > Poseidoniaceae > Poseidonia. Next base: position 3,876 of record JASLVM010000012.1, on the reverse strand, counting down.
AACGCACTGACACAATCGAGGGAGCACCATGGGATTCTGCATCAACTGCGGCCAACAACACCCCGATGGGACCCGCTTCTGTCGCTTCTGCGGCAATCAACAACCAGGCGAGCAACTGCTGCAACGCCTACGAATTGAGGCGCAACAAATTCACAGCATGCGTTTGCAAATGCAATCTCAACAGCCCCCCCAGGGCAACAACTACCAACAACGCCGCTGGTGAGGCGAATGCGCCCAAAGCACTTGGCCATCGCGCTGTCCAAGTTGATTCCGCACCCCTGCACGGATGTGTCCATGGAGCAGTACGCCACGGAAGGGGACTTGGCTGCTTATTGGATGCTCGCCGTCGACCAACTCGACGGGTTGGAAGGACGGTGCGTGGCTGACCTCGGAGCGGGAAACGGCATTCTTGGAATCGCTGCACTCATGCTCGGTGCAGGACGCGTCGTGTTCGTTGAAGCGGATGAAAACGCCGCTGCCGTCCTCCAACAGAACATCGACGGCCTCGACGATGCCTTATCACGACGTGCCACGATTCTGAACGCCCATGTTGGAGGTGATGAACTCGACCTGGAACGGCCGGACATCATCGTCATGAATCCCCCTTGGGGGGTTCAACGGGCGAGGGCGGACCGCCCATTTTTGGACGTCGGTTTCGCCTCGGAGGCGGTGGCGATTCACGTGCTTCACAGCGACCGAGCCACCCACCTCGAACCGATGGCCATCGATGCAGGATGGGAAGGTGAAATCGTGCTTCGAACGACTTTTCGACTCCCACCCACCTATGCCCACCATGGACAACGCCAAGGCGCAACCGATGTGAAATGCTGGCGCTTTTTCCGGCATGGCGACGCTCGTCTGGCTCATGAAACGGATGAATGAACCATATGGGGGGTTCAAAAGGAAGGAACCCTCGCCTCAATTCAGCGAACGGTGTGCGACCCATTTCGGGCCATGCCTGCACAAGGAATGAGAAACATGACGGCGAGCCTCGTCACCCCCGGAAGCATCATCGCCAAAGAGGGCGAGCACGAACACGGCGAAGGAACATCCCTCGCTGACGGCAACATCATCTCGACGGTGGTCGGCTACGTCCGTGTGAACGAAGGCTCCATCTCAGTCTCTCCCTCCAAACCCATCGTGGAACCCGTTGTGGGCGACACGGTCTTGTGCGAAGTGGTCAAACTCAACGAAAAGAACGGTGAAGCCATGATCTTGGCCGTTGAGGGCAAACCCGGTTCCATTCAACCTCAACACCTCTACGGTCAATTCTTCGTCACCGGTTTGGTTGACCGCTTTATGCACCAGACTTCCGATGCACTACGACGACGTGACGTCTGTCGTGCCGTCGTCAAGGAGGTCGAGCCGGTCGTTCGTCTTGATTTCCGAGAGCGAGACGACTGCGGTGTTCTGCACGCCATCTGTCCTCCATGTGGCGATACCCTTCAAGCCGAACTCGATGGCGACTGGAACGTCAAGTGCCCGACCTGTGGCTACCAAGCCTACCGTGCCCTTGCCGACAATTACGGCGCCGGATGGGCGGAACTCGACCAGGGTGCAAGCGCTCTCAACAACTCCGGCAAGCGCTGGGGCTCCGCTGCTGAAGCCATGTTTGCCAAAGGGCCTGCGGGACGAGCCACCTTCATCGCTGCTGATGTGCGTGAAGACGGTCGAGAGCGCACCTACTTCCGTTTCGAAGGTCAAGGCGGCGGCCGAGGCGGTGGACGCCAACGCGCTGCTCCGGGCACACGGCTCTTCGTCGGTGGCCTGCCTCGCGACGTCGGCACCGATGAACTCAGTGAACTCTTCAAGTCTCACGGCGACATGACCGACTGTGTTGTGTTGACCGACGATGCGGGCGTGAACCGAGGATTTGGTTTCGTCACCTACGCCGAGAAATCCATGGCTGACGCTGCCATCAAGGCTCTCGACGGACATCGAATCAACGGCCGACGCATCGGTGTTCGAGACGCTGATGACGACAAGAAGAAAGGGCGGAAAGAACGCAAAGAGCCTGAAGGACTCAAGCTCTACATCGGTAACCTTCCCTTCTCTGCCACCCAAGACCAACTCAAGGCCATGGTCGCTGCCCATGCCACGGTGAACGAGGTCATCCTCGCCACCGGACCCGGTGGCAAAGCGAAGGGCTTTGGTTTCGTCTTCATCGCTGAAAAAGACAAGGGCGAAGCCGTGGTTTCTGCCCTCAACAACAGCGAGGTCGAAGGACGCAAGATCAAGGTTGACATCGCCAAAGCCAAGGGTGGCAAAGGCGGTCGTGGCGGAAACCGAGGTGGCGATGGCGGCGGAAAATCCGCACGAGAGCTCCAAGCCCTCCGCGAAGAAGGCGAAGGCGGCAAGAAGCGCAACCGACGCCCACGTCCAAAGAAGGATTGAAGGCGACACCCCCGCCCCTTGAGGCATGGTTGAATCGTCCGAGCCACGCTGGTTGGTTTTGGACGGCTACGAAGACGAGCCTGCAGCGTTTGGTGTACCTCCTTACGTTGGGTTTCACATCCGTTATGTCTGCGGCGTGCTGGAATCCGCCGGGCTCGACTACGACTACCTGACCGTTGACCGCTACCGCCAGGCCCTCAAAAACGACCCCGAATCAATTCAACGACGCCTGAAGAATTGCCTTGGCATGGTCTGCATTGCGGGTGCCGTCGTTCCGGGGAAATACCTCCGTGGCACGCCCATCTCTCTCAGGGAGACCCAGTCCCTTATCCGAAACTTACCCCACGGCACCCCTGCATTGTTTGGCGGCTGGGCCATACGAGGTTGGAAGCAGCAAGGCTGGACGCCACTCCGGCCAAATTTGTTCCTCGCTGTCCAAGACACCGACGCCACTCTTCATCACTTCCTTGAACGCGGAGAATGGAAACATCAACGCCGAACGGCCGAGCAGTGGACGGCGTGGGCACAAGCCGGTGCGGCGAGCAAAGCGGTTTCCGAACATCCCGACCTTGGAACCGAAAACCAGCCGGGGCCACTCACCTACGAAGTGGAGGTCTACCAGGGCTGTGTTCGCTACAAGCGGGGGTGCAAATTTTGCATCGAGCCCAAGAAAGGCGTTCCGATTTGGCGGACACCCGAGGACATCATCGAAGAAGTGAGATTGGCCCATGAAGCGGGTGTCCATCACGTGCGCCTTGGTGGCATGACCGACACCTACACCTACATGGCCGAGGGTGTCCGTGAACTGGAATACCCGGTGCCAAACCCTGAACCCATCGCCAAGTTGCTCCATGGACTTCGTGAAGACGAGCGGCTTGGTATCCTCCACACGGACAACGGCAACCCGTCCATCATCGCCGAGAACATGGAGCCCTCCGAGGCCATCACCAAGACGCTGGTTGAGACGCTCTCCGACGGGGCCGTGCTGTCCTTTGGTTTGGAATCAGCCGACCCCAGCGTCCACGAAGCAAACTGGCTCAACTGCGACCCTGCCCAACTCAAGACGGCGATTCGACTCATCAACAAACACGGCAGCGTCCGGGGTGAGCGTGGGTTGCCCAAACTGTTGCCCGGACTGAATTTCATTGCCGGGCTGAACGGTGAGACCGAAGCGACCTACGGCATGAACATGGCCTTGCTTCGTGATATTCGAAGCGAAGGCTTGCTGCTCCGTCGTATCAATATTCGACAGGTGGAGGGCGAAGGCTTCCAAGAGGTCCCCTCAGAAGCTTTTGCATCGTTCAAAACAGCGTGCAGGGACGAAATCGACAAGCCGCTTCTCCAAGAATTGTTTCCGCTGGGAGAGATCATCCACAACGTGCACTGGGAGTCGCACGACGGGCGAACACGCCTGCCCGTTCACGAAACAGAACTCCACCGTGCACCGGAGGTCCATGGCAAAGCAGGCATCACCTTTGGACG
>JASLVM010000127.1 GCA_030741355.1 Candidatus Poseidonia sp. | reverse complement strand
AGCGGCTCGGAGTATGAATTTATTTCAATTGGTAATTTGATTTTCCAATTGGAATTTTCGTCCTTTCGATTTCCGGAGAAAGCCCCCAAGGAAGACGGCAATTCATGAAATTCAAAGCACTGTGTGCGATTGCACTCCCCTGACCTGCACCTCAAATATCATCATTTGCAGTTGGAAAATGACAAAGGGTGCCCAAACCGGCAAAATACACTGTCCAAGCGCAAAACTTCTTGAAGGCTACAGCGGTGTCGGAGGATTTGAGAAGCCATGTTGCAACGTCTTTTGAGCGAGTTTCTCAATCAAGCGGGGATTGAACAGGCCATGATGCTCGATGACCGAGGGAGGTTGCTCTCAGCTGTTGGGCCGAAAGGACAACTGCCGGGCGTCGACCGCGCAATCTCGCTCACCTCTGCAGCGCTTGATGCCTCTCAACAACTGGGTTTGGGCGATCTCCATGAGGTTTGGATCGAAGGAGATGAAACCGTCATGGTTGACATCATCAC
>JASLVM010000126.1 GCA_030741355.1 Candidatus Poseidonia sp. | reverse complement strand
CGATCTGAACGATCCTTGGCCGGTCGACGACATGGTGTGGTCCGACAGCGATGGAGACGGCTACGCCGACCAAAGCGGGTCCACGGTGTCCGACGATTGTCCCAATGAAGCAGGAACCTCGACCCATTCGAGCGCCCGTGGCTGTGCCGATCGTGACGCAGACGGTTGGGCCGACGAGGAGGACGATTTCCCCGACCTTGCCACCCAGCAGGTTGACAGCGACGGGGACGGGTACGGCGACAACAACGAGATTGGAGCAGAATCCCCAGACCATTGGCCTCAGGATGCCTCAAGGAACGTGGCTGAAGCGAGCCTTGAGTGTGCGCTTGTCGACCCCGAGGTGGACCTCGCCGTAGGTCCGAAATTTGCCTTCACGTGCACCGTGACCCACACGATGAGCGTCCCAGTGACCGCTCGTGTCACGTGGGACGGGGGCTCCGATGTCTTTGGCGGGTCGCGTTCCCAAACGGTGGTCATCGATCCTGAAGCAGACAATGCTTCGCTCTG
>JASLVM010000125.1 GCA_030741355.1 Candidatus Poseidonia sp. | reverse complement strand
CTTTCATTCCACCCACCCATAATTCCCGTTGGGAAAATGTTCATTTTTGAGATGGCCCGCGGTCTTTATATCCAAAAGTGAGGAGTCCCCTCTTCATCAAATCGAGGTCTTCCATCCACTCTCGTGGACAGGCATATAAGGGGGACTCGGACTGAGCCAACTCATGGCGGTGAGTCGATTGTTGACTCCCTCGACCGTGGTATAAATAGGGAGGTGAAAACGAATGGAAACCAACATCTTTGACAAGTTCGTTTCCCAGAAAACCCTCTTCAAAAACAAGGAGAACCTCCGCCACAATTATCGCCCCACGCAACTGCCGCACCGACAAGAAGAAATCGAGAAGATCTCTTACAATCTCTGGGAGGCACTCAAGGGCCACATACCGAGTAATATGACCCTGTATGGTGTTACAGGCGCAGGAAAGACTGCGGTCACCGATTATGTCTGCCATCACCTCAAAGCCAAAGGCCAAACCATGGAGCGAAAGGTCGAATCCATCATGGTCAACTGCC
>JASLVM010000124.1 GCA_030741355.1 Candidatus Poseidonia sp. | reverse complement strand
TTTCGGGTACACCGACGGAAGCCCTTGCCAACACATCATTCACGGTGACCGTGACGGCGCTCGGTGCGACCACTACTGGAACCTTCACCCTCTTCATCACAGGTGAGCCGGGGATCCTTGCTTACAATGACATTCAAGCGAGCAACCAGACCGTCATCACGACAGCAACACCATCGTTCACCAACAACAGCACCAGCGGAACGACTACCTCTTGGGCAATCAGTCCGAGCTTACCAAGCGGCCTTTCTTTCGGTACCACCAACGGTAGCATTTGGGGAACACCAACGCTTGAACAAATCAAGACGAGCTATACGGTCTGGGCCAACAATACGGCCGGCTCATCTTCAACCACGATCAACATCACAATCGGTCCAGCAGCACCCGGTCCGTTCGAGTACAGTCCAGAGAACAACACGTGGACGAACAACACCGAGGTTTACCTCGCACCGCAATTCATCAATCAAACAACTGGAAACGGTTCGACATGGCAAGTCGCTGACATCTACAGCGGT
>JASLVM010000123.1 GCA_030741355.1 Candidatus Poseidonia sp. | reverse complement strand
GAGCAAGATCCGTGGTGCCAGCACCTCGGCGCCTGAGTCGATGATGCTCACCGACGCAACAGAAGCTGAGTGATGCTCAGTAGTGGCTGAAGGTCGACCCGGTCGGCACGTGAACCACGCTTGGCGCTCCGTCGCTGACGACGGTGCCGACCACGGCGCTGCCGGGCATGCGCTGCGACAACCAGGCAGCGACGCCTTCGGCGTGAGCCGCATCCACGGCGAGCACCATGCCCATGCCCATGTTGAACGTCCTGTACATCTCGCGTGTCTCGACGCCACCGGCTTCCTGCAGCCACGCAAATTCGGGCAACACAGGCAAAGGGGTGTCGATGCGCCAACCGAGGGTGGGGTGCAGCCGCAAGAGGTTGGACAGGCCACCGCCGGTCACGTGGCAGAGCCCACGGACGCTCGAGCGGCCACCAAGATGGCCCGCATCGAGGTGCTGGAGCAGGTCGATGACGGGGTCGACGTAGATTTGCGTCGGGTTCAGGATCACCTCACCAAGGGTCGGG
>JASLVM010000122.1 GCA_030741355.1 Candidatus Poseidonia sp. | reverse complement strand
TAAATGTATTCTTCCGTTTCAATGCGGATTTTCAGTTGAGACATGGTTCCCACTCCTGCTTTGTCAACCGAAGTTGAACGGTCCCCACGACCTCAAAGCAAGCGGCCCTTCCACGATTTGGTTATGAAGTTTGAGGGTTGTTTTCGCGTTATCCGACATGGGACATGCGTCCGCCATGGTTGGAAGCGACCTCCTCTTCATTCGATTTTCTTGATCTTCGCCGGCATCATAAACACCAGAAGAGCAAGTGCGCCCAGAGCGATGGCGACAATACCAATCCAGGCCGATTGACTCGAGAGCAAACCAGCGCTCTCATCCTCAACGTCGACTTCGAGTTCGTTGATGGCAACCAACTGCTCCATCTCATTGTTGGTTTCGTCGCCTTCTTGAATCTCAAGTCCTCGGTCAACCACGGCGCTAAATCGCAACACTCGTGCATCGAGCGGAACCTGCCAATCGCACATGACGGACTGGAGCTCTCCAGGTTGGATGATGGGGATGGTTTGGACACCG
>JASLVM010000121.1 GCA_030741355.1 Candidatus Poseidonia sp. | reverse complement strand
GCGACCGACGATCACCGACGGTGAAGCCCGCTACTCGTACAACTGGTCGTGGTTCAGTCAGTACAGTTCAGGCACCTACGGCATGCGTGTGGATTTCACGAATTCGGCGTACTACTACACCGGAAACTCGACCACGCTCGCCCAGACGGGTGCGTACATCAACGTCACCGTGGTCGGCACCACCGACTTCCTGACGACCTCCGTGCCGCGGCTCTACCGCAACTCATCGACGACCATTCAGGCGAAGCTCGTGGACAACGCACTGCGCCCCGTGGCCGACCAACCCGTCAACTGGACGTGGTCCGGTGACGGACGCACCGGTGTGAACTTCACGGACGCCAATGGATTGTTCGACGTGCCGTTCAACGTCAGCGCCAACGACCCACTCGGGCAGTTTACGCTGTCCTTTGCCTTTGGCGGAAACCCCTTGCTCAAGGGAAGCAACGTTGTCCAAGACGTGTGGATCGTCTCAAGGACCTACATGGCGGTCGTGGACAGCGATCCAACGTTCCGG
>JASLVM010000120.1 GCA_030741355.1 Candidatus Poseidonia sp. | reverse complement strand
AACGACGTGCACGTGTCGGGATGGAGACAGACGAACGATGGGATCGACGAGGAGGAGGAGGCGAGAGCGATGGAGGAATTGGCGATGGAGATGTCCTCGTCGGAGGAGGAGGAGGAGAGCGATGAGGAGGAGGACGAAGACGCGTCGTCCGACGCGGTGAGCGACGAAGACGAAGAAGCCGTCGACGCGGATTCGAGCGACGACGAGGACGACGACGAGGACGACGAGGACGACGAGGACGATTATTTCGAGACGCCGTATGAACTCGATGATTTGCCGAGCGATGGTGATTTGTTCAGCGATAGCGAGAGCGACGACGACAGAGCGTTCGCGAAAGCGATGGGCGTGGACAGCGAAGATAGCGACAGCGACGAGGATGAGGACGAGCCCGCGGACGAACCCATCATGGACGATTCGGAGTCGGATTTCGAGTCGGAATCCGAGTCGGAGGAACCGGCACCCATCATGGAGCATGCCCGGGGGAGCGATTCCGAATCGGACTCTTGGTCGGACTCTG
>JASLVM010000011.1 GCA_030741355.1 Candidatus Poseidonia sp. | reverse complement strand
CTCAATTGCGAGCCTCTGAATTGCGAACTCAGTGGGGGTGGGCTTGATGGAGCGAGCGAGAATTGCACGACAACCGGCTCATCTTTTGCTCGCTTCCGAATTTGGAAGCGCAACCCTGAACGAGAAAGGCTCGGGTGAATACGACCCGTCTTTTGTCATCACAAAACTTGGCGCGAAAGTCAACCGAATCGTTGCAGCAGGCTTACTTGAGCGCTTGGAGTTGCGAGAAACCAGCAACGGTTCTTCGCTCTATCAAGGCCAACTACGAGACCCAACAGGATTGCACTATTTCTCCATTGGAGAATACAATTCCGAGATGATGCAAGAGTTGGCCCACCAATGGACAGAACGCCTTGATGATGGAGAACCGCTCTTGGTCATGATGACCTCCAAAACACGTTGGTACCAAACCGATGAGGGAGCCGTCTACACCTCATTGCGTCCTGAAGAAGCTTGTGTGGTCAACCGGGAAGTCTATGCCAACTGGTTGTTGGATGCTTGTGAAGCCACCATGGTTCGTATGAACCACTTTACGGCTTCTTTGGAGGTTGAACCCACCCTCGATGCTTATGCCCGAGCCGATCTTCCAAACAGCTTGCTTGCCGCTCGTAATCACTACGGGGAGGTTGACCTTGAACCCTTCAAACTCAACCTCATGCAGGCGCTTGATATCGCTGAAGGCCGAATTGAGGCGGCGACAACACCGCCTCCGGTCATGTCTCTGCCCGATGAGCCAGAGGGTTCATCGGAAGAAGGCCAAGATGTTCAGGCCTTTTTGCTCCAGGCCATCGGACATCTTGACCAAGGCGAGGGTGTCACCTTTGACACCCTCCTGAAGAACGCTGTCGCTCGTGGTTTTGTTCGAGAAGTCGCTGAGGCGAAGCTGGAAGAAATGCTTGATGGTGGAACGCTTGACGAGCCTCGCTTTGGATGGTTCAGACTCGCCGCCAATGAATAATCTGCTTCCAACACATTCAAGTTCTTCTCTCGCTGTGGCGAGGTTAGGGGTAAGACATGGCTGGAATGGATTTCTTTATTCGTCCCGCAACGGGGACATCAAGTTCTGATTGGGTTCGAATTGCCAACGCAGATATCAAAGTGCGAATGACACGGCGATTGACTCGTACGGTCATCAGAGGTCAAGAAGGCGATGATCTTCACGACGAAGGTTCGGAATCGACCATGTACACCGTCAGAGGCGAGTTGACCATTGACGAATACAAGCGAATCGTGGCCATGTTCCGCACAGGCCAACCATACATCCACGATCCCTTCGAAGAACGAGATGTGAAAGTCATTTTCGCCGTGATGGAATACGATAGTTCCAACGAAAGTTTCCACTTTGAACTGCTTGAAGACGTGATTTGAGGAGGGACATGACGTGCGTCTACTGGAGGAAAAGCAAGAGCTCCTCTATGTCATTCGCACCATGGATGTCTTGATGTCCTCTGGCGTGGGTTTGGAAGCGGCTCTCCACACGATTGGACGGGGTGGTTACGGCATCATCTCAGAAGATTTCTCATCGATGATGAAGCGTCTGCAAAAGGGCACCGGCGGTGGCCTGGATAAGGAACTGAAAAGCATGATGAAGACCGCTCAATCCCCGGGATACAAACGTCTTCTCAACACACTCTACACGAACGTCACTCAAAACACCGATTTGGTTGAAACGTTGAAAAAGCAAGGCGCGAGGATGGAAGAAGACCGTTCAGAAGAAGTCGAGAAATACATTGAATCTCTTGGCGGCGTCCCCGAAACCCTCCTTTCTATAGGCATGATTGGCCCTATCATTCTCGCCATTGTCGGTCTTGTTCCTCAATTGATGTCCGGCGACCTTGGCGCCTTTATGTCGCTTCCAGATTCGTCGGTCATCAACAGCGTGGTGAACATGGGCTTGTTCATGACGCTGGTCGGTATGGCGCTCATTGGTCTTAAGGCGCACACGAAAGACCCGGGTTTGTGAGGTGATCTGGTGCTCTTTGGTATTCTCGAGTCCTTCAACGATTCACCCTTCCTTCTCTATTTGGCAGTGGTCGCCATTGCTTGTATCGGAGGCGGAATTCCTCCAATGTTAGAACGCCGTCGTCGACGAGCGATTGAAAATGCCCTGCCGACCTTCCTTGAAGCCCTTGCCGATTCCGTCGGTGCAGGCCGTGGTCTGCAAGAAGCGATGATGGAACAATCCGAATCCAACGATGGATTGCTTGCGACGTTGCTTTCTGAAACGCTGAAAGAAGCGCATGCATCATCCTTTGAAGCGAGCCTTTCAGCTTTCGCAGCAAAAACCCGTTCAAGTCAAGTTCAGCGGGTCATGATGTTGATTGAAACCGCCATTCAACAAGACTCCGGGCTGCGCGATATCTTGAGCGACCTCAGCCGGGATTACGAGCGCCTCAACGATTTGATGAACCAGCGGGAAACCGAACTTTCGGGCCGAGGCATGCTCATCGTTATCTTTGTCAGTGTTGGCTTACCTGTGCTCATCGCCTTCATCGTAGGGCTCTTCGCTCCGGCCAGCAAAGGCTTCCAAATCACCGGTTTCAACCAGACCTTCAGTCTCTTCTTCGCCGCTGCATCTGCAATTGGCGTGAGTGTTTCCGGACGAATGATGGGTCGTCTCAAGGACACACTGTGGTGGCTTCCCATGTGGATGGCCATCTCGATGGGGCTCTACCTTGGAGCCGTCAAAGCCGTTGGAGGTTAACACATGTCAGAAGAAATACTGGAACAATATGGACGAGTCACCATCTACACCGAGGCCAATCACCCGTCACCTATCTATCACGTGGATGGCGACATTCAAGCCAATCCATACGGCGACCTTGCGGCTTTGTTTGAGGACGATGCGCTTGAAGAAGTGATGTACAACGGTGGAACACAATGCGTGAAGGTTGCTCATCGCAACCACGGCATGTGTCGAACCAACATTTGGATCGATGATGAATCCGGCCTTCAAATCGCCAAAAACATCGCCTCGTTCACCAACGTTCCTCTGGGTGACGGACCCGGTCTCGTCCCCATCTTCGACGGCCGTCTGCCGGACGGGTCTCGTGTCAACGGTACAATACCACCCGTTTCTCCTGACGGCCCTACCCTGACCATTCGTAAATTCAAGGAAGACCCGCTCACGATGATCGACCTGGTCAACTTTGGAACAGTGAATTCACGTCTGGCCGCCATGATGTGGGTCTGGATTGAAGGTCTTGACAGCCGCCCCGCAAACTTCGTGATTGCAGGCGGAACAGGTTCCGGTAAAACCACGACGTTGAATTGCCTCGGCATGTACATCCCGTGGTCTCGTCGCCTTCTCACGGTTGAGGACACCGCTGAATTGCAAGTCTACCACGACCACTGGCTTCGGATGGAAACCCGCCGAGAACGGCCGGATGGAACTCCTGAAGTTGACATGAATGACTGTTTGAAGTCTAGCTTGCGTATGCGTCCAGACCGCATCATCGTCGGTGAAGTCCGTGGACCGGAGTGTGCAACCTTGCTCACGGCCATGAACACCGGTCACGACGGTTCCTTTGGTTCCCTTCACGCCAACACCGCGCAAGAAACCGTTACCCGTATGATCAATCCACCAATGAGCGTTCCACCCATCATGTTGAGTGGTTTGGACCTCATCATCATTCAGGCTCGATTGCACGTCAATGGAAAGACCGCCCGTAAGATCACCGAGGTGGCAGAGATTGCAGGTATGGAAGGCGACAAACCCCGTCTCAATGCCATCTGGAAGTACAATGCTGCTACTGACCAAATTGAAGAAACAGGCATCCCTTCCAAACTTCGCGAGACCATTTGCAACGCTGCAGGCGTAACTCCTGATGTCTTCGAGCGACATGTCTCTCAACGACAAGCCATCATCGAAGACCTGTGCCAGCGTGGTATTTCTGACATCCAAACGGTGACGTCAGTGGTTCAGAATTTCTATGCTCAGCAGCACTGAATCATCCGTTCAGGCGATTGAGAAGTTCATCGACCCTGTCGATTTTTCCACGAACTCGAGCAAGGCTATCGGAGGCATCGGCCACCGATTCTGCAACTTCCGTTTCCTCTTCAGGTGCTTGTGTTGATTCAGGCTTGAAACTCGCTGCCAGTGCCTTCAATTCGGTCACAATGGCGTCAACTTCAGTCTCGGTGACCAAGACGCCTGGGGCGATTCTTGGAATCTCACTCGGTGAGAGGTAGCCGAGTTCTGCACCCAGTATGCCGGCGCATGCCAGTACCCGTGGTCGGAGTTCGGCGGTGTTGACATCATAGCCTTTGGATTCAAGGAATCGAATCACCAGCGCCTGTTGTGCCTCATCGAACCCTTCTTCGCCCGATTCAAGGATGGTTTGAACGAGTTCCTCGAACGAGGCGATGTTCCTTTCAAGTCGTTCGATGGTCATGCGCTCGTTTTCCGCCATGTGGATGGCTCCGCGGTGAAGGATTCGCATCATTCGCTGTCGACGTTGCACCACGGGGTCGTGCAATGCTTGGGATTCGGCGATTTCGATATGGAGGTCAAACAGAGCGTGCAAGCGTCCTGAGACGCTTGGGACGCGAAGGTCGAGGTTCAAGTCTCGTCCTTCTTGTTCAAAGGCCATTCGTGCTTTGACGACGTCTGACGGGTGGAGTGCGAGAATGTTTTCCAATCGGTCTCGAAGGGTGCTGCGGACTTCCTCAAACCGCCTCAATGCTTCGCGTTCACTCCACGACTGTGGCAAAGCGATGGCAGCATTGCTTTCGTTTTGGACTCGGAAGTCAAGTTCCATGATCATCTGTGCTACGGCTTGGTGAACCGGTGGAAGGTCGGTCGCAAAGCCTTGGCCTCGAAGGGATTGAATGAAGGCGTTCATGTCGTCTTGGTTCGTGGTTGAACTGACCATCAGGAAATCTCGGGCCATGGCATTGATTTCTGCCGTCCGCTCTCGAAGTTCCATCAAGGCGGTTTCGATTTCCAAGCTGTGGGTCTCGCCTCCGCTGGTGTGCTGAATCATTGGCGGTACGGTATCGGTAGACTCTGTCGGCAAAGGTCGAAGTTGCTGCTTAAGTTCAGCATCGCCTTGAGATGAAGATACATCGTGGCCAATGCTCGCAAGCTCTTCTTTGAGCGAGACCTCTTCTTCATAGGTCCAACCATCATCGTGCTCCTCGACAAAACTGGAAACCGCTTCTTCTACTGTTTCCGAGGATTCTGGGGCAAGAACGGTGGCAGCGTTGGGAACGTTGATGGGTCCGCGAGGACGTCTGAGGCTTTTCTTGACCTTGCCCCATGCGTTTTCTTGAGATGCCAAAACACCTGCTACTCTCGCCAGAAGGGCCTGTTTGTTTCCAGAAAGGGTCAGTTCGAGGTCCTTGCACATGGCATGGAGTTCATCCCGAGTCATCTCGTCCAAACGCTCGATGGCAAGCGATTTCGGGTCGTGATTCAAATGAAGATGCAGGCGTTGTCTTCTGGCTTTGATAGAGCCCGATTTTTTGATGCCAAACAAACCCAAAATTTCACCCAAGTCGCTGTTTGGAATGCTTCTAAGGCCGGCGGGAGAAAAATCCCAATCCGGGAAAATGAGGTGTTGAATGAGCCGAGCGCGCAGGGATTCTACCGGCCCTGATTTTGCCACACCGTGCTTCTGGGCGATCCCCTTAAGGTCGTCAAAGCGGGCTTGATAGAGCTCGCCTAACAATGCTGACGTGTCCATAGCACTCCCACCTCTACGACTTTTGCCGCATTGAAAGCATATATGTCTTCGGTGTCTGATGAGCCTTAGAAGGCAGGTTCTCGCGGGTGTTGGCGACCGCGGAGGGCGTTGTTCAGTCGTCCAAATCCATCAGCCGAGGGCTCGGGTCCATGAACGAGCGTGGCATCCCGGGGATGTTTCGCTTCGTCCCCTCATGGTCCGTGGTCATGACCGAGAGCAGTTCCATGAACTCTTTGAGGAGATTCACCATGCCGAGATGGCTGTTTTCAGGTTGAACAATCCGTTCACAAGCAGCGGTTATGGTCCCGCTTTTGTTCAGTGTTTCAATCAGCATTTCAACTCGAGGCCCGCTCTTGAACACGCCTCTCTTTTTGTTGGGGTCCACCAAAGAGGTCAGCAGAACCTCATCTCCTTCCTGGGATGCTTTCTTCAAAAAGGTGGATATTTTTCGTTGCTCGATGTATGCGCCAACGATGGGCCGCAAGGATGGCTCTAGACTTTCGAGAAGGGCCGCCTCCAAGCGATATGCCAATTCAGCGCTCGGGTCGAGCATGTTCGCAATACTGGCTTTCGGAAACCCTTGCCGAGTGACGAGGAGGGTGAACCCGTGAAGCGGCGGAGGAATGAATCGCTCACGGTTGCTTTCTGTTTGATCCCGCTGAAGGCCCAAGGTGTGGCGCCGACCTTTCATTCGATGGCCTGCGTGAATGGCTCGAGGCACAATGAACCCGTCAACATGGCCTTGGAGGCGTTGTTCCTCCATCCACGGCCAGATGTCTTCTTCGTCGAGTTCTTGCGCCGATGCCGTCGCACCGATCCGGTTGGCCATCTCTTCAATGGTCTCCAGAACAATATCCGGGCGCATTCGTCGCATTTGCCGTCGAAGGAGTTCATGCTCACAAACCACGAGAGCGCCCTGTTCAAGGTATTCTGGTTTGTCATCGGCCACCAACACCCATGTGGGTTCTTTTCGCGACAAGAGTCCTGCTATGGCCAAACCTTCCACGTTCTGCTCAGCCCAATCAAAAGCGCTCATCGCAACGATATCACCGGTTCCGTCCCGCAGCGTCTGGATGGCGGTTTCGATGTGAGGCAGTTGTTTCAGCCTGAGGTCTCGATGTTTTCCGTGTGTTCCAACGGCTCGCTCGATTTGCAGGCGAACACCGTCGTTCCTTGACGGCGTGGTGAGAATCACGAGATACTCACTGTTCTCCATCGGTTCACCTCGGTGAAGGTCGCCCCTCACATGTCATGGGCGTGGACGACCGGTTAAGAAGCCCACCCTCTTGGGGAGAGCGTGGGCAGCAGTCTTGAGGTGCTTCAATCGGCACTGGAATCCATGCGTGATGAAGTGAACCAAGCCCTTCATGACCTGATTCAATCCGAGGTTGAAGCGGGTGCCGGCGAGGTGGCCCTTGAAGCAGGGCGTGTTTTGAATGCGGGCGGTAAGCGCCTTCGCCCAATTTTGTTCCTCTTGGCCTATCAACTGGCAGGCGGGCAGAAGAAAGAGGAGGTTATGCCCCTGGCGCTGGCCTTTGAGCTCATCCACACCGCCACACTTGTTCACGATGACATCAATGACGAGGCTCAACAACGACGCGGCATTCCAACCATCCACGCCCAAGCAGGCCAAGCCAAAGCCGTCATCGCTGGGGATTGGCTCTTCGTCCAAGGGTTCGGACTTGGTGGAAGGTACTCTGCCCAAATCGTTTCCATCATCGCCCGCTGTTGTGCCAATATCGCCGTTTCAGAATTCCACCAACTCGACCACGTCCTCAATCTTGCCACCTCGCCAGAAGATTACCTTTCCATCGTTCGAGGAAAAACCGCAGGACCGTTTGCTTCGGGTTGTTACAGTGCAGGTCTTGTGGCCGGTTTGGAAGATGAGCAAGCGAAGGCTCTCGAACGCTTCGGGATGGAGTTGGGCATCGCCTTCCAACTGGTCGATGACCTGCTTGACTTGCGGGGCGATGAGCGAATGGGCAAACCACGTGGCGCAGATGTCTACGAAGGAAAAATGACGTTGCCCTTGATTCATGCCCTCACCCTCTCCCACGGACAGCACAGAGTACGGTTGTCGGAACTCATCGAGGATTTCTCTGACAAGCACTTTGAGGAACTGATGGCGTTACTGGAGCGTTCCGATAGCATGGAATATGCAGAAATTCTTGTTCGAACGCACTTGGAACGGGCTCAAGCCGAACTCGACCGGTTCCCAGATAGCGAGGCCAAAGAACTGATGCTGCTCATCACAAACATCGTCAAAGACAGGCATGCTTGAGGTGGATTCATGGCTGTCAGGGAAATTGAACACCGTCAAGTCATTGTCATTGGTGCAGGTCCTGCAGGCAGTGCTGCAGCCCAGCGCTTGGCAGAGGAAGGCCTTGATGTGCTGGTCTTGGAACGACGTGCTATCGTTGGAAATCCTGCACAATGCGGTGAATGCATTCCCAATTGGGGCGAGGTCATCGGGACGTTCAAACATCTCGAGGACCACGATTGGCTGAAGACTTACTTTGACTTTCCAGAACGCCTCCGCCTTCATCGCTTGGACAACATGAGGGTCTTCCTTCCGTCCGGGAAATCCTACAACTTCGCCTTGGATGCCTTCGCAGGACATCGCCTCCAATTTGATGGATACCTTGCAGACAAAGCGGTTCGGGCCGGCGCCGAAATACGTGTGTCGACGATGTTGAAGCGGATTCAACAACAGCGAAAAGCCAACCGTGAATTGTTGGTCACCAACGAAGGACGGTTCACCTGCGATTACCTCATCGATGCCTCCGGTAGTTTGGCTCATGTTGGGCGACTGAAGCACGGACAAGACCCTGCGTTCCGTCCTGAGGACCAGGTGCCAACCGTTTACGCCCAGGTGAAAGGCGATGTGCCAGAAACCTTCGATGTCTTTCTTGGTTCGGTCGCACCCTCCGGCTATGCATGGATCATTCCGAAGGGTCCTGGTTTCGCCAATGTGGGGTTAGGCGTCCGAGCTGGAAAACTAAAAGGCGACCTAAAAGGGCACTTGGAACGATTTTGTGCTGACCTTAATCTCGAGATTGTCTCCCTCGGCGGGGGATGGATTCCGATGGGTGGCCCCGTCAAACAAATGGTGGATGGCAACACCCTGGCCGTGGGTGATGCCGCGGGTTTGGTCATGCCAAGTAATGGAGGGGGGATCAGTCAAGCCATCATCTCGGGTTGTTTTGCGGCCGAAGCCATCGTGGAACATTTGGCCGATGACACCCCTTTGACGTCTTATGAAGACCGGGTTCGTGCTTCGATGGGGCCTGCGCTCAAGAACTCCCTGAGAAGCAAAAACATGGGTTACGCCTTCATGCGTGGTGACGTCATGACGGAATTGATTCTTCGGTGCCTTGGCCCAATCGGTGGCATCAAACGAGCGATGGAATGCGAGAAACCGCTCTGGCTGTTTTAGACGGTTCCAAAGGGGTCGCTCAGAGGCGTAAATCATCGGTGTGTTCAAGTGATTTGACGGGATGGTGAAGTCATGCGAGGGCTGGTCCGACGGGATGAAGAAGCGGTCAGCCCCGTTATTGCGACCGTCCTTCTTCTCGCCATCACCGTGATGCTGTCAAGCATGGTTTTTGTCTTGATGCAGGGCGCCTTGACCACGGTTGAGAAATCGGCACCACAGGCCACCGTTAGCGTCCGGGCGCTTGACAACGGATTCCACGTGGTTCGAATCACGAGTCTGGACCAATCCATTGACCCCGCTCGTCTCCAATTTGATTTGATGCCAGCCAACATGACCGAATCGCTTCCAATTCGAGGCCAAGTTTCAGATTCTGATGTTTACGGGGTCATCGGTACGAACATCTCCTTCCACGACCGAGATGCAGGCTATTCCGTTACTCAAGGCGATTACTTTGTCATTGATTCCGAAACCATCGGCGCCGACGATGGAACATGGCGTTTCCGTCTTGTTGAACAGACGGCAGGGGCGCTCATCGTTGATGTTTCTCTTCCTGCCATGATCTGAACTTCATCCGCCAATGAAGGACATCTCGACCTTATTTTCATCACCCGTGAGTTCCGTTCGTTCCATTGAGTAACGGTCTTTTCGCCGTTCCCATATGGCCCGTATCGCCTCTTGTACGTCGTTTTGGCTTGCTCCAAAACGAAGCAAGCCTTTGAGGTCGTTTCCGCTTGAGGAAAATAAGCAGGTGTAGATTGAGCCATTGGCGGAGAGTCTTGCTCTGGAACAATCTCCACAGAACGGGTTGGATACAGACTCAATGAAGCCAAACTCATATCCAGATTCAAGGGTGTATCGTCTGGCCACTTCACTTGCTTCTTCTGATGGCAAGGGCTTGAGTGGGCCGAATTCACCTTCGATGATATGGCGAATTTCAGCTCCCGTAATGACTTCATCCAATTTCCAGGCGTTGGTGTTCCCGACGTCCATGTATTCAATGAACCGGAGTGGGATGTTGTGTTGAAAACAGATACGGGCGAGGGGAAGGATTTGGCCTTCATTGACGCCTTTCCGCACAACGGTGTTTACCTTCACGGTCAAACCGGCACGTTGTGCTTCTTTGATACCAGCAAAGATGGCCTCTGGGGCCACCTGCTCTGTATCAGCCATGGCCTGAAATGTATCGGGTTCAACAGCATCAAGGCTGACGGTAACCCTGTCCAGCCCTGCCTTTCGTAGGGATTCAGCATGATTTTTCAAGAGGGCGCCGTTGGTGGTCATGGCAAGGTCAAGTTCAGGGCCGGCCTGTCGGAGCATGAAAACCAAATCGGTCAAATCTCTTCGCAGGAGTGGCTCCCCACCGGTCAATCGAACTTTCTGAAGGCCACAATTCATGAGGGAGTCCACCACGAAGGTGATTTCTTCGTAAGAAAGCAACTCATTTCGAGGAAGGAAGTCATGGTCTGAACCAAAGTGTTCTCGGGGCATGCAATAGGTGCAACGGAAATTACAGCGGTCCGTCACTGAAATCCTCAGATCCTTCAACGGACGATGATGGACGTCCCTGAGGGCCATGAACCTTGGACTCCTCCACGGTTCTTGAATCTGTATTGCAAGGGTTCATGACGGGCAGAGGGCAGCCAAATGCATGGGCAAGGCCTGGGTCAAGCGATGGTCCCCGCGTCTCGATGACGGGATGGGCAGTCTGATTCCGGCTCTTAAAATCACACCAAAAGAGTCTATAGAACGAATCATTTGGAATTTATCGCCCTCGAAAAGTCATGCGATTCGCTGGCTCGCATTGGGGGCGCAATCCAAGCAAGATGTGGTTCTTCAAGGGCTTCAAAATGCGGGCCAGGATATCGTTTCCATGCGGCGGTGTTTGGGGCAAATGGGCGTCCACATCACCGACATCGGGCCGAACGGGGAGGCCTTGGAAATTTCAACGAACGATGACGATCAACCTGCTGAAGGAAGCGTGGCATGGAAGATACATGGCGTTGGGCCCCATGGCTTGAAACCTCCAATAAGCGTTCTTCATGCAGGAAATTCTGGAACGGCCCTCCGTATCTTGATGGCCCTTTGCGCTCGATTTGAAGTCCCTGTTATGTTGGACGGGGATGCATCACTCCGCTCAAGAAACCATGACGTGATGATTGGTACGTTGAAACAGATGGGCCTCAAAGTCTCGCACGGAGCGGGTGTTGAGGGCTTGCCTTTGCTGGTTGAGGGCCCCTGGAGGCCACCCGCATCATTGGAACTTGATGTTTCGACTTCCAGCCAACCCATGACGGCTTGGCATTTGGCTGCTCCAGCCCTTCCAAGCGAAATGAAGATTCATGCTGTCGGACAAGGGGTCTCGCTTCGGCACAGCGGATTGACACAAGCGCTCTGCGAGCGCACAGGGGCCGCCAGCGATCTTCACGACGGGCAATTAAAGCCATGGATTCCTTCTTTCGGTGATGCAACGGTGGAACTTCCACTCGATGCCTCGATGCTTTCTTTTGCGTGCTTAGCAGCCAGGGTCTCCGGTGCTTTTCTTGAGCTCAACGGTTTGCCCGAACCCGAAGATGCACTGGGAAACGAACTTCTCCTCAACATCGCGCCATCGTTGGGGCTTGTCATCAACCGTTCATCCATTTCGCTCAGCGGTCCGTCATCACCCATTGAGGTGAACCTCCAACATGCCAACGATTTGATCACCCCACTTGCAGCGTTGTTGGCCATCGGGGCAGGAGGAAGCATCGTTGGTGCAGAGCATGCAGCGTTCAAGGAAACCGATAGGACGCATGGCACCACGGCTCTTCTCGCTCAGTTTGGGCTCGACTCTACCTTTGAAGACGGTGTTCTTTCTGTCAAGGGAGGCCAATCCATCATGCAACCCGAAAGCCTTGTCAGAACCTTTGGTGACCACAGAATGCAAATGACGGCGCTGGTCTTGGCGCTGGGATGTAAGGAAACCGTCCTCGTCGAGGGTTCTGACCTGCATGAAGTCGCCGACCCCGAAGCCGTTCAACGTTGGAGGGATGCCGGTGTCTCCATCGAAGCCATTTTGCATCAGCCCTGGTAATTCACCCGTGTCGGCCAAAGTGGTGGTCTAAACTATCGATGGAAATGCGTAGCGATGTCGGTCGTCCGTGAACGCATGCCCAAGGGTTTTGGATACGACGCATATCATCGAGCAACCGCCTCATCTCAGGCAAGGTGAGAGAATCGTTGGCTTTGACCGACCCTCTGCAAGCGGTCATGAACGCAATGTGGTCTTTCTTGGCTTCGAGGGTTTCAAGCGGCCCTCCATCAAGGGCCAGGTCCTGAAGCAAGTCAAGGAAGAACGGCTTGACTTGGTCTCCATCGAGGAGTTGGGGTGAGGCGTTCAAAACCCATGCATCATCCTCTTTTGAAAGATGGAATCCGAGATCGTGGAGCCGTTGGTGATGAGCATCAACAAGGACGGATTGCCGCACATCAAGGTCGAGCGTGAGGGGAGTGAGTCGCTGCTGTGGCTCCCATGCTTGCCCGCTATGCCTCAATCGCTCGTACCTTACTCGCTCATGGAGAGCGTGTTGGTCGATGAGAAGCAGTTCGTCTTCGGCTTGCACCAGGATGTATGAATCTGCAAATTGAGCCAAGGGCTCCATGTGCGGTAGGTCGTTCAGAGTCCCTTCGAGGGGTGTTTCTTCGCTTGGTCGACAGGTGGTTCCTGTTCCTGCGTGTCGATGCAAGTCCCGTTCAGCAGAGGATAACGGGGCAGCGACCGGTTTGGATGGGAGGTTTGGAAGCACGCCTTGGCCGAGGGGGGATGCAGAGACGGGTCGATCCCTTTGTGGTTTTACTTGCTCATCGGCCTTTTCGCCGACGAGGTTCAATTGCCGGCCGGCAGCAACCGCCCACGCAGGGGGGCTGGCAACCGGCGTCGCCGTTTTGGTTTCGGGGCTCACGGTCATGCCTGCCGCCGCTGAGATGGATGCATCTTGGTTTTTCTCAACAGGAGTCTCGTTAAAGTAAGTTTCAACTGGCTTGACGCCTTGCGTTCCGGATAGACCTTGTAATCCTGGGATGCCGCCCGTTGCATCCGGTTCGGTAGGGATGGATTCAAGAGTGTGGGCTATCGCTCGTTCCAAGCGTTCCAAAACCCGCCATGAATGGCGAAGGCGCACCTCTCTCTTTGTTGGATGAACGTTGACATCCACTTCATCGGGAGGGCACTGAAGGTTGACCACAGCCAAAGGATGGCGACCTTGCATGAGTCGTGTTTTGTAGCCTCGGCGGATGGCTTGGAGGAATGGGCCTGCGCCAACCGGGCGACTGTTGATGAGGACGTGAATGTCATCCCCTTTTCCACGCGTGATGTCGGGCGTGCTGATCCAACCACTCCAACGTTCCTTTCCTGGGGCCCCCTCATCATCGAGAGGCAATTTGAGTTCCACCAATTCCGTGGCCTGCGCCCCCATGATGTCGTAGAGGCGATCGACCATGTTTTCGGTGGCTGGAACATTTAGCAGCGTTCGTCGCTCTGTTTTCAGATGGAACGCGCAGGAAGGGTGGGCGAGCGCATGGTCGACAACAACATCCACAATTCGAGCGGTTTCTGTCTCAGGTCTTCGCTGAAATGCGAGTCGAGCGGGTGTGTTTTGGAAGAGGTGTTCAACGGAAATAATCGTGCCGTTGGCCATGCCGTACGGCTGAGCGTCGCTTTTGATGCCGTCCTCCATCACGATGCTTGCACCTTGTGAGCCCTGTGGTTTGCTGGCTATTTTGAGACGAGATACCATGCCGATGCTCGCTAAGGCTTCACCACGAAAGCCGAGCGACACAATGGAGGAGAGGTCTTCTTTGCTGCTGAGTTTTGAGGTGGCGTGCCGGTCAAGGGCCAAGGATAGGTCTGCCTCGGCAATGCCGCTTCCGTTGTCTTCGATGACAAGTTGGTCAAACCCACCCCGCTCAACGGTGATCACGATGGAGGTGGAGCCAGCATCCAGACTGTTTTCAATCAGTTCTTTGACGACTTGTGCTGGTCGCTCAACGACTTCACCTGCAGCAATAAATCCGATGGTGGCCTCATCCAGTTGTCTGATTTTATCGGGTTTCATGCATCTCCCTCCAGGTCATTCTTCAAGGCATAAAGAACATCCAAGGCTTGGCGAGGGCTGAGTTCGTCCACGTTGGTCTCTTGAAGGCGTTCCATCGTCCGTTTGATGTTTGGATCCAGCGCAGGTGGTGTTGGGGAGGAGGTTTGCATGGCGGCGGCTGCGAAATATCCCATCAGGCTCGCTTGGCCAGCGTCGCGAGATTGGGGTGCACCGTGCTCACCCGCTTTGGCACCGCCAGCTTGCTGCTCGAGGAAGGCGAGCAAATCGCTTGCCCGCTCCACCACGCGGCGAGGTAAGCCAGCCAAAGCAGCGACTTGAACACCGTAGGAATCATCGCATGGCCCGTCCGCAACGGTGTGAAGGAAACGCAGTTTCCCATCAACTTGAGCGACTTGAACGTGAACATTGCACAACCCGTTCACCTCACCTTCCAAACCGATGAGTTGGTGGTAGTGGGTGGCAAAAAGCGTCCGGGCGCCGATTCTGGAACAGATGTCTTCGGTGACCGACCAAGCGATTGAAAGACCATCAAAAGTGGACGTGCCTCGGCCGATTTCATCCAGCAGCACCAGGGAGCGTTCAGAGGCTCGCTTGAGAATGTGGGCCACTTCGATCATTTCCATCATGAACGTCGAACGCCCTCGTTTGAGATCGTCGCTTGCTCCAACACGCGTGAAGATACGGTCCACCAAACCGACCTTGGCCTGCTTGGCAGGCACAAAACAGCCGGCTTGTGCAAGAACGGTGACCAACGCAACCGTTCGAAGATAGGTGGATTTACCGCCCATGTTGGGGCCGGTGATGAGAAGGAAACTACGCTTTTGATTCATGGAGACATCGTTGGGTACGAAACCTGACTGCGTTTCCAAAACGGGATGCCGAGCGCCTTCCAACTGTATCTGGTGTTTGTCCGTGATGTCTGGTTTGGTCCAGTTTCTTTCTCTGCTCACCGAGGCAAAGCACTGTAACACATCGATGCATGCAACACGACGAGCGATGTCGGCCAGCACCGTCGCTTGTGTGCCACAATAGGTGCGCAGTTCGAGGAAGCGCCGATACTCGAGTTCTTTCAGTTTTGAATCGGCGGTCAACAACAGGTCATCCCGCTCGACCAGTTCTTCCGTGGTGTACCTCGAGCCATTGGTCAATTGTTGTTTTCGACGCCATGTCTCTGGGACCTTTTCGCTGTGTGTTTGGGTGACTTCAATGTACCATCCAACCTGGCGATTGTTCTTGACTTTCAACGAGGGGATGGCCAATTCTTCACGAAGCCTTTGTTCAAGGTTGGAAAACCATGCCTTCCCCTCGGAGGTGACTGTGCGCAACTGGTCGACCTCTTCATCCACGCCGTTTCGCAGAAGACCTCCGTCTCGTAATCCCAGTGGCGGATGTTCGTCGAGGGTGTTGTGAATGGTTTCCCTCATTTCATTGAGTTGGTCAAGTCCTTGACTGAGGTGGATAAGGAGCGGGTCTTGACTGTCTTTGCACCACTGAATGAGGGCGGGCATTCGTTCAAGGGCATGGGCTGTCGCGACCAAATCCCTTGCATTACTTCGCTGATAAGCGAGTTGTGTGGCCAAGCGTTCCATGTCCCTGATGCCTTTCAACGATGTGCGCATGCCGTCAAGGCGTCGTGCCGAGCGGGTCAACGTGGCCACGGCTTGATGCCTCGTTTGAATGGCTTCTTTGTCTGAAAGCGGATGGAGTATCCATGTCTTCAGGAGACGTCGGCCCATAGCGGTGCGACAGCGATTGAGGGTTGAGAGCAGGCTTCCATCGTATTCGCCGGCCAAGGTCGAGGTCAATTCCAAATTTCGTAGCGTCGTCTGATCCAACAGCAGGTGGCCCTGCTCTTCAACCAGTTCAACGTCCTGCAGCGGGATGTCCTGACGCAGGTGGACCGTAGCGAGGTAGTCTGCAGCAAGTCCTGTGGCCGATATGGCTAACGGGGCGTGGTCGAGGTCAAGGTGGCCTAAGTCCGCCACATCCAGCATCGTTCGCAATCGCTCCTCTCGTTTGGTTTGGCTGAGTTGGTGTTGGCTCACCATCGTGGCTTCCAGGCGTGGGAAAAGCGGAGCAAGGTGGTCGTTTCCGGCGTCTTTTGGTGAGACGACGAGTTCACTTGGTTGCCATCGAAGCAAGTCGTCTTGGAGACGGATGAAGCGCTCGGAGCCCTCATGGGAGCTGGCCCATGCCTTGCCTGTTGAAGCATCGAGCACCGCAAGGCCCAAAGATTCCGACCCGAGGACCACGGCTGCAAGCAAGGATTGCTCATCACTCTCCAACAACCCTTCCTCGTAGAGGCTGCCTGGCGTATAGACTCGAGTCACCACCCGTTCCAGTAATTTCGCTCCGGGCCTCAATTCTTCTTCTTGTTCAGCGACCGTCACTTTGTAGCCTGCCCGAAGCATGGTTCGAAGGTGGTCTTCAAGTCCGTGCCACGGAAATCCGGCCATTGGTATGGGCTTCTCGGCGTTTTTATCCCGAGAGGTCAAAGAGAGTCCGAGCACATCAGCAGCCACTTCAGCATCGTCGTGGAAGAGTTCGTAGAAATCTCCCATTCTGAAGAAAAGGATGGTGTCTGGGTGCTGTTCTTTGATGTCAAAGAACTGGTCCATCATTCCTCGTTTGGACATGCTTACACGCTCCATGGCTTACGCTGGAGTTTGGGAAGGCTGACGAGGGCACATGAAGGTTCTCAATACATTGGCTCGCTGAGGCCGAGATGCCGTGTCCTTTGCCGGGTTAAGTTGTGCTTCGAAGCTGTTCAACGGCGTACATGGCCATCATGGCCAATAACACGCCCCCTCCAATCAAGAACAACAGGTTCAGGAAACCTCGGCCGCTCTCTATAGAACCGTCGGCTGTGGTGTCGATTGACCATTGGATGGGCTGGCCGTTAACGTCCGTGCCGTGGACGTGGATGAATTCCTGTTGGGCACCCGCATCCGAGGCGTCAACGGGGATGGGGCGACTGAGTTGATGGACCTCAAACACCCCGTTGTTGTAGGTGGAAATCGTTGTTGAGCCAAGAGCGCCGATGAACCAAACAGTGCCGTCAAGGTCGCTTACCACCATGGTCGAGGGCGCGTTCAACGTTTGCACCTTTTCGTTTGGGCTGATGACCAAACTCTCCACGGTGCCACCGACGATCAAATCGCTTCCAGCGGCGGCAAAGGAATGGAACATGCCGGAGGAGAACATCTCAACGTTTCGAAGGACAGGCGTTGCATCGCTTCCGTCCCATACAATCCAACCAAGCACCGGTCGAGGCTCTGGTGTTGCTGGGCTTGAACCATCTGCTCCAGAGGTGCTGATGTGCGTGCCCAAGCCCACCCAGACTCCTTCTGAATGAGCTTCAACATGGTGCCACTGAACGCCCGAGGACATGGACATCGGGGCGGTTGGAGACATGCCGACAACGCCACGGAAGGAGTTTGTGCTTCCTTCCTGTGTTAGCATCAAACGATGCGTTGCTTCATCGTTTTCAAATTCGGCCACATCCAGCGTGGTGAACGATTCGTCCTCCAATCCATAGTCGTAGGTCACCATGGTGTTGCCTTGGAGTCCAATCAATTGATTGGGCTGAACAGAAAACAGGATTTCACCGTCCGGCATCGTCTTTAGAAAATTCACTTCATCCGCCAAGTCAATTCTTTCTGGGCTGTACACCTCGCTGACGGTTCCGTCATCAACGTGTTCGGTGAACAGATGATAGCCTGCTCCTGGGGCGAAAACGAGTGAGGTGTAGGAGCCATTGTTTTCATGATATTCAATGTCAAGGACCAATCCGCCTTGGTGTTGGGCCGTGACATTTGTGATTCGGTCGCCTACAAAATGTTCCGTGGCGTCAATGGCAAAAGCCCCGAACAGAACGAAAAGGGCGAACAAGGACAGCGTAAGCCACTGGTGTTCGGATTCCTCCTCGAGCAGGCGCCGCCACCGTCCAGCCATGATTCGTGCTGTGGTGTCCGCCCCATGAAGACTTTGCTTCCTGAAGCGAAAAATGGCGACCGGTGAATGGTTGAAGTCGTGGGCGGAGATATCATAAAGGGAGCATCGGTCGCAGGCATGCTTGGAGGCAGACCTATGGCACGTAAACCCGCTGTGATGTACCGCCGATTGAAAGGCCCCGCCTACACCCGCCGAAAGTACATCGGTGGTGTTCCCAACAACCGTATCATGCAATTCCACGTCGGAAACCGCCGTGCTGCTGAAACGGGCCAGTTCCAAGTGGTCATCGAACTTCGTGCTGATAACGATGTTCAGATCCGCCACACGGCCCTTGAGGCCGCCCGTGTCGTTTCCAACTCCACGATTCGTAATCAGGCAGGTGCCCAAGGCTACGCTCTACGAGTTCACACCTTCCCACACCACGTGCTTCGAGAGAACAAGCAAGCCACCGGTGCTGGTGCAGACCGTGTTTCCCAAGGCATGCGATGTGCTTTCGGTAAGAACGTCGGTACGGCAGCCCGTGTAAAGCGTGGCCAGCGAGTCATCTCCATCCAGGTCAACGCAGAGCACTACCTCACGGCCCGTGATGCGCTTCGCAAGGCCAGTATGAAATTCCCCACCCCGTGCACCATTCGCCTCATCCGAGGACATGAGCACCTCAAGGGTCTCATTTGAGCAACAGCACTTTGGCTGTCTTTCCCGGTTTTGACCGGGGAACGGCAGGTGAAACAAAATAGAAAAGACGAGAGGATAGGTTGGGTGACGGAATGCGTGTTGCGGTTCTGAAGGAAGACAATTGTCAACCGAAGAAGTGTAACGACGAGTGCCACGTGTTCTGCCCCCCTGTCCGCAACGGGCAAGAATGCATCATCATGGACGAGCACACCGGCAAGCCTCACATCTCCGAGAGCCTTTGCATTGGATGCGGCATCTGCATCAACAAATGCCCCCATGACGCCCTGATCATCGAAAACCTACCGAGCGAGCTTGAAACAGACATGATTCATCGTTATTCCATGAACGGGTTTCGTTTGTTTCGGCTCCCAACACCTTCCAAGGAAAGCGTTGTCGGCATTCTCGGGCCCAATGGCATGGGGAAGTCGACCGCCATCAGCGCTCTTTCGGGCCGCATGACGCCCAATCTGGGTGATTGGCTTGAACAAGAGCCGGATTGGAGTAACGTCATCGATTCGCTTCCCAAAGGTGAACTTCGTGATTTCTTCATCGCCATTCAGAAAGGAACCATCCGCGTGGCCCTCAAGCCCCAAAACGTGGACAAACTCCCGAAGCGGGTCAAAGGTACCGTGCATGACCTTCTCAGCAAGGTTGACGAACGGGGCCTTCTGGAATCCACCACCCGTTCGCTGGGGATTGACCATTTGCTTCAACGAACCGTTCAGCAACTGTCTGGCGGTGAACTGCAACGCATGGCCATCTGTGCGACGATTCTTCGCGACGTCGATGTGTACTTCTTCGATGAACCCTCCTCCTATCTGGATATCCATGAACGCATGCGCATCGTCCGTATCATCCAAGACCTCGCCGAAACCAAGCGTGTCATCGTGATTGAACACGATTTGGCGGTCCTCGACGTCCTGGCAGATTTGGTTCACATCGTCTACGGGAAAAAGGGCGCTTTCGGTATTTTCACGCCAGCCCGTTCAACACGGCAGGCCATCAACACCTACCTCGATGGTTTTCTTCCTGAGGAGAATGTTCGCATCAGAGATAAGCCGATCAAGTTCCTTCGGCATCGAGACCGTACGGCTGAAATCGGTACGCCGGTCGTGAGTTGGGGGGGCCTTGAAAAGACACTTGGTGAGTTTAAACTTACTTCAGGCGAAGGAGCGGTCCACCGTTCGGAAGTCGTCGGGGTCGTTGGCTCGAACGGCACCGGGAAGTCAACCATGATCAAAATCCTCGCTGGCGAGCATGAATACGACGAAGGATGGGTGTCCGCCGGCGCCACCATTTCCTACAAACCTCAACACATCGATGTCGACATCAACGGTTCCGTGCAATTGTGGTTGGACAGCGAACTTGGGCCACGTTGGCGAAGCGGAGAATTCAACGTGAACGTCATCAAGGCGCTTGGCATTGACCAACTCCTTCCCAAGCGGGTGAAGAAACTCTCAGGAGGTGAGCGTCAGGCGGTCTCCATTGCGCTTTGTTTGGGCAGGGATGCAGACCTCTATCTTCTCGACGAACCTTCTGCGCACCTCGACGCCAACGCTCGTATGGAAGCCGCAAAAGCGATCCGCAGGACGATGGAGGCCAATGAAAAGTCAGCCTTTGTCATCGACCACGACGTCTATTTCATTGATATCGTATCGGATTCGCTGCTCGTCTTTGAGGGTGAAGGCGGTGTTGAGGGGCGCGCAACGGGACCTTATCATCTCAGAGAGGGAATGAACCGCTTCTTGGAAGGAGTGAACGTCACGTTCCGGCGAGACCACGATTCACGGCGCCCCCGCATCAACAAAAATGAGAGCAGAAAAGACCGGGAACAACGAAACAGTGGTGACTATTATTCCTACGATGCCTGATGTTTTGCTTGGTCGACTTTTCCCTGTGGAGGTCATCTTGTGCCAGTAGGACTCCCTCCTCGCGGCGGCCCGCTTGGCCGGACCAGAGGTCGAATTTCTGCCAGTTCGCTTACGACGTTTTTACGGTGTCCAAAGCAGTGGCAATACTCCTATCAAATCGGCCTCCAGGGCCCGACACGCCCCTCGCAAATCTTGGGCGTGGTGCTCGAAGACGCGCTGTGCGAGTTGTTGATGCTGCATCCTCCAGAAGTGAGCAGTCTTGACCAATTGAAAGCGTGGGCGCACGGCAACGTCGCCAAGGTGGCAGAGCAAGCCTTGTCCACGGGCCAAACGATGTGGGGTGATGTGCTTTGGAAGTCCAGCGAAGATGCATGGGATGAGGTGGAACTCGCTTCGCTCGAACATCGGCTCTTGGACGGCTTGGGCCTGTTCTTCGAGGAAGTGAGCGCTTGTTTTGCACAGGACGGTGGACCTTATCTCAACCTTCGGCGAACGGGTGAACAACCCTTCGATGTCCCGGAACCCGCTCAAGGGAGCGTGCCCGTTTTTCCTCTGCCTGAAAAGGTAAGGGATGTCGAAAAGCGGACTTGGGCGTCTTCATCAACTCCGTCATGGTCCGTTGTTGACGCCCCCATCACGTGGCATGAAGCTTGGGAATGCGCTCGACCTTGGTTCAAAGACCCCCGGGTTCACCAACCTCAACGCCTCTATCATCCGGACGGTTGGGCATCGGGAGAATTGGATTTGGTGCTTCGTTGGGACGGTGAGATTCGGATTGTTGACATCAAGTCTGGGTCGCCAGGCTCGGCCTTTTCCTCTTCCCTTGAACACCAATTGCGTTTTTACGCTTGGTTATGGCACGAAACGCATGACGGTCAAACCGTGAAGGGCATGGAAGGCTGGTACCTCCACGGGGGTCATCGCGTCGCTTATGAGCCACCTGCCAAGGCCGATATGGCGCCCCTCTCCTCTCTTTTCCATCAACATCATCGGGCCATGCAAGATGCTGAGAAAGGAGTCAAAGCCTTCCCTGCAGCCCCCGGCGAGGCCTGCAATGGTGATGCGGCAGGTTGTGGCTGGTGCGCTGTGTCTCGCTCTGATGAAGGCGAATGGTCTGTGCCGGATCATCTCAACTGGATCACCTCCGTGCCCGATGTTTCCATGAAATCTCCCTATGCACCCTTGGGCGATGTCCAAGGTCGTGTGGCGGTCAGAGGCCGACTCACGGGCGCTTGGGGGCCAATGCCGAACCATTTCGCTGAACCCGTTTTGGGGGCGGTGTTGGTGGTTGGCCAACAACACATCATCGTCGAGGAAAGTGAACCCGGCGCTTTTCCTCAACTGCATGACCGCATGGAACAGGAGGTGGTGTTGGTGGACGCACTTCCGGGTGTGTGGCGGGACCAACCTCGTCTCTATGTCGATGCGAACACGGTCCTCCATCCCAACGAAGAGGTCAACGAAGAGACGCTCCCCGATCTCACTCGACTTGGTTTGCTCCGAACCAGGGCCAATGTCAAGGGGCATGTCATCGGAATTCGACGGCGTTCCGGTACTCGTGTGGATGGGAAGCCTTGGAGCATGCTCGCATTGATGCTTTGGGATGGCCACCATGTGGCCGAGGTGGTAGCGTTTGGTTCCAGCATCAATCAACGTTTACTCGCCCTGCGACCCGGTGATGGTGTCGCCATGACCGGAGTGGAACTTGGCTGGCGTTCTGGCCTTTTGCAACTCCGCATTGACAATCGAAAAACACGATTGGAAACCTTCAGCCAACGATGAGCCACCCACTCTGCACTGAGGCTTGAAAAAGTGTGGATGATTTCGCTGTTACATGCCCGTGCATCTGGCCAAAAGCGAAGTGGATACTGTCGGGCCTTACAATCGAATGTCGGCCAGCCAAGCCAACACCTATCTGGCTTGTCCGCGTCTGTGGTTTTATCAGAAAGTCTATCGGTTCAAGATGCCCCAAATCCCGGTTCTCTTTGTCGGTAGGGCAGTTGAGGAGGCCATCTGCAACGTGCTTCGGGAATCTCCTGGTTTTGTCGTTGCAAACGCAGGTCAATACGCCATCGGCTCATCACCGTACGGAGAGGACGGAACACCGTTGCCGAGGGCGGATTTCGTTTGGCCTTCCATGGGCCTCATGCCTCTGTTTCCCAACGAAGTGCCGAAATCCAAGGATGAACTTGAAGCATGGGTCCTCGAACGTTGTCGGGTCCATCTTCCTCCTGCTCTGGAACGCATGCGCCTTGAATGGGAAAAAGACGAGCGGAAAGCAGGTGAATGGAATGAAGTGGATGTTGATCGATGCCAAGCGATGGTGGAAAGCGGGCTACGTTTCCACCTTGATGAGGTTGAGCGCTGCTTTGATGCCGACGGCGGGCCCTCAAAAGAGGCCTGGAGAAAAGGCGATCGAGCGCTCTGGCCAGCGCCTGACGGTTTCCCACACGAACCCTTCTCCGATGGCCATCCGCTTCGAGGTGAAGGTCCGGTTTCATGGGCTGAAGCTTGGGAAATCGCTCGTCCATGGTTTGTGGACCCAAGTGCGCCGAAGTTTACCATGAACGCCATCCATCCCGAGCATTGGTTCCAAGGGGAGTACGATTTGGTGTATCGATGGTCGGGAACGCCGGTCATCGTTGATATCAAAGCCAGCCTTGGTGCAAACGACCGCTCGGGCGATTACGTTGAACAACTCAAGATGTACGCCATGCTCTGGTACGTAACTCACGAACGAAAAGAAACGGTGGGGGGCCTTCAAATCTGGTACCTTGGCCACCCCAGCATCAAATCCATTGCCGTGCCGAGTGTTGACGAGATGCAAGAGATTGAAGACGAGATGAAGGCCTTGTGGGAGGAACTCAAGGAAAGCACACCGCTGCTCGATGACTGCCCCCCAACGCCTCGCCCGATGCGAGGCTTCTCTCCGGGAGGCATTCCTTCAGATCCACCTCAAGAAACGCGTTGTGACCGTTGCGATTGGCGTTCTGTTTGTCCAAGCGGTGAAGGAACGGATGACCAGCGGCTTTCCTCGTCCGTGCAACTGCCCGGTTCCAATCAACGAACGCCTCTCCAACAGATAGGGGCGCTCAATCCCCGGGCAACGGTTCGGGGTGAATTGTTCTCAGTGGGCTATGTAAGAGAGAACATACCTCTGAAGATGACCCTGAAACAAGGCGCCAACACCGCTCATATCCAAGTGGTGGCCACAGCGAATGCAAACGGTGAACCAACCGTCACCGTACCGGCGATGAAAGGGGCGAAGGTGCTCCTGCGAGACGCTATTTTCTCCATCAATTGGAAGGGTGAAATCGTACTCAAAATGGACCCGTTCTCTCGCCTTGAAGCCGACGAAGACCCGGACATCGAATCGTTTGACCTGTTTGACTACCAAGCCAAACACAACGTGGGGGGGACCGTTGTCTACACCTATGAAAAATCGGGTGTCGGGAAAAACGGCAAGGCTTGGTTCCGAAAAGGCCTGATGCTGATGGATCATACAGGTGCTTGCAAAGTCGAGGGCTGGGCAGACGACTGGAATTCACAGTACGCCATGCTCGAGGTCGGTGATGCTGTTGTTCTCGCCAACGTCGGTTTGGATGCTTGGGCGTCGGAAATTCGTTGTGATTACACCCGAAAATCCCGGCTTCAAATCATTGAGCGGGTGGACCGGTCAACCGCCTGAAGAGATGGTCGTGACCAGTAGTTCCACGTTTTGCTGAAGCGGTGTTGAATGCGGCAAAACGGTTCCTTCGTAGCTGACGATGACCATCGAAGGCATGATGTTGGCTTCTTCCAAAGCCCTTCGAACTGTGCTACCGGATTCCATGTTGACCGTGATGTCAACATCCTTGCCGTGAAAGCGGACCTCCATGACATCCCGACCAAACATCATGCTTATGACGGTGGCGCAAGAGCCGGGGGATGGAGCCGAGGTCGCATAGCCCGGTATTGCGGTGGATTCGAAATCCACTGTCCCTTGGACGCGGGGGTTCAAATCCCTCTCTCGGCGCTCCCTTCACATGTAGAAAGCGTCGTGAGAACCGGTCATTTCCTTCACCAGGTCTTCCTTGACCGCGGGAGCGATGGCCTCGAGTTTTTCACGCAACCATTCACCGCCGTTGGTGGGGACGGTCAAACCAAAGTCGAACCATCCTTCGAGATGCTCAATCACCCTTTGAGAACCCATGATGTCGGCACTGCTACCGACGCTGGTGGCGATAACGCATGCCGAGTTGAGTTCGAAAAGCGGACCCATTGAAGCGAGCAATGCAGGCATGCCAACGGCGCCAGATTTTGGTTTGTCTCGACGGACATCAACGCCCAAGGCTTCCATGTCAATGCGGAACGATGCTGAACTTGCTACGGCAAAGGTCTCTTTGTTTTCTGGCTTATCGAACATCCCAGCGAGAACCAGGACGGTTGCCACGCCTTGGTCTTGGAAAAACGACATCAATTCACCAGCCAAAACGGATTGTTGACTTGGTTCAGTTGGCTGGGTTTTCCCCGTGAGCGTGATC
The DNA here is from genome assembly GCA_030741355.1 of Candidatus Poseidonia sp. GTDB lineage: Archaea > Thermoplasmatota > Poseidoniia > Poseidoniales > Poseidoniaceae > Poseidonia. Next base: position 18,506 of record JASLVM010000011.1, on the reverse strand, counting down.
AACGGTATTCCGCTGGGGGTTTGTATTTGGCGAACTGTCAAGTGCGGTGGTGCGAGTAAACCGTCTTCATCCAAATGTGCGTGCGGGGGAAGGCCGACCGGGTGAAGGCGAACGAGTTCAACCGACTCGTGAAGTTCGCAGATCGAATCCACGGCCATCTTGCCGATGTTGCCCACGCCGGGGAAGGCCACCAGCGCCGTAGCACCATGGGGGAGTTTGTTTGCGCTTCCTCTCCATTCAATACGCATGGTCATGGAATGCCCATCCACGCAACACGCAGTATAATGTTTGAGATGCCCAAGAACCCATTCTGCCTCATTTGGCGTCGGTTTCTCGTTGGGCGTTCACTCTTCTTCTGCAGGTGCCTGGGCTTTCATGTCCTCAAGGCTGGGCAACGTGGCGAGTTTTGAGGGCCATTCTGCTTCTTCAACGCCGTTCATTTGACGGCGCAGGGTGGCTCGATGATCTTCTGGCGACCATTTCAACGGAGCTGCTGCTTGGGCACGCTCACCACACAGCGGGCAAGTTGTTTTGAGTGAAAACGCTCCACACGAGAGGCATTGTTGCATGCGCTGCTTTGCCATGTTCTCACTCTCGTTCTGCGCTGGCTTCACCGCCAGCGGCGGTCATGTGGTTGACCACGGCTTGGGTTGCTTGTTCCCACATCGTTTCAGCGACCTTGAAGTCAGGTGCTCGAAGTTCGAGGCGGTAGGATGGCGCACCATCATAGAAGCATTTGACGTCAATCTCTTCTTCTTCGTTGGTAAGGGATTCAGCGGCTTCAAGGGCAGAGCGAATGACCGCAACCCCGTTGGTATCATTGATGCTCAAGGTCAACTTTCCACGGACCTCAACGAAGGGCGGGATGATGTTTTCCACGGCGAGTTCGATGAAAGGTGCTAGCCAATCACCTTCGAATCCAGCGTTTTGGAGCGCTCCTTCTTGCATGGCCGCTTCTTCGAAAGCGGTGTAGAGTCCGCCGAAGGCATCGGCCAATTCAACGGCTTGTTCGTCGATTTCCTCTTGCTTCCATCCGACCTTTTCGCCGAGGACTTTGAGAAGTTGGTGAGCTCGCTGTTCGTTCTTCCATTCTTGAAGCCGGTCTCGACGGCGCTCTTCTGAAACCGACTTGAGTGAAAGTTCCAGCGACGTCCCGTCCCGGCGTGTTCGCATGACCTTGCAGATCACGCGCTGGCCTTCTCGTACGAACCCTCGAATATTTTTGACCCAACCCGAAGCGATTTCACCGATGAAGATGAACCCTTCAATGCCTTCAAACTCATCAAGGAGGACATAGGCTCCGTTTTGCTTCACGGTGGTGATGGTGGCGACCACCAATTCCCCTTCTTCGGGGGTGGCACCGGGTTGGTTGGACATGGAGGCTCAGCCTCCTCAGTTCAGTGCTTCCACAACGGTGCAGCCGACGAGGTCTGCTTTTCCACCAGATGGCTTGGTCAATGTAGCGCTGCAAACACCGCAAGCGATGGATGTCGTGGCGCGTGAGAAAATAATCGATTCGCTTCCGCAATCTCGGCAACTAACTTTCAGGAAATGGTTGGTCATTGAATTCACCTCATCGATCCACAAGTTCGAATTTCTTGGCACGCTTGCAAGGTGCGTAGTGGGCTTTGCCGGTTTCTGTGCACCGGTAGAGAATGTTGACGCGCTTGGTTGGCTTCTCGCGACCGTCGGGTTTTGGACGGGGGAAACCACGGTATCCAGCCATCACGCGGCGGAAACGTCGCTGACCCCAGCGAAGCTCAGAGGCTCGCTTTTTCTTGACACGCTCAACCGTGTGGAGGGTGTGCTTGCCAGCAGACGGGCTGTAGCGCATAACTTGACGGGGTCGCTTCACCATGTGAACACCTAAGCGTTCAGCCCACAGAGGGGGGGTATTTATGCCCTCCGCCACCGCTTTTGGTGTGTTCGGGGCACTGCGGTTCCCTCTGAGGTATTCTCTATAAATCTCTGCGCCTAGCGTACCCTATGGAAGAAGCGACGCAAGCGTTCGTTTTCTTCTGGGTGGCTGGGCTTTTCGTTGTGATGGGCGCCATGTTGGCGTTTTTTTCGAAGGTGAACTGGCAACGCCGCTTGGGAGGCGCCCTCTTCGGGCTCGGCGTCCTTTCGTTGATGCTGACGCCCTGGACGTTGTCGTTCTCACCTTCCAGTGCTTTTGGTCATCTTCTTGGGAGTTTGATTGGACCGGCCGTGTTGTTGGCGGTTGGCCTGTACCAAATTGCCTTTTCCGGCCATGTGCCCGTTGGCAGGCTGAGCCGCACCGATCGCAACATCGGTGTTGCCATGGTCGTGGTCGGCGTGCTGTGGCTTGAAGCCATGCACTGGTGGGTCTTGACGCCGACCTATCCCGCAGAGGTCAACAGGTACTGGTACATTTTCTGGCCAACGATGTTGCTCGGTGTTTTGGTGTGTTCCTCTGCCACGTATGCGATCGTTGGTTTGGTTGGTGAACAGCGGCAACAAGAGCAGCGGTTGATGTTGGTGTCCGCCAGCTTGGCCATCATCCTGATGCTGTTGGGTTCACTGTTTGACGGACCAAATGTTGACCACGAGCGTTTTGCAACGGAGTTGCTCTTCGCAAGCGCCGATATCTTCGGGGTCATGGTCGGTGCAGCAGTTGCAGTTCTGCTTTTTGCCGTGGTCCTGGCGTTCTATGAATCGCAACAACCCGTCCCAAAACGACTGGACCCCCCAAACCAAGATCAACTCGAAAAAGCGAGCCACATCATCGCTCAGCATGTAGGAGGTGAGGGTGAAGATGAGTGAAGGTTCTCCCTTGAGTTCGCTCACCCGTTTGGGTGCGTTCGCTGTTCTCCCTGCGGGAGCGGTTTTGATTTTGGTGGGTTTGGTTTCGATTGAGTCCACCGATGGGACGCTCATCCGTTTCGCCAACGCTCTTTTGACCTCTTTCACGTTCGTTTCGTTCATTCTCTTGTTGACGCTCTTCGTCTACGGCGATGCTCGTAAGCGCCCCATTGCCCCTCTTCTTGGGATGTTCATGAGCGTGCTTCTCGGTGTTGGGATGACCGTCTTCTTCCTCTCCCAGGGCGAACTGCTCATGGAAGACAACGGCTCGGTTCGGGCGCAAGCACTCTCCAATCTCATCCGCTTGGCGACCACCGTCCTCGGGATGGGCATGGCGGTCATGGTTGTGGCGGGTACGTTGTTTGCCAGTTTGATGAACACGCCTCCACGAGCAATTCAATTCGAAGAGGAATGAAACACGACCAAAGCCCTGCCGTTGCTTTCATAAGGGGGTGGTCGGTGGGCAAGTCGTTCGGGTGAGCGCATGTCCAAAGGTACACCATCCATGGGTAAGCGACAAAAGACCACCCATATTCGTTGCCGACGCTGCGGACGCAACGCTTACCACAAGCAGAAGAAGGTCTGCGCATCCTGTGGATACGGGGAATCTGCAAGGATTCGAAAGTACAACTGGTCGAAGAAGACCCATCGCCCCAAGGCTTGATGCATTCTCATCGCAACGATAAGAAGCAACCTCAGTTTAGTTGACACGAGGCGAACGCATGTGCGGCATTCTCGGAATTGTTGGGCAACACGGTTCGCACGTGAATCAATTGCTCTACGACGGTCTCACGGTACTTCAGCACCGTGGGCAAGATGCGGCAGGAATCCTGACCGATACCGAGGGTAATTTCCGCCTCAGAAAATCAAACGGTCTTGTCGCTGATGTGTTTTTCAAGCGCCACATGCTTCGCCTTGAGGGCAACGTTGGCATTGGCCATGTTCGCTATCCTACGGCAGGCTCGTCCTCTCGGGCCGAGGCTCAGCCGTTTTACGTCAATTCGCCCTACGGTATTGCCTTGGCACACAACGGAAACCTGACCAACGCCGAAGAACTTGGGATTTATCTCCGCGACGAATGCATGAGGCACATCAACACGACGAGTGACTCCGAACTCCTCCTCAACGCCCTCGCTGTAGAGTTGGGCGAACGCTCATCCTCACTTCGCATTCAAGGCAATCCGCACATCAACATCGAGACCATCTTTGGCGCCGTGTCAGCGGTCAACGACCGAGTTCGTGGAGGCTACGCTTGTGTCTCGGTCATTTCCGGCTATGGGATTCTTGCCTTCCGCGATCCCAACGGCATCAGGCCACTCGTCTACGGTAAGCGTGAAATTGAGGGCGAAACCGAATACATCGTCGCCAGTGAGAGTGTTGCCATCTCTGCCCTTGGCTTTGAAATCGTGCGAGATATCGCTCCAGGTGAAGCCATTTTCATCAGTTCTTCAGGTCATCTTTTCACTCGTCAATGCACCCCGCCAGCAAGCTACTCACCTTGCATCTTTGAACACGTCTATTTTGCTCGACCGGATTCAGTTATCGACGGCATGTCGGTGTACCAATCACGATTGAATCAAGGCCAACGCCTGGCCGAGCGCTTGCTTGAATCATGGCCCGATCACGATATTGATGTCGTGATTCCCATTCCTGATTCCGGGCGAATCGCTGCCCTCCAAATGGCCAAAGCCCTCAACCTTCCCTACAGGGAAGGCTTCGTAAAAAACAGATACGTCGGTCGAACGTTCATCATGCCCGGACAAGCCTTGCGAGAGAAATCCGTTCGTCGAAAACTGAACGCCATTGAGCACGAATTCAGAGGAAAGAATGTCTTGCTGGTGGACGATTCAATCGTTCGGGGCACCACCAGTGCTCAAATCATTGAGATGGCCCGGGACGTCGGTGCGGCAAAGGTGTATTTCGCCTCCGCTGCACCTCCTGTTCGCCACCCCAACGTCTACGGAATCGACATGCCTGCTGTGAAGGAATTCATCGCCAACGGCCGAAGCATTGAGGAGATCAATGCGACCATTGGAAGCGACCGCTTGTTTTACCAAACATTGGAGGATTTGATTGAAGTCACTCAACAATCCGGTTCGGAAGTTGACTGTTTTGACTCCAGTTGCTTCAACGGAGAATATGTCACCGGCGATATCAGTCCCGAGTATCTGCAAAAATTGGAAGACGCCCGAAACGACGGAGCAAAAGGGCGCGCTCATGCGGATGATGCGGTGATTGAACTTCACAACGATGATGCCTTGTGAACTACACGAACGCGTGAACCGAGTTCTTTTGAACAACTTGCGCCACCTCTAACCATGGTCTTGACCCGCCACGTCCACGCCCTCGTGAAACCAGAAAGCAAGGTTAAGCATCTTTGCGTTCATACCGAGGAGGATTTGGTGGCGTGGACGGAGTCCAACCAAACGGTGACGATTGGCCGGATAGAGGATGTCGGCCTTGCGATAGAAGCGCATTTTTCGGTCCCGCACCGGGTGAGTTTCATGCTCTTTCATCGGTCGCATTTGGTGATCGGGGACGAGATTGGTTCCATTTCATTTTATGATTATACCGGGACATTACTGGAGTCGCAGGAGGTGGATGGCGGCGTCCAAACCTGTGAGCCCATGGGGTTGAAATTGGCCGTCATCAGTGGCATGGGCTCGGTTTACCTCGTTCAATTTGAACGACCATCGCAGAACCTGTCCGAACGGTTTGGTTTGGGCGATGTTTTGATGATGGCGGTCTCAAAGGCATCGATTCACCTTGCTCAGCAGGACGGGTCTGTGCTTTCACTTAACGAATCGAACGTTCATTGGCGTCGGCCACAACGTGGAGACCTCGGGGAGCGCATCACGGGTATGGGATTGACTCGAGGAGGGGCCCTCTTTCTCACCAGGGAAGGCCATGCACTCGTGGCCGGCGAGGAGGAAGCCATTGAATTTGAGTTGTGGGACAAGGGCGAACTTCTTCTTCGCAAGGACCTAAGCATGCGTTTACTTACTTCCTCAGAAGCAATCCTGGGGGCCATTCTTGGTTTTGATGATGGAACGGTGCATCGGCTTCACGAGGATGGACGAATGGACCCGGTACTTTCCACAGGACACCCTGTGTTTACGTGCTTTGAACACCAATCCAGTGTGGTGGCAAGTTCTTGGTTCTACATCCACGGTTTCACCGACGAGCAAGCATGGAAGGTCGAACATCAGGGCATGCCCCAACTCCTTCATGTTCATCAAGGAAAGGACCTCCTCATCTTCGCAGGTGACGATCAAAACGATTACACCGAACCAGAACCCATCGGTTGTATTGACCTCAAAAAGGAGGTTTGGGAGACGGACGCTGCTGAGTTAACGGGCTGGTTTCAGGACGCCGTTTCCAGCCCTACCCTGACTGCAGAGCAGCTCTACGGCGACGGCGATGATGATGTCTTGATGCACTTGACCGAGGATGAGCGAGTTTCCTACGCTGGTTCTCCTGCTTCTGAACATCCGGCTGATTCTCTCTTGGCCGCCATGGGTACAGCCGAGACATCTGCTTCTGAGGTTGAAGCCATGCTTGACGAGGACGAGTTGATGGATGCTCTCAACAGCCCCGAAGAGATGAGTCTCGAGGAGACGGGTCTGCTTCTGGATGCCCTTTCCGCCGCAGTTGACGAGGTTCATCCTCCCAGGGCCATAGCAGGTGACGACCAACGGCATCAAGCCGAGGCTGACGGAACCTGCATTGTCTTGCTCGACGGGCGCGGTTCCTATGACCCTCATGACCAAATCATGAAGTGGTCGTGGCACGATAACAGAGGTCAAGAACTCTCAACAACCTCTCAACTGAAACTTCGTCTCCCGGTCGGCCGTCATGCCTTCGAATTACGAGTGGTGGACCGACAGGGTTCGTGGACCACGGATTCACTGATTGTGCATGTGATGGATGGCTCAACCTCATGAAGGAGCCCTTGCTCCGGGGAACATGGCCCTGACGGAACCATGGATTGAGCATTTTTTCGTCGGTCCGCTTCAAATGCGGTGTTCGGTGGTCACCGACCGAAGTACGGGGGACACCATCATCGTGGATGGAGGCGATGAACCTCAACGCATCATCGATTGGCTTGACGGCTATGAGGGTCCCGGACCCAATTGGACAACGGGTCCTGAATCACAAGCCATGGCGAATGAACAGGATCTTCCACCACGGAAGGTTGTGGCGTTGGTCAACACCCATGCGCATTTCGACCATAGCGGCTTCATCCCAGTTCTTCGTGAGCACTATGACGTGGATTGGTATCTTCATCCAGATGACACTTTTTTGCAGACCCTCGCCCAAGCCTCAGGACGTCGTTATGGGCTTCAGTTACCCGAACCTGCCGTTGCAGACCAACCGCTCAATGTCCAGGAAGTCTACCGCTTCGGAAGTATCGAATTGCAAATTCTTCACACGCCGGGACACACGCTTGGCGGGTGTTGCTTGTTGCTGCCGGTGGAAGGGGGCCCAGACCATGTGTTTGTTGGCGATACCTTGTTTGCAGGTTCGGTGGGGCGCACCGATATTGCAAATTCGGGCGGAGATTTTGATCTGCTTGCGAATTCTATTCACACACAACTGTGGCCGCTTGATGAAAACACGGTCGTCCATCCCGGCCACGGTCCGTTGACGACCATCGGTCATGAAAAACGAACCAACCCATTCGTTGGTGAACCGGCTGGCCAAGGTGGTACGTACGGGTTTGGCAAGTACGCCTGATCATCCCATCATGCCCTTCAGGCTCTCATGGAGCACTGGCAGAGCCTCTTCCCACGTAGCAACGATGCCGTAGTCAGCGTGCTGGAAAATCGGAGCGTCAGCGTCTTTGTTGATGGCCACGATGTACTTGGAGGAACGCATGCCCGCCAGGTGTTGAATGGCTCCTGAAATACCGACAGCGATGTACAAATTCGGGTTCACGGTTTTTCCGGTTTGACCGACCTGCATTGAGTGAGGGATGGCCTCCCATGTATCAACGGCAGCTCGGGAGGCACCAACAGCGGCTCCGATGGTATCGGCGATGGCTTCGAGGTGAGAGAAATTGTCTGGAGAACCCATCCCGCGTCCGCCGGAAATAATGATGTTGGCTTCAGCCACGTCCAGCCGTTCAGAGGCACGTGCCATGAACTCTTGGACGGATGTAGCGACGTTGCCATCGGTGTCCACCACGCTGGCCTCCGAGGCTCCGCCTTGGGCGGCAGCGAAGACGTTTGAACGAACCGAGACAACCACCGGTCCCGTAGCCGAAACGGTTTGCATGGCTTTTCCGCTGTAGACGGGCGAGGTGATGTTGTTGCCTTGGATGGCAATGGCGTCCTGAATCACGGAAACGCCGCGACGTGCGGCGAGACGTGCAGCCAGGTCCTTTGATTGCGGACTGGCGCCGGTGATGACCGTTCCTTGAGGAGCGACGGCATCGAGAGCGGCTGCCCAGCCGCTGGCGTCGTAGTGGGAGAAGGCGGCGGATTTGGCCGCAAGGATGTTTGCTGCCCCCATGTTTGCTGCTCCATCCGCCTGTGCGGCCTCGGTGCAGGGCACCACAAGGGTTGGTTCGCCGCCCAAGGCGATGGCTGCACTGACAAGTTCTGCGGTGCTGGCGTGGACGGTGTTGTTGCTCATTTCTGCGATAACGATGGTTTGTGTCATGTCTTCACCTCATAGAATGTTGGCTTCATCTCGAAGCAATTTGGCCACCTCGGCGGCGGCAGCTCCGCCTTCGTAGCTCTTCCCGGCTGGCTTTGCAGGCGGAAGTGCGTGAGAGACGATGGAAACCGTGGAAGCAGGAGCCTCTATAGAATGGACCTCGACGCTGGCTCTCTTCGCCTGCATGATGCCCTTGACGTTGGGTTTGCGGACCTTGAATCCTCCCTTGTCGCATGAGATGACGGCCGGTAGAGGGACGCTGACTTTTGCGTTGCCTCCACCGCTGGGCATGGTGACCGAAAGACCGCCATCAAATCCAGCACCGATGATGTTGGATACGGACGCCCAGCCCATGCGCTCGGCCACGCCAGGCCCGGTTGAGCCTGCACCGGTGTCGGCAGCAGACTTTCCGCAGTAGACCACTTCACCGCCAAGTTCCCCGACGGCTTTGGCGATCAGGGTTTGAAGAGCGTTGGAATCCATCTCGTCATCGGCGTCGATACGGACGATGTGGTCAACACCGATCGCTTTGGCGTCCTTGAGAATCTTTTCTGCACCTGCTCCGCCCACGGTAACGGCCGTGACTTCGCCGCCTGCGGCCTCACGGTGCTGGAGGGCGGTCTCAACAGCGAACTCATCATAGGGGCTCATGACCATCTTGACCGATGAGAGGTCAACGCGGTCGCCGGTGACTACAATCTTGGCGTTGGTGTCGGGAACTTGTTTGACGAGGACGATGATGTTGGGCATGTATATCGGCTCCAATACTTACCCAAACCCACCCATAGTCCATTCATGAACCTTGCCACGGTACCGCATGGGCGTATCTCAGCGTGCAGGTTTTCGTCGGCATTGGTTAGTATTATGAACCGTCTCACCAGCGGAGATATTCCATGTCGCCACCGAGGAAAGTTGATGTTGACCCAGATGAGCAAATTGTCCTTCGCGAATGGCGTGAGTTGATCGTTGAAAACTACGAAAAAGACATTGCTCGATTGGAAGGCATGGAGGACAGCGTTCACGGTTTCCACGTTGAACACGCCCTCATGGATGAGAAAGATACGCTTCGCCGATTCTTCCATGAAAACCCGACCAGAGCCCTTGAATTGGGTTCCCGAATCATGCGAGAGCAATTTGACCAACACAACATTCCAACCCGGCCGGTGCTTCGAGTGGTGGGCCTTTCGAAGAACTATCTCAATCGAGTGGATGAGTTGAGGATGCGCGACCGAAACGATTTGGTTTGCTTGGATGTCAAAATCAACGAGGTTTCACACCCCTACGGCTGGCTTAAGTTGGCCATCTACGAATGTATGGACTGCGAATCACGTGTTGAGGTGCCTCAGCGGAGGGCCAGAGAACGTGAAAGCCCTTCCCTCTGTCGGACTTGCCTCCACGAATTGATGGAGAACTACCAAAAAACCGACATTCCAAAGAGATTCATTCGCCCCGACAGCGAATTCTCGATGATTGTGGAAGAGTGCAAGTACGAGGATGTTCAAGACATCAGCATGAGCCAAATCACCTACAACAACGAACATCATCTCATCAATTGCTCCACCCGAAATCAAATCGTTGGAACCCTCACTGACGACCTTGTGGACCAACTGGAACCCTCAACCTACGTGCGAATCAACGGTATTGTGCGCGTCCAGCCGGTTCCTGACCGAACCTTTTCCAAAGATACCCGCCGACTTCTTTCCATCGACATCCTCAGTGTTGAGGAACTTCACATCGAGGATTAAGGTCAACCCTGCATGAGCGCCGTGACCTTGTCAAGCGTTTCCGGATGGGCTTCAAAGTGAGCAGCCAATCCTTCGAGTCCTTTGGCTAAGCCATCTGCAACACCAAGTTTTGCATCCAAGGGATGGAGGGTGCCGTCCATAACAGCGTTTCTGAACTCCTCCAAACTGGTCCAAGTGCTTGGCTCGCCGAATTTTGGATTGGGCGTGACGTGAATCACTCCGTTTTCGGGAAGGACGATGTGTTCGGCAAGTTCGTACACCGGCGAGTTGGGGTCATCGGGTGAGATGTAGGCTTTGTTCATCTTTTTGCGAAGCTGCTTGGGGGTGTCGTGGAGCAGGAGGGCGCCACTGGGGTCAGATTTCGACATTTTGTGGTCAAAGGATTCCATGCGTGATCCAGAGGCTTTGAGGGACGAGATGATGGCCGTGTGGAGGCACGTGGCCTTTTGCCAGTTGTATTTTGAGGCCACGTCCCGCATGAACATGTGGGCTTTCCGCTGGTCCATGCCGCCAATGGCAATGTCAATGTCCATCTCAAAGATGTCAGCCGCTTGCATGGCGGGGTAGTAAAACTTGGACAGGTCGTGGTCGGAGGACGCTTCATCTCTGCCCATGATGGTGAAGGTCTTTCGGACCATGGACAAGGTGGCACCTTTTGAACAGCGCAAAACTCGGGCCCAGTAATCACTGGATTCCATCAATTCCGATGCCCACTTGAATTGAAGTTCCCCTGGACCGGTGCCCTCGGGTGGGTGATTGAGCAGTGCTCGGAAGGTTTCTTGCATGTAGATGCCTGTGGTTTTGATGGCCTCCATGTCACCGTTGAATTTGTCGTTCACCCAAGCGTGCCAGTCGGCCAAGAACACCATCACGTTGGCGTTGGCGTCAAGCATGCGCCGAAGTTGAAGCGCCAGCACCTTCCATCCGATGTGGGCTTTGCCGCTCGGTTCAAAGCCGACATAGCATCGAAGAACATCATCGCCACTGTGTGAGGTGCCGTTCTGTAGGGCTTCAATCAGGTGCTCGACGCCGACCACTTCTTCAACGCTGCCAACCATCAAATTGAGTCGTTCTTGGGTTGAGGCGTCAAGGGAGGCGTACCCGTCGTTGGATGCGAGCAAGGCAGGAATGTCTTGCTTTGTGCCCATCAAATCCCCTCAAAACAACTTGTCCAATTTCTTGACTTGGGTTTCAGAAGGCGGGTTTCCTGCTTCGATCATGGCTTCAAGCCCAGCGATGAGTTCATTCGCCTGGTCAATCGTATTTTGGTCAAGGTTTTTCATGAGTTCCATGGATTTGTGAGCCATCTTGATGGCTGTTTTGGCCTTGGAGAATTTCTTTGCTTCCTCCTTGGCTTTGTCCCCTCGCTGTTTCGCACTGTAGCCCGTGGCTTCGTCGAGAAAGCCGGACCATCGCTTGCGCGATTCCATGGCCTTTGTCGGGCCTTCTTCACTGTCGAGGAATTCGGCGAGGTCGCCTCCTTTGAGTTGGACGACATCAACAGCCAACTTTCCTTTTTCATCGTAGCAGCCACGAACGGTGGTGAGCAACCCGTAGGAGCCCGTGAAGTTTCCATCTGCATCGACGTTGATGTTTTCAAAATATGTGGTGGCCAATTTGGCAAGACCGGCGTTTCCACCCATCGATTTAATCAGGCCACGCTTCACGGCAAATCGCTCCATGGGCTACGCAACGGCCAGCGTCTCATAAGCCCACCGTCCAAGTCACTAGTTGGTGGCCACCCTATGGGAGATGTTTTGATGCAAGCGATGGTCGGCATTCCATGCGAAGGACCAGTTGGGTGGCGGTTGGGCTCCTCGTGGTCTTGCTTGCACCGCTTGCCTCGGCCGACCTTCTCACCCGAATTGAACTGGAGGATGCTGGGGCTCTTGGTGAGAGCGACCTCGGAATCAAGGTTGGTGCCGTCTCTCCAGACGGTATGGATGTGCTCGTCGGGGGAATGAACGGTTTCGCCCGGCTCCTGTCGGCTGACGAAGCAGATAATCGGGCCCAAGATGTTGAACTGGTTACTGGAAGAAACTCAACGGTTCAAGACATCGCCTGGCACCCCCGCGGAAACACGGCCCTTTTGGTGGGCGACGAAGGCATGGCCATGCGATACGATACTTATGATCACAGCATCACGTACGTGAACGGAACGTTTTCTGTTCTTGGACACGACCTTACTTCGGTGGTTTGGAGACCCGGCGGCGACTTTGCTTACGTGGCTTCGTCGGAAGGCAAGGTTTGGAAGTTTGCAGAACACACGGGTTTTGAGTTGCTCGAAAACACAGGCGAAAGTCGAGTTACTGACCTTTCTTGTCATCGAAATTACAATGTTTGCATCATGTCAACCGTGGACGAGGGTTTGGCGGTGATTGACGAAGGCCACGCCTTGGGATGGTTATCACAAACGGCTGCACTGACTTGGGTGGGAGTGGATTGTGCCAGCTCAGTTCTCAATGAATGCGTGGGCTTTGCCAGCGGCCTTGAGACCATGGTCGTTCGAATCAACACCTTGGATGCTCGTCAATCAACCGTCGAGCCTGCCGACCCATGGGACCTTCCGACCGGCGAGTTCGTTGGCGTGTCGCGAGGGGATGACGGTACCAATCTGATTCATCTCGCTCCGCTTGGATTGGTCCGATACACCCCGCTAGCAGGAGAAGCCTTCTCCGTCCTTCTCCCTGAGGACACCGCAGCTTGGGATGCCGTGATTGCAGGAAGGGGTCTTGCGGTGGTTTGGGAGAACACAAGGCACAGTGGCTTCATCATCACCGATTTTGGAAACATCATCAAATTCTCTCCCGCCGTCGAAGAGGTGGAAATGAACATCATGGACGTCTTGGTGCTTGGAGCCGTCGCCGTCTCGGTTCCCGGCGTCATTCTCGGCCTCATTTACATGAACAGCCCGTGGATGCAACGAAAGTACCGGGAACTGCGGTTTGGGAAGAAATGACCCACTGCTTTCTATCAAGCGCAGGGACATGTTGATGAAGCACCCGCGTGGCCCCAGTATTGAGGGTGCCACATGGAGCCGTTCGAAGGACTGGATTTTTACGACGTTGAAAGCCTCTTGACAGAAGAAGAGATCATGGTCAGGGACATGGTTCGTGAATGGGTTGACGAAGCGGTCATTCCCAAGATTGAACAGGCCTGTGAAGAAGGTGTCTTTCTTGATGAGTGGCGTGTCGCTTTGGGCGAGATGGGCGTGCTCGGTGCGCCCCTCAAGGGCTACGGATGTCCCGGGCTTTCCTACGTCGCTTACGGTTTGATTTGCCAAGAATTGGAGCGAGGCGACAGCGGTCTGCGCTCCTTTGCTTCAGTGCAGGGGTCCCTCGCCATGTACCCCATCTGGGATTTTGGCTCAGAAGAGCAGAAAGAGAAATACCTTCCAAAAATGGCCTCCGGTGAATGGATTGGTTGTTTTGGATTGACCGAACCCGACTACGGTTCAAATCCCGGTGACATGGTCACGAAGGCTGAAGATAAAGGCGACCACTACCTTCTCAACGGGGCAAAAATGTGGATCACCAACGGTACCATTGCCGACATCGCCGTGGTTTGGGCCAAACTTGACGGCGTGATTCGTGGATTCATCGTTGAGAAAGACGACGAAGGCTTCTCGGCTCCTGAAATGAAAGGAAAGCACTCCCTCAAGGCCAGCGTAACCAGCGAACTGGTGTTCCAAGACTGCAAGATTCCAAAGGACCGCATGCTACCCGGCGTCAAGGGTCTTCGTGGGCCGTTCTCCTGCTTGAACAACGCCCGATACGGCATCTCTTGGGGTGCGCTGGGTTCGGCCATGGCTTGCTTCCACAGCGCCAAGACCTACGCCCTCTCTCGTATCCAATTCGACCATCCCATCGCTTCTTACCAACTCGTTCAAAACAAGTTGGCTTGGATGTTGCGTGAAATCACCAAGGGTCAACTTTTGGCCTACCATCTTGGCAAAAAGAAGGACGACGGTTCATGGTTCCCTGAACAGATTTCTCTCGCCAAGATGAACAACGTTGACATTGCGTTGGAAATTGCACGTGTTGCAAGGGACATCCACGGTGCCAATGGCATTCTTGACGAGTACCCCATCATGCGCCACATGGCCAATCTCGAGTCGGTGAAAACTTACGAAGGCACCCATGACATTCACAATTTGATTTTGGGCCGCTACATCACGGGCATTCAAGCCTTCACACGAAACGCTTGATGCCTAGCGTAAATGTTGGATGTTCATCCCAACCGAGCGGGACATGAGCCGTGAGTTCAGCACTGCGGTGCAGTTTGATGCTCAAACGCTGGGCAGCAGACCCACTCGTGCAAGCGCTCCCCAAACAGGGTCGAGGAACGCTGGGAGGAAGCGGTGACGGAGATAGACGGCTGCAGCGAGGGAAATCTTCTGCAGTTTGTTGAGTTTGACACGTTGGGTGAAGACGTCGCCTTGTTGCTTCTCAATTTGGCGGAGGATCTTGTCGTAAAATGCAATCATAGCAGCAGGTGAGTATCGGGTTCGTCGAGGAAGCAGCGGTAGGAGGGCCCGAGCTTCTTCGAGGTAGGTTCGGGCTCGGGCAGCATATTGTCGGCAATAGGGCTCCCAGTGCTTGTTGAGTACGATTTTGCCGTCAAGTTCCTGCTCGGTCATGTCGTTGCGTTCAAGTTCGTCGAGCGGAAGGTAAACTCGGTCCCGTTGAATGTCTTCACCGACGTCTCGTAGAACGTTGGTCAACTGCATGAAAATGCCCCATGATTCTGCGTATTTCCTGGCCATGGGGTTGTCGTATCCATAGACTTCAATGCACATGAGGCCCACAACAGAGGCAACACGGTAGCAGTAGACATAGAGTTCGTCAAAGGTACGATAGCGGTTGTTGTAAAGGTCGTCTTCCATGCCTGAAATCAAGTCGTCGAAGACTTCTCTTGGGATGTTGTAGCGTTGCACGGTGTCTTTGAGGGCGAGGAAGACAGGGTCGGTTGAGTGAACGTCTCCGTAGCATGTGGACAATTTTTTCCGGAAGAAGAAGAGCTGTGTGATCTTGTTGAGGTAGGCTTCTTCGTCAAGAATGGTTCCACGATCTTGGAGCGATTCGAGTTGATTCCTGTAGGCCGTTGCTTCCTTATCCATCTCTCCTTTGCTTCCCGGGAATCGGTCAGCCCAATCGCCATCGGCGATGTCGTCAGCACGACGACAGAAGGCATAGATGGCGCACATGGCCAAGCGTTGCTCCTCTGGAAGATACTTGAACGAATGATAGAAGTTGCCTGCTTCTCGCATGGTCAATTCTTCGCAATATCGGTAGGCGAGTTTGTTGAGTTCTGCAGGAGGCTTTTCTGACCAAATTGGGGCATCAAGGTGAGAAAACGGGTCAACCAATTCGTTGGTTTCACCGACGATACCGATGAAGGAAGCACCTTCTCTGAGGGCCTCCATGGCGGTAACACTCACGGCTTTCACAGCGTCACGAGCAAGGGTGACACCGGCTCGAAGTCGGTCGAGTGTGGTTGGAGGGCGGACTTCTTCCTCGCCATTTCTGCTCGCAGCGTTTCCCTTGAGGGGGAAGAGCAAATCGAGAGGTTTGCGGCGTTCCAGCATCCTAACCGTTCGGCCCTTGCATCCCTTGTTTATGAGACCTCGCCTCAAAGGCGTGCACTTTGCTGGCTGTTCAATTCTAAGTCAGTAAGAATTTACAAATCCATCAAAATTCTATAGAGTCGCTATTTGTCTCTGTTCTTTTCCAGAAGACGTTTGACGCCACCTGGGATCAAGAGTGCACGGAGCAGCCTGCGAGCATAGGTTTTCATTTCGTCCCGAGTCACCTTGATGCGCTCATCCGAGTTGAGTATGTTGCCCTCTCGAAGGAGCGTGACCGTTCGCTGTCCGACCAAGACCGGGAGCATGCAGGAGGCCTTGAGGCGGAATTGTGTCTCCGGAATCATGCGGATGTAAGCCGTTGCTGCTTCGAGATGTTCGTTGGTCAAGTCCAAGTAGCGGTTGTAAAGCGGGCGAAAGGTATCGAGATGTTCGTCATTGAGCAGGTCTTCGGGCTTGAGTCCGATGCTCTTCAACGAGGATTCAGGAATGTAGCATCTTCCAAATCGCAAATCCTCTGGTATGTCCCGCAAGATGTTGATCATCTGAAGGGCTTTCCCAAACCGAATGCCTCGTTCCATGAACAAGGCTTCATCCTCGGGCGAGAGTTTCATGAGGTGGGCGAGCGACATCTTCGTCCAAAACACACCTACGCATCCCGCAACTCGAAAGGTGTAATCGTCCAGTTCTTCTTCGCTTTGCAATGCAGAGATGTTGCCGCCTTCGTTGGCTGGTCCAAACCGTTCGATATCGAGCAGTTGCCCCCCAACAATGATCTCAAGGCACTCCAGCATGCGTTCTTGGTCTTCAGGGCTGTAGACTTGGAGGCCATCAACCACATCGCTCACGTTTCGTAGGAGTTCGGCTTCGTGCTCGTTGGTTTGAATGTCGGCCAGTTCACTCAGGTCGGGAAGCTCTTCTCGGCGACCTTGAACAACATCGTTGTAGGCACGTAGATGCTCGGTGAGCAGCGTCGTCTCTCCGACTTTTGAATCTGCGATGGTATCGGCCACCCTCGCCAGGAGATAGAGAAGTCCAATTTGACCTCGGGTTTTCTTTGGAAGATATTTCAGGGTAGGGTAAAATGAACGGGAGGTGGTCTCCAAAAGACGGTCGATTTTTTCATTCACCAAAACCGGCAACTCAACCCTCTCCACGTCGTCCACCCTGCCCTTCTCCATGAAGATATTCGTCGCTCCGACTCCCGCCTTGAAATTCTGGTGGAGAAGGCATAGGATGCAGCCCAACTTGACGCAATCCTTTAGGAACAGTAGCATGAGCAAACGATAGAAGGGGATGGCACCGTGAACTGTGGCGCATGCGGCGAACAAATTCCAGCGGACAGTATGTTCTGCCCAGAATGCGGAGCCCGACAGGATAATTCGGTCGCCGGCGGCTTCGCACCAACCCCCAACCAAAGCATTCCGTCCTTCCCTCCCCAGCAACGTTCGTTTGACCCCGTTTCAGGCCAAGCACAACGCATGCAACAGGAGAACAACATGAATCAGATGGGCCAGGTGCCTCCTGACATGCTTCAAGGGATGGCGCAAGGCATCCACCAGCAACAAAATCTCCCCCCAGGGGCCTACCCACAGCAACCTTTGCCCGGCGGGTTCCCTCCGAATCAATTCCCTCCGAACCAATTCCCTCCACAGCAGGGGAACGTCGTTCCTTCGAATGTTCAAGGTGGAGTGAACGACATGCCCAATCTCCAACGCGGCCCGTCCATCGCCAGCGGAGCGTTGCCAACGTCCAGCAATGTATCTCCATTGGCGGCCGGTGGAACGAAAGTGGCCCAAAACCCGTCCAACTCACCAACCGATGCGATGGTGAACCGTCTCGCAGAGGCCGAGCGTGCCGTCAAAGACGAGCGTCGAAACCAATGGCTGTCAATGAATCAAACACCGGCCTCAAGTGTGCTGGCCAACCTTGGCGGCGGAGAACTCCCTGCTCATCTTCGCGGAGGAGCAGAGAACAGTAACCCTGCAGCCGATATCATGGCAGGTGCATTGGGAGCTCCCTCAAACGATGCACCCAGCGAAGCCCTTCTGCGCAGAATCTCCGAAGTGGCCGTGCGCCGTGTGGCTCGAAAAAGGGGCGTTGCTGTTGAGGCCCCTCAAACGAAATTGACCGATGATATGTTCGATGTCAACATCACCTATGTGGACGACGGGCGTGTTTTGGACACGCCAGACGACCTCACGCAGGCCTTTGAGCATGCGATTCAAACGGAACTCGCTCTGAAAGGGTTTGACCTCTCGTGTAATATCACCATGTTCCGTTCAAAGGACGGAAAAACGGAGAAGATCGGTGAAGAGGCCGTTGAGGAAGACATGTTTGCTTGTGAAATCTGCGACGGATTGGTCAAAGAGAGCGATCCTGTTTGCCCTCACTGTGGTGCCATGTTCGAAGATGAAGAAGAGGAAGAGCAACCTGCTCCCTCTCGAGGCGGCCCTCCCGGTCCGAAGAAGAGCGGTGGCCCTCCCGGTCCGAAGAAGAGCGGCGGCCCTCCCGGTCCGAAGAAGAGCGGCGGCCCACCCGGTCCGAAGAAGAGCGGCGGCCCACCCGGCGGTCCAAAGAAGGGTGGCCCTGGCGGTCCTCCTGGTCCGAAGAAGAGCGGCGGCCCTCCCGGCGGTCCAAAGAAGGGTGGCCCTCCCGGCGGTCCGAAGAAAGGTGGCCCTGGCGGCCCTCCC
>JASLVM010000119.1 GCA_030741355.1 Candidatus Poseidonia sp. | reverse complement strand
GGCTTCTCGGAAACTGTACGCCGTGATGTAGTAGAGGCCTGGCTCAACATCGAAGAGGTGCACCTCTTCATCGTTACCAGGGCCGGTGGACCATGCTTCCATCTCCACAGTGGTTTCTTTTCCATCGTTGCCGTCTTCTTCAAACTCGATGGGTTCACCCCACCAGAAATCCTCGGGCGTTGGTGGGCTGTAGTAGGAAATACCGATGTCCACGTTGCCTCGGCCGCTGTAGGTTTTGATGCGCAAATCAGCCAGCGGTTCGGTGACGTTCACGTAGTAGTAATTCGCGTTGAACTCACCGCTGGTGAAGGAATCCCACGTCACTTCCTGGTTGGTCACCGGAATGCTCTCTTTGAGTTCCGTCATGTCGTCAAGCGTAGGAGGTGGGTCTGCGATGTCTGCATCCAATTCGATGTAGAGATCCTCAACATCGGTGTGCAACACCATCGTAAACCACATCACGCCCTCGGTGGGCCACGACCATGCTTCGTAAAGGAAGCCGAACTCGCCGAAGGATT
>JASLVM010000118.1 GCA_030741355.1 Candidatus Poseidonia sp. | reverse complement strand
GCTGTTTGACCTTCAAGGTGGAAACTAAGAAAAAAATAAATTAAATTAATATTTCAATACCTGCACCTCCTGGGGGGTTGGTGGCACTGCGACCTCGTCCTCGTCGTCGTCCTGTCATTGGCGGTGGTGGGGCCACCCCCTCCTCCTTCTCATCGTCCTCCCAGCGAATATTAAATATTAAATATTTTATTTTATTTTATAATTTAATTTAATTTGATTAATTGAATTAAATATTAAATATATAATTTTATTTCATTTAATTTAAATTGCACCTCCCCATCAAAACATGAAGTGAGGTGTCATTTGATGGTTGACCTTCAAGGTGGAAACAAAGAAAAAAATAAATTAAATTAATATTTCAATACCTCCACCTCCTGGGGGTGGCGGAACCGCCACCTTGTCCTCCAACTCCCGGGGTTGGCGGCGCCGCCACCTCGTCCTCCACCTCTTGGGGGTGGCAGCGCCACCACCTCCTCCTCCACCTCCACCTCCTCCTTCTCATCGTCCTCCCCGCGAATAT
>JASLVM010000117.1 GCA_030741355.1 Candidatus Poseidonia sp. | reverse complement strand
AAAGGAGAGTAAACCGCGGTTCAGGCACATCGACATGTCGGAGATTTCCGTAAAGACGCCGGCGACGAAAACGACGGCGTCGACGGAGCAGACGTCGCCTGCGAAGAAAGTCTCGCCGAAAAGTCACGAGAGGACCTTGTCGGGGAAGAAGCGATCTCGCAGAGACTCGTACGATTCGGAGAGTTATTCCGAGCCCGTCTCGGAGTCCGAACCGGAGGAGGAAGACGAGGAGGAGGAGGAGATGGTGAATGACGACGACGAGGACGACGAGGACGACGAAGACGACGAAGAATGCGACCAAGAGGAGGAGATCAAGGCGACGTCTCCCAGGACGAAGGCGAGAAAAGCGCCCGCGAAACCCAAGACGAAGGCGTCGCGAAGCAAGTCTCCTGCCAAAAAGGCGCCGGCCAAAAAGGCGCCGGCGAAGAAGTCTCCGGCAAAGAAGTCTCCGGCGAAGAAGTCTCCGGCCAAGCCGAAGAAGGTGTTTCGTAAGGGGACGCGCGAATCGACTCGTCTTTCG
>JASLVM010000116.1 GCA_030741355.1 Candidatus Poseidonia sp. | reverse complement strand
TCTCGAATCGTTCCCTCTCGCGCGCGCGCGCGATGCGCGGAAGACGCGCGGACGACGCGGGAACGTCCGGGAACGTGTTTCTCATCGCGCGCGATCGCGAGCGCGGGACGAGGGCGCGAGCGCGAGCGCGAGAGTCGGCGAGGGATGATTCCCGAGAATCCTCGCGCGATGCGTCCGCGTCGCGCGCGTGCGATGGAGAGACGAACGCGAACGCGTTGACGACGATGATGACGATGATGACGATGACGACGAACGCGAACGCGTTGACGTCGAGGGAGACGCGCGAGGAGGACGCGAGGGGGCGATTGAGACGATGGGCCGAGTCGGACGCGCTTCGACGCGTCGCGGGAAGGTACTGCCCGTTCGCGCCGCCGCCGAGGAGCACGATCGCGGTGGCGTATTCGCCGGATGGGAAGACGTTGGCGAGCACGCACGGCGATCACACGGTGAAATTGACGGATTGCGGGACGGGGAGGACGACGCGGTCGTTGGAGGGGCACCGGCGAACGCCGTGGGTGGTGC
>JASLVM010000115.1 GCA_030741355.1 Candidatus Poseidonia sp. | reverse complement strand
CGGTTAATTTCGAGCGCAAAATGGTGCTGATCGCCGGCACTTCTTACGCCGGTGAGACCAAAAAATCGGTTTTTTCCATGTTGAACTTCACCTTGCCGGCCAAGCGCGTCATGCCGATGCACTGTTCTGTCAATGTTAGCAAAGACGGCGATGCGGCCGTCTTTTTTGGTTTGAGCGGCACCGGCAAAACAACTTTGTCGGCCGACCCGAACCGTATTCTTGTCGGGGATGACGAGCATGGCTGGTCGGAAAACGGCGTCTTCAATTTCGAAGGCGGGTGCTATGCCAAAATGATCAATCTGTCGGCTGAGGCCGAGCCCGAAATTTATGCCACCACGCAACGCTTCGGCACAGTTCTTGAAAATGTAGTTATGGACACCAATACCCGGGAGCTGGACTTTTTCGACAATTCGCTGGCCGAAAATTCGCGCGGCGCCTACCCGCTGTCCTTTATTCCAAATGCCTCCGACACGGGCCGCGCCGGACACCCCAGCAATATCATCATGCTGACCGCCGATGCCTTC
>JASLVM010000114.1 GCA_030741355.1 Candidatus Poseidonia sp. | reverse complement strand
AAGGTCAAGGCCAAGGTCAGGGCCAGGGTCAGGGCCAATCTGGCAACCAAGGTCAAGGTCAGCAAGGCCAGGGTCAAGGACAAAATGGTCAACAAGGCCAAGGTCAGAACCAAGGTTCCCAATCCGGTCAAGACGGTCAACAGGGCAGCGGTCAGCAGCAAGGTGGAGATCAATCCAACCAGCAAGACAACGGCCAAGGCCAGCAGCAAGGTGGAGAACAATCCGGCCAGCAAGGTAACCAAGAAGGTGAAGACCAGAATGGTAACAACCAGAACGGCCAGAACCAGCAGCAGCAAGGCCAGACCCAAGACAACAGTCAGGGTCAGCAGGGCCAGCAGTCCGACCAGCAGCAAAGTCAGCAACTCGACAACCAAGACCAGAACGGCGAGAACGACAACGATGGCGATGGTATCCCAGACGACCTGGACTTCGATGATGACCAGGACGGCATCCCAGACAATGTGGATGAATTCCCTGAGGACCACGACAACGACGGCATCAATGACGCTGAGGATGATGACGACG
>JASLVM010000113.1 GCA_030741355.1 Candidatus Poseidonia sp. | reverse complement strand
TGGTTGATTTGTGTAAACAACTCTTCACTCCATTAATAGCAATCGCTTAGATGTAGTATTAATTCGGATTCATGTGAGCGCAGGCATACCGAAGGTCAATATCGCGGTACAAGACCGCGTATTGCTTCATTTATTCGAAAACGACGAACAAGCCGACCGTTATCTCGCAGATGTGGCCTTAACAAGACCTGGAATTGCCGAATCATGCGCTTTGCACCCACCTAATGTAAGTAGAACTATGAGGGATTTGTTGAAGAAGCAATATGTTTCAGAACATACTAGAAATATACGCGGCGATGAAAGGCGACAAAAAACCTGGCAACTTACCGAAGAGGGGCGCACAGAATCACTACATACTCGTAAATCACTTGCTAAAACCAAGGTAGTATTGAGAGACGAGAGTGGTGAATTACTGGAAGTAGAAGCAGGAGAGGCTGCTGAAAGACTGGCTACCGACATTTCTTTGTTACAAATTTTGATGCATGCCCAACATGAAGGAGTTTTGACTTATGGAGATATTAGGTTTG
>JASLVM010000112.1 GCA_030741355.1 Candidatus Poseidonia sp. | reverse complement strand
GTTCGTGTGTGGAACGCGAGCACCTTCACCAACGTCCGCTCTGCGAATGCGATTTCTGGCGGCGACGTCACCAGCGTTGACTGGTCCCCGGACGGCCAGTACATCGCAGCCGGCATGGACGATGACACCATGCAAATCTACTATGCATCCAATCTGACCTCCGTTCATGGTTCGATCAGCGTCGACGTCGGAAGTGGAGATTACGTCAATGACGTGCGCTTCAACCCCGACAGCGACCTTGTGGCCGTGTCCATTGGACGATCGGGGAACAGCGGGACCAACGGCCAAGTCTTTCTCATTCAATTGGCGGACGGTTCCAACCTTCACAGCCTCAATCCAAACGGCGAAGACCGCTTCTACGCCGCATCGTTCTCTCCGAACGGCGAATTCATCGCTTTGGCTGGCAACGGTGATTTCTACATCTCCAACGTGACCTCTCAGCAGACCGTGAGCAGCATTTCGAGCCCCCCTTCCTCGGTGAACGACATCGCATGGTCTCCAGATGGAAACTACATCGCCATGTGCGGTGGATGGGA
>JASLVM010000111.1 GCA_030741355.1 Candidatus Poseidonia sp. | reverse complement strand
AATCGGTCTTCCGTCGAGGTTCCCGCCTCATTTGGACATGCATCGGCTTGGAATCCATTTGGATTGTCGCCGTAGCCGTCCTCGTCCGTGTCAAGGTGTTGAGAACCGGTGGTGGGGAAAGCGTCGTTCGTGTTTGACCACCCATCGCTGTCGGTGTCAGCGCACCCAAAGCGGTCATTGGTTGACGTGCCGGGGTTCCCTGGACATGCATCGCCTTGGAATCCGTCTGGATTGTCACCGTAGCCGTCTTCGTCCACATCGGACCATTGCGTGGCGTCGAGGGGGAAGGCATCGGTGAGGTCGCTGTAGCCGTCGCCGTCGCCGTCCGCACACCCAAGCACACCGCCGGCGGAACTGGTGCCGGCCACTTGTGGGCAGTTGTCTTCTGCATCTTCAAAGCCGTCGTTGTCGTCGTCGAGGTCTTCACTTGAGTCCTCACATCCATCCCGGTCCGCATCGTTGCTGTCGGATGAGGTGAAACCAAGGGAGCTGGTGGGGCAGAGGTCTTGCTCGGCTGAAGAGACCGTGCAGGCCCAAGTCACGT
>JASLVM010000110.1 GCA_030741355.1 Candidatus Poseidonia sp. | reverse complement strand
CCATGGATATAGCTCGTCCAGAAATACAAAAATGCTAGAAAAAGTTTTCCATTATCGCTACGCACATCATCGAGCTCGGCGCGCGACTGGGAAGCCGAGCGGAGAGTTTTTCCGGGTTTCTCCAGAAGCTGTGCGAGATGAATTCAAGGAAGAGATGATTTTTTTAAATAGTCTTCATTCGCACGACGAGAAAAAAGCTGAGGAATATCTCAATCTGATGTTAAATATGGCACGAATCAAAAGTGACTTTTATTTGAATCGCAAAACGATGACCGTAAAGGACGACGACGAGGACGACGAGGACGACGAGGACGACGAGGTAACGAAAACGGCAATTGACGAACAAACTTAAAACATATCACTCTCACACCATAAAGCTTTGGCTATTTTTTTTGTGGCTATATTATAGTATAAATGTCGAACAACAATCGATCAACATATTTGAACAAAGGCGCCACATTAGTCATCAGGAGCGACGATGTGTTCAAAAATAAGGATTACATGAAAGGGGTTAAAACTGTAACCCTTCACTCAGACTCAATTGTAA
>JASLVM010000010.1 GCA_030741355.1 Candidatus Poseidonia sp. | reverse complement strand
GGTTTGACTCACGCCATCAATACCCTCGCCCGGGAGAAGGTCCCCTTCGTACATGACACCCGGGAGCACGATTTCCATGGTTGACCATGCGTCACCCGTTTGGGCGTTGTTGCCGTTGACGGCATTTCCATGAACCGTGAACGTGGTTGCGCTGTCGTTGGCCGCCGGTGAGGTCCAAGCAAACGTCCAGGTGCGCTGAGAAGAGCCGTTGTAGGTGTGCGTCCATCCGTTGTCGAGTTCCTGCATGGTTGAGTTATCGTGGACGATGGTGCCCGCTGTGACAAGCATTCTGAAACCGCCTTGGGACCGGTTATCCACCGCCTCGATGGCACTGATGACCTCCAGCGTTAGGTTGTAGGTGGTGTTGGCTTCGTAGGCCTCAGGCAGTCCGGAAAGACCCACGTTGGTCTCGGATTGGGGCGTGTGGCAGAGGCACCCCTCGTTGGCTTCTGAGCCAAGGCCGTTCGGGGAAGCCACGGCGAATTGATTTGAGCACAATGCGAGGAGCAGGACCGCCACGAACAGTGTGCGTCGGCGGACCATGGCGTTTGCAGAACGCGGGTTGGTATGAGGCTTGCTTTCCTTCCGAAGGCGGGACTACACGTGTAGAAAGTTTTTAATAATTAAATGCCGTTACCATTAGTGAAAAGTTGGCGATAACATGTGGAAAATTGAGGGATGTTTCAAGACGATAATGAATGCAAAAATAGACTACTGCAACGAACAAGGGTGGGGGATAAACGAGGCGGGCGTGGAAGTCATCAACACCATCAAAGCCGGAGTGAGGGAGGGGTGGTTTTTCAGCTTCAACCGTCAAGGTTTGGATGAAATCACGTTTCTTCGTTGGGTTGAGGAACTTCGTTTGGCCTTGTTACCGTTGGAGATCGTGGTGGAGCCGGGTGTATACCTTCGTCGACGACCAACCCTCAAGAAAGGGAGAACCATTTATGGAAAGAAAAAGAGCCTTCCTGCCATCTTAGTGCCTCGTTTTGTTGTCTTTATCGCTGGCCAAGAACAGAACCTTGGCTTCCTTGCTGATGCCTATTACCACGCAAGAGGGTCGAGGGGGCGTATGTTTGAACCGGATGCCATGAAGTTCCCCCGGCGTCAGGCAGAGGCAGAAAGGCTGCTTGGCTCACTTCTCGGCATTCCCGAGAACGTCCTCACCGACTACGAGGGAAGTCAAAGCACGCTGGTCAACTACGTTTGCAACGACCTCGGGAAATATCCCGCTGAGATGTACAAGCAACATGATTGGGCGAAGTACATTTGTTGGGCGCTCCACGACGACCCCTTTGACATGATGTTCCCCTCCGTCTCTCGTAAGGCGGCACAGCAATCTCATGCATTCATGGAGGAATTCGTTCGCTGGCGACCCTGGTCCAAAGAGGCATGAAGGCGCCACGAAACGTGATGCATGAAGGCTCAGCAGAAACCATGCATTAAGTATGAAGAGGTTGCCATGTTACTTCATGATTGACGATTTTGCCCTCCCTGAAGTCGACGATGAAGAGATTGACATTTACGCTGCACTTGGCCTCAATACCCCGGTTTCCGACACTCAGGAAACGGTTCAAGCCTACGACCCGCTGGCTGCCTTCATGGACGATGATGAGGAAGAGGACGAAGACGTCCAAGGCATGTTCCCAACCTCGTCGGTCGTCTCCAACGAAACGGTTGAATCACTTCTGGCCACCCTCGCTCGAGACTTGCTCGACCATGAGCGTCTCTCTGCCTCCCTTTTGGGCGGCCGGGTTGACATGACGAGCCTCAAAGTCCAGCGCGACCGGGATGCATACCACCTCTCGCTAATTGTTGACATGGGTGGCGAACAGATCAAACCCTTTGCCACCGTTTTGGCGGTTGAGGACGCTTGGAAACCGATGGCTGCACCTCGTAGCTTGCATGCACGATGGAAACCCGTCTACGATTCCCTGTGCAAGGCCTTGACCGATGCCCTTTCGCAACAAGGACGGCCTTCAAGCCTCTGAAGGTTCGTGAAGAACGACCTTCCATTCGATGGGGATGTCCGGGTGAAGTGAACTCGAAACGCTGCAATACTTCTCCAAGGTCTTGTCAACGACCCGCTCAAGCAACTTGACGGGGACATCGCCCACCACATGAAACTCCATCGTGATCGAGAGGAAGCGCCGAGGAGTTTCCGAAGCCCGAGTGGAATCGAGTTCAACCCATGCTTCTGAGAAAGGGCGTTCTTTCAGACCGATCACCACATCGGCCAAAGCGCATGCACCAACCATCTGAAGGGCGAGTTGCATTGGCGTGGGCCCGTTGTCCCAATCCAATTCAATCTGTTGGCCCGTAGCCGTTTCGCCCACAGCCGAACTTCCGCCTCGCCATTCCACGCGTCCTTGCATGCACAGGGCAGGGGCGGTTCATTCTTGAAGGAGAGGTTGGTGGGCGATGATGAGAGACATGACAGGTACACCGGTAACCATGGAAGACGGCCAACTCAAGGTCCCCAACAACCCCGTGATTCACTACATTGAGGGCGACGGCATCGGCGTGGACATCACGCCCGTCATGATCGGTGTGGTCAACGCTGCTGTGGAGAAAGCCTACGGCGGTGAAAAAGAGATTGTCTGGTCTGAAGTACTCGCTGGCGAGAAAGCCTTCAACGCCACCGGCGAATGGCTTCCACAAGCGACCCTTGACGCCATGAAGTCCGGATTGGTCTCCATCAAAGGACCCCTCACCACGCCCGTGGGCGGCGGCATTCGCTCGCTCAACGTCGCCCTCCGACAAAAGCTCGACCTGTACGCCTGCGTTCGACCCGTTCGCTGGTACGACGGAACACCGTCTCCGGTCCGTGCACCCCAAGATGTGGACATGATCATCTTCCGAGAAAACAGCGAAGACGTCTATGCGGGCATTGAATGGGAAGCCGAAAGCGATGAAGTGAAGCGCGTCATTGATTTCCTTCAAAACGAGATGGGCGTCGACAAGATTCGATTCCCCAACACCTCCGGTATCGGCATCAAGCCCGTTTCCAAAGAAGGCACGGCTCGTATCGTTCGTGCGGCCATCCAGTACGCCATCGACAACGACCAACCAAGCGTCACCCTCGTCCACAAAGGCAACATCATGAAGTTCACCGAAGGCGGATTCCGAGACTGGGGATACACCCTCGCTCAGGAAGAATTCGGTGCAAAGGAACTCGACGGCGGCCCCTGGTGCACGCTCACCAACCCGAACACCGGCAACGAGATCGTCATCAAAGACGTCATCGCCGACGCCATGCTTCAACAGATCATCACCCGTCCAGCAGAATACAGCGTGCTGACCACCATGAACCTGAACGGCGATTACATCTCCGACGCATTGGCAGCGCAGGTGGGCGGCATCGGCATCGCCCCGGGCGCCAACATCAACTACGACACGGGCATTTCCATCTTCGAGGCCACCCACGGCACCGCACCCAAGTACGCTGGACAGAACAAGGTCAACCCCGGTTCGCTCATTCTCTCTGCGGAGATGATGCTCCGACACATGGGGTGGAAAGAAGCCGCTGACCTCATCGTCAAGGGCATGGAAGGCGCGATTTCCAACAAGACGGTCACCTACGACTTTGAACGGTTGATGGACGACGCCACGCTGCTTTCCTGCAGCGCCTTCGGCGAGGCCATGATCCAACACATGTGAGCCGAAAGGTGAACTTGGAGACCGCTGAAACCTCAGCGAATTGGATGTTGCTGCTCAATTGGATTGACGTTTCAACCACGGTTTGAGCGAACGGTGGTTCTTGGCCACGCTGAAACCAAAACGTTCCTCGATAGCACGGTCAACCAAAGTGAAATCACCGTCCATGGTGGCCACCAACACCGCTCCAATGTTTGGAAGCGGGAGGGATGCGAGGTGCGTTGCCAAGCGGTAAACATCGAGGTCGGTGGATTCTGGATAAATTTCCCGTCCTTCGAGTTCTGTTCGGTACGTGATGCCTCGGTAGCCTTTGAGCTCGGTGAGTTCTTCAAACACATCGCTGTGTCGAATCAAGAAGGTGTTGAGGTCCTCTGAAGTCTCTGGTACACCGGCCAACATCTCGGAACTGGGGCTCCAAGTGTTGTATTCCGTGAGGACTTCTTCCACGAGTTTCATCATGGCTTTCTCGTTCAACGTCTTCTCAAGGGTGGACGCGTCCACCATGGCGCCCTTGAAGCGTGAGAGCAAGCGTTGGTCTTTGGCAAACTGCTTGAGTTCACCGCGAACGTCTTCGGGGATCATCATCACCAAACGCTTGGCTTGAGCATGGTGATGGAGAATACGATGGAATTGATTGGCGCCAATGATGTTCACGTTGGTTTCCAACACCAAATCCATGCGCTGGTACATTCGCTCAACGAGGGCATCAACGAGCACGTTGGTGTCAACGATGACCAGTGGTGTCAGGGAGAGGTTGTGCAAAAAGCGGCGCTTTGATGTTGGAATGTCATCTTTGTATTGCGAGAAGAGGGATTGCTCTACGCCCGCCAATCGGTTTCGCGCCGTGATTGAGAATTTGGAGGAATTCTGTGCCCGCTCAAGGTACATCAATCCCTCAAAGGCGCCTTCTTCAGCGGCGTTCTTGGCAATCTCGTAAATCTCTTCCATGGACGGCGATGAACCTTGCATGGCTTGCCTGAACTGGTGCTCATATTGCGTTCTTGAACGACGGAGGTCCCGACTGATGTGCGTGGATGCCGCCGTTACTCGCCCAAGGAAAGGTTCGGGCGGCAGAAGGTGGGCTTGTTCAAACGGATAATTACGCAGCAGGTCGAGTTCCTCTTCGTTGTACGAGGTGCGCGTCTTCTCCACCATGTTGCCCTCAACGTCTTCTTCAAGCACGGTTTTCCGTTGTTGGACGTGTTTTCGAATCAAACGTGAGGCAGCGTTCGTGTCCTTTCCTGCCGTATGACATACACGTAGGTAGAGCTTGAACCGTTCCGTGATGGCCGTCTTGAGCGAAGGGACACGGTCGAGCAGGTCGACGGCTTCAGCCCAGGAAGTGGCGTGGGCGTAGTGAATGAGCGATTTGCGATAGAGCATCAACGGAAGCGAGAGAACGAAATCGTTGTCTTCGGTACTGGAGGCCCAATCGGCCGAAGCACCGCCGCTCTTTCGCTGCTTGGTGAAAAGTTCAGCCGCCCTTGAATACTCACGGGCAGAATTCAATTCATCACCATCGGCTGCAAAATGGGCGGCTCTGGCCAACGGCGCCCATGGCGAAAGCGGGTCGTTCTTTTGGTACCAAGCAACCATGTTTGGTAGACCCAAGTCGTGTTCGACCATCAACACCGAGAAGGATTGAATCAAACGAAGCGGAAGAACAGCGTCGGCGAGGAGTTGGTTCAATTCCTCCGTATCCTTCGACTTGGCCATGCCGATGTTGAAGGCCTGCAGATGCCGATTCATCGTCAACGTGAGCAACATCACGTCAAACAAGCGTCGTTCGATGAGCGAGAGGTCAAGATCGTCCAAACTGGCCCCCATGTTACGCACTTGGGTCGCACTGACCACGCCGTCTCCAGCCAACGCTCGACCGATTGGCGAGAACGCTTTCAGGGCCTTGGCGTTGAGGACTTCGGCCACTTCAGGCGTTTCCTTGTAAATCCCCTCCATCAACAAGAGGAGGTGTTCGGCCATGGGGCTGAGCACATCGGGCACTTCTGCACCGTGAATGGCCTGCATGGCCTGCGTTCGACAGGCGTAGATGTGAGGCCGGAGTGAGGCGTCGATGTTCGCTGGGGCCAAATGGCTCACGAGCAAGGACATGTAAGGATGGGAGAGCGAGAGCATGCTGTCACTGGCGAAGACTCGGGCCAAACGGTTCACGTCAAGGTCTTCCAGCAGCATGGTCAGCGCAACTGAGCGGCTTTCGTCCCACATGGCGCCTTGTTCATCGCACAACCGTTGGGCCGCCTTTCGACGAAGAGGGGCACTCAAAGCCGTTTCGTGAAGCACATGATAGAGGGCGTGTTCGTCCAATTCATCCATGAAACGCATCAGCCATTCGTTGGCTTGCTCGCTGTTGAGTGAAACCAACAGCGGGAGCAGTTCGGAAACATCTGAAGAGGCATCCAACCGACGTTCTGCCAACACCTCAACTGCTTCGTCCGATTTACCTTCTCGCAGGAGGGCGTTCAATCGCCACCATGTCAAACGGTCTCGGCCTTCGTGAATGCCGGCTTGTTCAAGCAAGGCAAGTCCCGATTCGAGTTCGGCGGAGGAACAGGCTTCGGCATCGGAAGGGGCGTGTTGCCATCCGAGCGTACGACGAGCCACCGAAAGTGAATCTTCTCGGCTCAACGAAAGGAGGCTTGGCCAATCGTTGACGGTTCCCGTAGTGAGGCGCTCAAAATCCTCCAACGCCTCGGCCAAGTCGCTGTCTGCCTTTTTGCAGGCCTTTCTGGCAGCCGTGGGAACGTCGTAGCCCGCATGAAGCGCCAGCAACACGCTGATGAAAGCCATGGAGCCATCAAGGCTGTCCAAGGGCGAGGCCAAATCCAAAGTTCGGCCCCCGGAAATTTGGCTGGTGGCCTTTTGCATGGCGACTTTGATGTCGGGGTCGTTCACACCAGCGCTGGCAAGCTTGAGCACGGTGATGATGGCGTCGTTGTTTCGTGGGTCGATCCAAAAGAAATCCGTTCCCATCGTGGTGGTTTCTTTTGCTTTGACAACCTTGGCTTTGGGAAAGGCGAGGAATTGACCCAGGAGGGGCGTTTTTTCACCGATGGTGTGCCAAACGGGATGGACGCCCTCAACCATGCAGGTTTCCCGAAGCAGGTTTTCATGGCTGTTCCAAGCCTCGTCCCAGTTATCTTCGTCCAGTTGCTTGTGGACCAGGAGCGTGGCCAACTGGTACGCCGTGGTGTAGGGCGAATCGTCGATGATCTCCTTCGGTTTGTGAAGCCATGACATGTGGGCTGGGCCCGTTTGTCGCCCAGAACGGCGCATCCGCCCACGGGGCCGATTCATGGTGGGGCGGCGCGGTGAGGCGTCCTCATCGTCTTCCGATGCAGGAGGTTCCTGTTCATGGGCAGCGATGACCAAATGCGCACGGAGAGGTTTGTCCAACATCTTCCAAGCAGATTCTCGGTTCATGATGGAGACGCGAACAGCACCCGACTTGGGTTTAGAAAACGCTGCCTTGAGACAGGTTTCCATGTACTGTTCGTCCAACCCCGCATCCCCTCACTTTCCCCCACGACGAGAGCCCTTTCAACCCACCGATGGGATGTTTTGCCCAAATGGAGGGCGAGAGGCATACTTCCATGAACCCGAGACCTTTCGTCCTTCTTGAGTCTGTATGGAACTTGTCCCCACCGTTGTCTTGCTTTTGCACCCGCTTCTCGCGAGTACTTTGGTGGTGTGGATGTGGTGGCAGTATGCTTGGCGGAAGAAGTCCTACGAACTCAAAGGCGAAGAGCGAGCGCTTCACTTGGCGCGCCATGAGACCAACGGAGAGCGGCTTCTTTGGGCAACGGGCGTGGTCATCCTCGTGGCTTTCCTTGCACGCGGCTTTAACGGATGGTACGCTGGGGAAAGCGTGGTGTCTTCGCTCGTTCCGCAATCCCTTCACGGTTTCATGGGCCCCGTTGGTTTCGGCCTCATGGTGTTCATGACGCGACTGGGAAAACAAGCTCGGGCGCAGCGACAAGCAGGAGAATCCTTTGCGGTCTCCAAACTCAAACACGGTCGAGCGGCTGACTTGATCATTTACTTGGTGTTCATTCACGCCTTTTTGGGCTTCATCTACACCTTTGACGTCCTGAGTTGATGGTATCAAGAGCGAGACTTCGAAGAGGGCCCCCCTCCAAAAGAGGTGATTTGGGCTACACTTGATGTTGGGTATTGAGACGCCGATTCAAATACACCTTTTTTTTGGCTCCCAATCATGGAAGGCGCCACCGACCCTGCGATGCTCAAAGACAGGGCCTTCTACAAACTCGGTTTGTTCATCCACGACCAAAAAAAGGCCATGATGGCGTTCGGCTTGGTCTCCTGTATTCTCATGACCGGCCTCATTGGGATGGGGGCAGATTGGGCCGAAGGCTTTGGAGAGGACGACGTTGAGTCTGTGAACGCAGGCCGCCTTATTTCCGACCGTTTCTCAAGCGAAGACGAGAGCGGGGGACCTTCGTTTCGGTACCTGGTATTCCACAGTGAACTGAACGACACCAGTGAGGCATGGCAAGAAGCGGTGCGGGCCGCCCTCGCTGGTTTTGAAAATCATCCTGACGTGTCGATTGAATATTCCTGGGACGCTGAAGAAGTGGACCGCGATGACGTGGTGGCGAGCGACGAAGACGGACAATACGCCCTCAACAAGGTCGTCTTCAACACCAACCGAAAAGAAGCCAAGTCCATCATGAACGACCTTCACGACAGCGTGGATTTGGAACGTGGCTTTGACGGATGGATGACCGACGGAATCGCCGTTGACTGGACCTTTGACGACCGCATCAAAAACGACCTCATCAAAGCCGAATTGGTTTCTGGCCCTCTTTCCTTGTTGATTTTGGGCATCGTGTTCGGCTCCCTCATTGCCGCACTCCTCCCGGTGGGCGTGGGTGTCGGCACCGTTCTGGCCGCCATTGGCATGACGATTTGGTTGTCAAACGTGACCGATGTCACGGTCTATGCGACCAACATCATCTCGCTGATCGGCATCGGCGTCTCCATCGATTATTCCCTCTTCCTGGTGAATCGTTTCCGTGAGGAATTGGACCGAGGGCATGATGTGAGAACGGCAACGGCGATGAGTTGCGCTACCGCTGGGAAGGCCGTGTTTTACTCGGGCATCACCGTGGCCATCGGCTTGATGGGGATGCTGTTCTTCACCAACACCTCGCTTCCTTCCTTGGGCATCGGTGGCACCATTGCGGTGACCATCGCCATGGTCTATTCGACCATCGTATTGCCCGCCGTCATGGCTTGGCTCGGACCTCGGGTGAACAGTTTGAAAATTCCCTACGCCCTTGATATGTCGGCCAGGGACGACGGCATGTGGGCTCGCATCGCCAAGAGGGTGATGGACCGCCCGTGGGCGGTGCTCATTCCAACGTTGGTCTTGCTCATTGGAGCAGGTTTGCCCTTTGCCTACGCCGAATTCTCACTCTCCTCTTGGAAGGCGTTGCCGCCAGACGATGAATCACGACTCGGTATGGAACTCATCGACGAACAATGGCCCGACCAAGCCGCCAACTCAATTTTCCTCGTCATCGATACGGACGGGGCTGACCCGCTCAGCGAGGTGAACCTTCGGGCACAACACGCCTACTTGACCGAACTTCTGGACGATGAGCGGGTGTCAGGAGGCATCGGTGTGGGCCTACCTTCACCGGGCATGACGGCGGACGAAGTGGTGCAGTACTGGAACACCCCCGACGAATTCTTGACGGCAGAACAAGTTGCGATGCGAGAAAGCCTTCGCGGAGCCTTTGTTGGCAACGATGCCACGATGATTTCGCTGCAACTGGTCGGCGCCCAGACCAACGTGGATTCCCGTGAAGTGGTTGAAGACATCAGAAACGAACGGGACGCCTTCTTGGATGACCTCACGGGAGAAAACGACCGACTTCTTGTTGCAGGATTTGCAGCCTACAACGCTGACAACCTCAAGGCCATTGCAGACAACCTCCCACGCGCCCTTGCGTTCATCCTCATCGCTACGACCTTCTTGATTTTCATGCAGGTCAAGTCCGTGGTCATCCCCATCAAGGCCATCGCCATGAACATCCTCTCCATTTCGGCCTCCTTCGGCATGTTGGTGTGGGTGTTCCAATGGGGCTACGGCGCCGAGTTACTCAACTTCACCCCGCAGCCCATCGATTCAGGGAACCCCGTCATCATGTTCTGCATCGTCTTTGGCTTGTCCATGGACTACGAAGTTCTGATGCTCTCTCGTATTCACGAAGAATGGGAACGCACGGGCGATAACACCCTTGCAGTGGCCAGTGGGTTGCAGAAAACCGGCGGCCTGATCACGGGAGCAGCAGCCATCATGGTCGTTGTTTTCAGCGCCTTTGGCCTCTCATCGGTCATCATTCTCAAGCAAATCGGGCTTGGATTGGCGTTGGCCATCTTCATTGATGCGACGTTGGTCAGGGCCCTGGTCGTCCCATCCACGATGCGTTTGATGGGGAAGTGGAACTGGTGGGCGCCGGCCTTCTTGCGAGGTTCTGGGTCGCCCTCTCCGACCGCTTTTGAAACCAGCAACCACACTGCAACATCGGTCGAAAACGAGCAAGAATAACCCCCTTTTCCAGTGGAGAACCTTCAAATCAAGGCGACTTGACGGATGGTCATGGCACGAGAGGCCCGTACCCTCAAGAAAGTCAACAAAGTGTTGGCCCGTGTTGAGAAGCACATCGACCAGACTCGGGACGCCCTGGAAGACCTTGAAATCGAATTTGAGGTCCTCAAAGCCACCGTCAAGCGATTGAAGGCGGCCTCGGTTCAAACCGAAGAACCGGTCGAGGATGTTGACGAGGAAATCGACATCGAGAACTCCTCAAACATCACGGTCACTCGAAAGTTCTGATTCAGAGCTTCAGCACAACGTCTCGGTTGGCCCACATCGACAGCCAATGCTCCATGTTCGCTTCGAGCCCCGGAGGTTGTATTCGACAACCGCAAGCGTTGGCATGGCCGCCCCCCGTGGGGTCCAACGAGGTGGCCATGCGGGAAAGATCGTACCGACCTTGTCCGTTGGGGAGGAAGGAATTGGCGTAGAAACTGGCACCGAGTGGCGGGCGCTCTGGCGTCTCCAGGTGTCCGTCGGCATAACCGTGAACGATGCAACAAGCATCGGCGGCATCGCCGACCCAAGCGGTGACCAAGTAGCCGTTACTTCGAAGCGGGCTTTCATCCATCCGACATACGGCGAGGCGGTCATGCACCGTGGTGTTCTCTTCCACATGACGCTGGGCAGCGGACCGCTCTTCGGCGGCCTCACGACACCTGGCTTCCACGACAGGGTCAGCGAGCAGGACCTCAAAGGAAGCACCGTTGGACAGCAAATTCACCAAGTGCATCATGTAATCCGGGTCCCGCGAAGTGCAGGTTCGTGAAAGTTGCAACAAAGGGCCGTCCGCCAGAAATTCTTCTTTGCTGATGCCGCCCGAATCCAGCGCATCCACCACAGGCATCATGGGCGCCAAATGATCCATGTCCGTGATGTTCGCAAGCAATTCATAGGCCAAACGGGCCGCAGAAGGGGTGGCCTCCCAGTGTTGTGTGCCCCCATCAGCCTCGAATCTTGACGCTTCGTCATCGTTCGGCCGATTGGTCAAATGGTGGTCGACAAACCACCCACATGCAGGGTGAAAGGGCAAATCCACCAGAACCGTGTCCCGACCGATTACATCGTCCACCAGTCCAGCCCGTAAGGCCGCAGCATGCGTAAAAACCACGCTGGCCTCGGGTCGAAAGGCCTTGAGAACGGCCGCACCAAACAAACCGTCCATGTCGGAATCGGCCACGATACGGCGATACTCGGGCACCTCTTCGACGCTCAACGGAACGATGCTCATGCATCACCGCCTCTCGCCCATGTCCATCAAGGTTGGGTGGTGTTCACCCGTTATGACCATGAATGAGAAGCGTTGAGGACCCCTACATGGAAACCTCTTGCGGGGTGGTGCTGGTCAATTACGGCACGGTGCTTTTGCTGCAATACCCCCAGGGGCACTGGGACCTGCCCAAGGGGCATGTCGAACCAAGTGACCCCGACCGGCACGCCACCATGCGACGGGAACTCGCCGAAGAAACCGGCATTCACGATGCGGTGGTGTTGGATGGTTTTGAAGAGCGGACCGAATACACCTTCCGCCACAAAGGGAAACGTCAGTCAAAAGAAGTCTACTGGTACATCGCCGAAACCGATGAAATGGAGGTCAAACTTTCCCACGAGCATCGGGGCTACCTTTGGCTGGATTGGGAGCAGGCGTTGGACACCATCACGCATGATGAGACGAGAGCTGTGGTTCGATTGGCGCAGCAATTCGTCCAGTTGCACGGAACGCAATAGGTTCACAGCGAGGAAAAATCCTCGTCGTTGGCTTGCATCTGTTTCACCCGATGAGCAACTCCCTTCTCGGCGGGTCGCTTGCCCAACGGCACCCAAAGCGCTTCTTCTTCGTTCAACATCGTGCTGACCCAGCGTCCCATGACAAATAACCAGTCGGAGAGTCGGTTCACGTAGACCTTCACCAGCGGACGAACCGAGGCCGCCCCTTCGTGGTCCTGGAGTTGCACGATGTCTCGCTCCAATCTACGCACGACCGTGCGAGCAACCTGCATGCAAGCCACCGGCGGCGAGCCTGCGGGAAGGATGAAACTCGTCAATTCAGGAAGCGCCTCCAACCAAGCATCCATTTCAGCCATCAACACATCTGTTTGGCCTTGAGAGAGGAGCACCATGTATTCAGGCAAGGTTTCTGGGGGGCAGGCCAGTTCTGCACCGAGGTCAAACAATTCGTTTTGGACACGAACGATCGCTTCGTTCAGGACGGTTTGGACGCGTTGGACATTGGTTCGCTCTCCACCGTCTTCGTGGCGCGGGAGACGGTTGATTTCAGCCAGCACCATACCCAGCCAGCTGTTGGCTTCATCGCAGGTTCCCACCACGCTGAAGCGGGGGTCGGATTTCTTGCGACGTGACCCGTCAACCAGTGAGGATTCGCCTTTGTCACCGCCACCGGTGTACACCCGATTGATCTTGACCATGGACCGACCTCAGCCCTGCGACATCATGCCTCTATGAGGGGTTTGCGGGAAGGGAAACCTTCCTCCATTCGATAATACCACTCGATGTCGGCCTCACCAACCGCCCATGAAAACAGCGCCATGCGGCGGTCTACCACACCGTACCATTCCAAACGTCCCGGGTCCATGGAGACGATTCGGGCACCGATGCTCTCCAAACGAGCCACGCTGGCTTGCCACTGGGTGACCAATTGTCCAAGGTGTTCAGCCACTTCCATCACGTGCGGATGGGTCATGGTGTACTGGTCGAGTAAGAGTTCAAGTTCATTGGTCAAATCATGCGCCTCGTCGCTCATGGCTTGCAGAACCATGAGCACGTTGCTGGCTTCTGGCAGCGATGCTCGAGCCTCCTCAATGGTGACCACAAGGGCCCCGTCGGGCAGCGGAT
Source organism: Candidatus Poseidonia sp. (assembly GCA_030741355.1). Classification (GTDB taxonomy): domain Archaea; phylum Thermoplasmatota; class Poseidoniia; order Poseidoniales; family Poseidoniaceae; genus Poseidonia. The sequence continues at coordinate 36,556 of JASLVM010000010.1, read as the reverse complement.
ACGGGAGCGCTGCCTCGGGAGAAAGTTCGTCCAACTCCATCGGTAGTCCCGAATAGAGAGGTTCATCGGAAGGTGTAGACACGGCTGCTCCTTTACTTGACGATTCATCAACTCATCGGAAGATGAAAATGGAGAATCTGCATTTTTGGACGAAAAATCAACTTCCGACCTTCGCATTCACGCGGGGATGACCGGAGGTGTCGATTTGGGTTGACGCGCCCTGCTGAGTTTGAGCCATCCCATGACCAGAAGGCCCCCCCACATGGCGAGTTCAAGGGCGATGATCAGGTAGTAAAACGGCCCGAGTGATTTGAGCATGGCGACCGCATCGTAGGGTAAACCGTGAATGGCCATGTACGCCGATTGGGAGAGCAAACTCGACGAGAACCACACGAGGACAGCGAACCAAAGGATGTTCCCTAATGGCCAGTCATCTGGGGCCTGTTGAATCTTTTTCATGTTACTACATCAACCTCGAGGGATATAAGTCCTCGTTTGTGATGTGCCGGTTTTCGCCGGAAAAGTGCAATTTCAACCCTCTTCCGTACTCGAAACTGGATTCAAGATGGTCAAATCAGCCCCCATATCGGCCAATGCGGTGTGGATGGCGCCGATCCATTCGGGGGCAACAGCAGCCTCTCCACCGGCGTCTTCGAACGCTTCCAACCATCGACGCGCCACCTTTGGCTGGTCGAGAAAAACATGGATTCGATGGAGAGCGACATAGGCCATGGGATTGAGGTGTTCTTCATCGGCGTCCCAGCCTCGCTCAAAGCAGGAGATGGCCCCGTGCGGGCCGTGGAGTTGGCGTCGTTGCAAAGCCACCATCCCCGCTTGACTCCAAGCGAGGGGGAGTCGCCCAATGAGGAGGCCTCGGAACACCATCCACGTCTGGCCACCGGCCAAGAGAACGAGCAAAAGAAAACCCGCCCACTGCTCGAGAGTGTTGAGGTCAGGCCAGGTCAAAACCATCAGGCCGCCCGCGCCGGTGCAGAACACGAAGCCGGACATGGGGGCGATGAACACGTCCCGCCGGGTGCGAACCATGTGATGGACACCGACCAAGACCCCGTAGCTTCCGAGGCCCAGAACCACGGCGAGAAGAACGGTCAAGGACATCGGACGAGGAGCGGATTCGCCCAAGGCAAGAAGCCCCGTGATGCTGGCGAGGACCCAACCAAATCGCCCAGAGATTTCCGGGAACGGTTGGTGACGGCTCCCTGCAACCAAGGAGACGGAAACCACCGTGAGCACGGCCAAAGCCAACCACTTTCCCGAAGTCTCGTCAAGAAACATCGTGTCCATGGTGGCCTCCTAAGCGCCGACCGATATCATGCTTTGTGATAACCTGAACCGCGTTGGAGTTCACTTGCTCTGTAGAGTTGCTCGACCAGCATGACCGCCGCCAGTTCGTGGGGGAAGGTCATCTCTGAAAGCGAGAGGCGTTCCAACCCGTCCAAGCCCCCATGAATCGGCCAGCCTTCGGCGGGCCCCAGAGCGAGATGGACGCTGTCGCTGCCCAATTGCCATGCCTCGTAGCGAGCCGCGAACGCTAACGACGATTCTTGGGCGCCGGCTTCATCGAGCAAAATCAAACGCCCGCTCTTGGAGAGCAGACGTTCCACATACGTCGTCGCATCCAACTTCGAGGGGTGGTGTTCAACAGACACCCCGCGTCCTTTGAGGCGCTCCCCGTACATCTCGATGAGTTGCTTCATCGCTTTTTCTTTGGGAACACCGTGCGTGTGAACGGTCAGGCGGCCCATGGCCACCTCTTGTGAACTCGCCTCTTGAATTCGTTGGCGAATGGACAAGACCATGAACCAACATGAACGACGGTACATCATGGGCTGGTGGCCGTTTGGAAAGAAGGCCAAACAAACCTCCAACAGCAACGACCCTATTTTGAAAGACACGCGAACGTGGTTGGCGGAGTTGCGCGACGCCTGTGAGATGAATTTTGACCAACCAGAGGAAGCACGCCGTCAAATCCGATACATGCAGGTGGAGTGGAAAGAAGCCATGGACAGAGGCGACATGTCGCCCTCGCTTCGCGAGGGTTTGGAAGGACGCGCCTTTCGGTTGCTGAACTCCACCGACAAAGAATGGATGAACTGGTTGGATGACCTCAACTTTTGGAAGGCTGGATGGAAGCCCGGCCTGGATGAAGGGAACGAGGCTTGAAGAAGGTCATGCCCACAGGTGACTTCATGGGTCAAACCCCAACCTTGCACCTCCTCTACTCGTGCCCGTTCTGTTGGAAAGTGCGTGGTCTGCTTGAGCACCTCAAGGTGGAGACCGAACATGTGCCCGTGAACGGGATGCGCATCAAGAAAGCAGTGGCCTTCACGGGAGATTGGGGGAAAGTGCCGGTCTTCACCGATGAAGAAGGCCAACATCACGTTGATTCCACCCCCATTCTCCGCATCATCGATGAGAAGTACAACGGTGGAAAAATGGCCAACCAAGGTGACAAAGCCCGGCAAGACACGTGGATGGAATGGGTGGACACGCACATGTCCAAAGCCACCGTTCCCATCCTCTACGGCAGTCTTGGTTCAGCCCTGAAAACCACCACGCGCATCTCGAAGATCGAGAACTTCGGTTTCTTTTCCAAGCGCCTCTACGCATGGGCCGGCTTCCCCATCATGTGGGGCATCATCGCCAAGAAACGCGTCAAGAAAGACGGACGGAAACCCAAGCAACTCTGGCACGATTTGCTCACGGAATTCACCGAAGCCCACGAGCAACAGCCCTTCTTCGGAGGCGATTCACCGGACCTGGTGGACTTCGCTGCCTTTGGTTATGTGCGGTCGATTTCGCCTTATCCACAATTCGAACAACTCTCCGACCACGCCAACGGTATGGCGTGGTACAAGCGCATGGAAGCATCGTTGAATTGAGGGGTTGACGTGAGCATCAGCCTCTGCGGTCTCGAATTCGTTGCGGTGAACGAAGCCACCACGGTCCTTGGCACCACAAAAGGCGGCTGGGTCTACGCCGGTCAACGACCGTGCTATGAAGCCAAGACGCCGAACTTCTACGTCTTGCCTTCACCCCTCACCGAGGAAGAGGTGGCCAACGCCATGGGGGTCAAAGCAGAAGGAGCGTCCTCCCAACAACCAACCGAAGCCCTCACTTCCAGCGAATTAGGGGAATTGGCTCACCACATGATGAACACGCCAGAATTCGACGAGGCGACCAAAAACTTGGACGGTGCATGGGAACTACGCGCCCTCACACAAGCCGAATGGCAGGCCGCTCGAGACCAGCGCATCTTAACCCTCCAAAACGGATTCACGGAACGCTTGGCGGATGCACCTTCCTCCAACAATCGAGGGGCGATGATGGACGGCCGCCCTCGACCCAACGAACTCCTCGGCCCTGCATCGACACAGAAAGCTGCCATCGCCGTCCACCCCCGAAACGAGACCATCACCGCCATCACCAGCGTACCGTTTGACCGTCCACTCCCCAAGGTCGTGGCCAGATTGGCCCTCACACCGGTGCGCACGAGCGAACCCAAGCGCGTTCCCGAGCACACCGACCGATGGAAGAACGTGCGGTCAGAACTCCTGTGGACGACCGTATTGGGCATCGTGCCTTCCTTCCTTATTCCGGTCCTCAGAGGCATGGGCGATTACGCGACCGAGGGATGGGTGAACCTCCTGTTTGGAGGTCTGTGCGCCGGTTTCTTCACCGGAGCCATCTGGCGACCACGTCGGCCTGTTCTCCGCTACGATGATGTCGAGTCTTCGTCGATGAGCGTCGCCCAATAAGTGTCCTTTCGAATGGCATCAGCCGTACAAATCGTAGCCATGTTCACAATGTGGCGCACACCGTCTTGGCGAGCAACCAATTGCACAGGGTGTGCCATGCCTTCGAGGATAGGCCCCGTCATCTCTGCGTCGCCAAGTTCCTCAAGGAGTTTGTAGGCGATGTTGGCCGACGCCAGGTTGGGCAGAATCAGCACGTTGGCCGGGCCAACGAGTTTCATGAACGGGTATTCTTCCTGAATCAATGGATTGAGGGCGGTGTCGCTTTGCATCGGCCCGTCGATCATCAAGGTCGGGTCCAATGTCCTGGCCATGATGACCGCTTCTTCAATGCGTTCGGAGCGCTGAGCACGCGTGGAGCCGAAATTGGAGAACGAAAGCATGGCGACACGGGGCGCCACGCCGAACCGGCGAGCCACCTTGGCGGTTTGAACGGCAATTTCAGCCAGCGTTCGGCTGTCAGGATAGACGTTCACCGTGGCGTCAGCGAGGAAAATCGTTCGTCCTTTGATGTTCATCATGTAACATCCGATGACACAGTGGGCATCGTCGGCCTTGCCAATGAGTTCGAGCGTTGGCTTGAGGACGTCAGCATAATTTCGGCTGACCCCACCAACAAAGCCGTCTGCATCGCCTGCGTGAACCATCTGGGCAGCAAAGTAGGGCCGGCTTTTGAGCAGGCGAGCGGCGTCCGGCCACGTGGTGCCTTTTCGCTGTCGCCGCTTGAAGAAAGCGTTGGCATACTCCGTTTTCCGACGCTCGTCGTAGCGAGGGTCGAAGGCTTCGTATTCGAAATTCAAACCCAAATCCTCCACCATTCGGTCGATGCGATCAACTGGACCCAAGAGGATGGGGTGGCAGATGTTTTGCTCCACCAGTTGAGCGGCTGCACGAAGCACGGGTTCTTTATCGCCTTCGGGGAACACAATCCGTTTCCCTTTGCCTTTGACCTGATTGATCATCTGGCGCATGACCGAATACGATTCACCCAAACGAGCCTCGAGCTCTTCTCTGTAGCGGTCAATGCTGAATTCCTCAGCCGAAACACCGGCAATGCCCTCGTCGATGGCGGCTTGCGCAACTGCAGCGGCCTCCCAAAGGAGCACCCGTCGGTCGAAGGGTTTGGGGATGATGTACTCGGGACCGTATTGCATGACCACGCCGTCGTAGGCGGCCGAGATGTAATCCGGCACGGGTTCTTTGGCAAGGGCTGCGAGGGCTTTGGTGGCGGCCATCTTCATGTTCTGCGTGATGTCTCGTGCTCGGACATCAAGAGCGCCTCGGAAAATGTAAGGGAAACCGAGGACGTTGTTCACCTGATTGGGGTAGTCGGAACGTCCCGTGGCGATGATGGCGTCTTTGCGCACTTGAAGAACCTCTTCGGGGAGGATTTCAGGTGTTGGGTTGGCCAAGGCGAAGATGATCGGTTTCTCCGCCATGCTGGCCACCATGTCCTTGGTGACCAAGCCGCCTCGAGACAGGCCCAACATGACGTCGGCACCCTTCAGAGCGTCCGCCAGGTCGCCAGCGGGTCGGTCTTGTGCAAAGGGCGCTTTGTATTCGTTCAATTCACCCGCATCCAAACGAGCCTTGGTGATGATGCCTTGGCTGTCCACAAGGGTGATGTTGTCCATGCTCACACCCACGGCAACGTAGTGATTCGCACAGGCGATGGCCGATGCGCCGGCGCCGATGACGACCACCGAGAGGTCGGCGAGCGCCTTGCCTTGGAGTTCGGCGGCGTTGAGGAGGGCCGCTGCGGAGATGATGGCCGTGCCGTGCTGGTCGTCGTGCATGACCGGAATGTCGGTCGCTTCAGCGATGCGGCGTTCGATTTCAAAGCACTCAGGGGCTTTGATGTCCTCCAGGTTGATGCCTCCGAAGGTTTTGGAAATGTTCACGACGGTGTTGATGAATTCCTCGGGGTCTTCGGTGTCCACTTCGATGTCAAACACATCAATACCGGCGAAGGTCTTGAGCAGCAATCCCTTGCCTTCCATGACGGGTTTGCTGGCCAGAGCACCGATGTTGCCCAAGCCGAGCACGGCCGTACCGTTGGAAATCACAGCGACCAAGTTGCCTTTGGAAGTGTAGCGATAAGCGTCTTCTGGTCGCTTCTCAATCTCCAAACAAGGATAGGCCACGCCAGGGGAGTAGGCCAAACTCAACTCGTGAGCGGTTGAATGAGGTTTGGTTGGGACCACCTTGATTTTTCCTTGCGGTTCTGCCTCGTGATACTCAAGCGCTTCTTTGCGCAGCATCCGGTCTTTTTTGCTCATGGACATGGGCTTCCCCAAAAAAAGGGCGGGAAGGCAGGGTTTGATTGTTGTGCGAAGTTGAAGCGGTCGTGACGCTGTTTCAGCACATCAACACCGTGCGAGCACGTAGGGCTGTGTTCATTGGAGTTGGTCGAGATATTGCTTGATTCGCTTTAGAAAATAGGTGTTCTTGGCGGCATCTGATGAGGCGACGGTCGTGCCGTCCAAAACGCTTCTTCCATGTTTGAAAAGAAGGGCCATAGAACGAAAAGATTCCCCCGATATTCTCCTGTTGCGGGTTGGATTTTCGTTGAGAATTGTACAGACAGCGAAGGCTTCCTTTCAAATAAGTGAAAAATACACCCCAACCCATGAAACTCGGCCATCAAGGTGACCGTCTTGGGGCTCGTCGCCAACGAGCCCTTTCCATGGTCATCCTGATGGTCCTCATGTCAATGGGTCCACTCCTCACAACCCCGGTCGTTTCAGCACACGCTGAACCAAGCGGCGTCACATGGCCACTGGAAGGAAGTAATGACACGGGTTGGGTCACCTTGGACGCCCTCGGTGCCGTCCCAGAAACCGGTCAACGAGCGAGTGCCGACTGGGATTTGGCGTTTGCACCCGGCGCTGAATTGTCCAACGTCACGCTGGAAATTCGCGCCAGCGGACAAGACGGGATGACCATCCAAGAGCCGCAACTCGTCATCGACGGATTGGGGACCTCCCTGCTTGACTGGAGGGGCCTTGGTGTCCTCGGAGAAGCCAACGCCTTCACCACCGGTGAAACCTACGCCGGCCGCCTCAACCCCAACAGCAATTCAGGAGCAGGGTGGGATTTGCCATCGGACGCCGAAATCACCAAGATGGTCATTGAGGCGCTCTCGCCAGCCGACCCCTTGGTGTCGCTCACGCCTTTTGATTTTGAAGTTCGCAGTCAGGCCGTCAACCCGGAAACGGGCTTGCTTTACCTCGCCGTAAACGATCAACTTCTCGTGCTCAACGCCAACAACAACCCCCCGGTGATCGATGTTTACGATTACGAGACCGAAGGCGGCGTTCTTGACATGGTCATGGACAGCAGCACTGGCGTCCTTCACCTCTTGATGGGCGATGGCACGTTCCGCGCCCTACAGACCGCCGACAGCAGTTTCATCACACCGCTGGCGGATGGTGATTTTGAACGGTTCCTCATGACCAGCGCAGGCGAAGTCTATGCGTCCAGTCAACAGGGGCTTTCAGAATGGAATGGAGCAGCATGGAGTACCGTTTCAAGTATCGCCACCACCGAAGGCGCACAGCCCCTCGCCATGATCGAAGTTGGTGGCGTGGTCTATGCTGCGTTTGACGGCGTTGGTGTCCTCCGATACAACGCCAACACAGGAAGTCCCCTTGCTGCGTGGAGTTCGGCCAACAACCTTCACTCCGACACCATCACGCACATGGCCACATCCGGAAATCAACTTCTCCTTGGCTCTCCTGACAACGGACTTGGGCGGTTTGACTATGTGGCCGGCTTTTGGTTGTCAACATGGAATTCAGGGAATTGGCTCGCCAGCGATTTCATTGCAGGCCTTGCTCGTGTTGGCCCCACCCTTTTCATCCTCAACGGCGATTCATTGCACACTTACAACACGACCAACGGGGTCTTCTCCACAACCTACGCCCTCACGACGCTTGGACTCGCTGACGATGGTGCATCCCTTCTTCACTGGCCATCAAACGGCCTTGCTTCACCCGCTGTTGAGGCCCTTTTGGTTGACGATGGAAGCGGGAACTTGATCCATCTCTCACCCAACCAAGTCCCGTTCATCGAAGGAAACATGCTGCTGGCCAGCGCTCCATCAACCGATGACATGACAGCGCTTGTTGAACTTGACAACATGCTCTACGTGGGTACAGCCGACAACTCGATGAAACTCTTGCGGTACGACATCGCTCAGTCAGCGTGGATGGCCCCGTGGACGCTCAGCGATAATGTGCTGGACATGGTGGTTGGCCCAAGCGCTCAACAAGGCACCTCCTCGTTATTCGTGGCCATGGAAGGCACGCCATCGGTGGCTGAGATTGACACCAACGGCAACACCATCCAATCCTACGACGGAACATCCGGATGCTATCCCTCTTCCACCACGGTTCTCGATATAGCGGTGAATGCGGACAGCGTTGTGTTTTCCTTGGAGAGCGGTGTCTTCGTCCACTTTGACCGTGCCACTGCTGGTTGCATCGCTTATGACACAACGAACGGCTTGCCTACATCCTTCGTCGGGGACGTTGCGCTCTTTGACACCACCGCTTACATGGCCACGGAAAACAAAGGCCTGCTCCGCTATGACATCACCAACGACACCTGGCTCGAACCTTGGGGCTCCACCGGCATCAACGGCGTCAACAATGCGCCGGTCGCCATGGTCGGCGACATCCTCCACCTCGGCTTGCAAGGCTACGGTGTGGTGCGAAAGGATCTCAGCACCGGTGAAATTCTCTCACCCTTGACCGCAGGCAACCGTGGTGGTCTGCTCCCTTCCGACCAAATCTACGCGTTGGATACCGACGGGTTCAATCTCTACATCGGAACGCAACAAGGTGCTCGCAGGTGGGACGGCAACCAACTGACAAGTTTCGGTCAAGGCTCTTCTTGGCAGACGCGCCCTCAGCAATTCTTTGACTTCGCTATCGAATCCGGTATCAACGGTGGCAGCCTCTACGCAGGCACCAACATCGGCGTCTGCAAATACACCATCGCCACCATGGGCATCAACGACTGTCAAAACGTCTACGACGGTATGCCCAACTGGGCCACCTACAGTGTGGGCTACGACAACACCTACGTCTACGGCGGTACCACTTCTGGCGTAGGCCTCATCACGAAATCCAATTTCCAGCACGATCAGAACTGGGGCCAAGACACCCAAACCGGTAACGCCGTGGTGGAAGTCATGGGCAACACCGCCTACATCGGAACGGAAGGCTTGGGCGTGTTGCGCTACGACATCGCCAACAACCAGTGGCTCACGCCGTTCACCGAAGACAACGGTGTGCTGGACGGTGGGAACGACGATGTCACGGGACTGGTCGCAGACATCCGCCCAAACCTTCTGTGGGTTGGCGGTGATGACGGGTTCCAACTCATCAACGTCACAACCGGGGGCGAAGCTTACGACATCGAACGTTCAAGTAGCCTGTACAACGCCGCCAGCGCACCTCACGACATGCTGATTCACAACAACATCCTCTACTACCACGCCAGAACAACAAGCGATGAAGTCAGCCGACTTGACGTCGCTAATTTGACCGCCCTCAGCAATCTTGACATCGGCGCCCAAGTCGGTGAGAACGGTGGCGACATCGTCAACATGGAAATGTCAGGTGATACGCTCATGGTCAGCGTCGTGTCTGGCCAATGGTGGAACTCGGACGGCTCCGGTGGCATCGCCCGATGGAACACCACCATCTCCTCATGGGAAGCCAACATCCTGCCAACCGGCTCCATCGACCGTGTCACTGCGTACGAATCCTCCAACGGCAACACGTGGGTTTCATGGGGCGAATTGAAACTGGAACTTTATGACAGCAACCAAAACCTCGTGAACGCATGGACGAACTTTGAATTCCCCATCCGGGGCATCGTTGAGCACAACGGTGAGACCTTGTTCGCCACCGAAGACGGCGTTGCGCGCTACAACGAAATCACGAACACATGGAACACCACATGGGAAGCCGGGAACGGCCTACCGAGTAACGCCGGAGACATCTTCTACGAACTCTGGACCGACGGTACGCACTTGGTGGTCGGTGGAGCAGACTTCAACCGCTTCGGTCAGTTCGAGGAAGGTATCATCTCTCACCGCAACGGCGCCGGTGCATGGACTTCCTACCCCGCTGATTCCTACACCAACATCCCCAACGGCTATCCAATTTCAATGGAAATGTGCGGTGGTGTGCTCAACATCGCCATGTACAACAACAACGGAGGGATCGCTCGCCTTGATTTGCCAAACGCCACGGTCAATTCAGGCCTTGACAGCAGTCAACTCGACGGGACCGCCCCCGCCTCGGTCACCTGCGACAGCCAAGACACCCTCTACATCGGCTACTACAACGACAACCAACCCATCAGCCGCTACAGCTACGCCACCTCGGCCTTCCTCTCCAGCCTCACCACCTCCAGTCACAACCTGCCCAGCGACCGAGTGTGGTACGATGCACTCTCACACTCAGGCACGCAACTCATCGTCGGCCATGCCGTTGGAAACTTTGGTCCAAACCTCATCGCAGGAGGGTACTCGACCTTGGTGGCCAACGGCGCCACCGCTCTGCAGGCGCAGATCCAAGGTGCAGGTTCACCGGTAACTTCCCTGCAGTGGCTCACCCGCTCCTCGGAATGGTTGATTGGACGTGCAGGTGGCTCTTCCGGCTACAGCGAAGTCGCCACCCTCTCCTCATCGGGACGGCAAACGGTCGTGGACCTTCCCGGCCTTGTCAGCGGCCAAGTGTCCACGATGGTGGCCAACGCCACCCACCTATGGGCTTCGACGGGAACATCCGCCACCTCTGGAAACTTTGGTGGCACAGGAACCGGCTTGCTCCAAGGTACCTTCCTACCCAACGGAACGATTGAATGGCAATACGGCTGGACCCTCCCTGGCAACACGGTGGCCAGCGACCTTCATCTTCACGGGACGGATTTGTACATCGCTTCATCCCCCGGTGGCATGCTCAAGCTTGACACCCTTACCAAGGTCATCTCCAACATCGGCGGTTCACTCCACACAAAATTCGACACGATGCACACCTACAACAGCCAACTTGTGATTGGCCTCGCTGGTGAAGGAGGAAGCCCGCCCGGCGTACAGATGTTCAATCCAAACACCGACCAGTTTGGGAATGGGCGTCTCATTGCCGGTTTGCCTTCCAACATCGTGAACGGCTTTGCTGACAGTACGGGCGTGCTCTACATCGCTACAGACGGTGGCATTGGGCGCTGGAACTACACCACCAACGGTTGGATGGATTCCATCACGGTTTCCAAAGGCTTGCCCACAAATGTTGTTGAGGACGTTGTGGTCGTCGCCTCCAAAGTTTACATGGCCACACCTTCGGGCGTCTTCGTTTGGGATCCATCCACGCAAAGCGGCACCACGTTGACCAAAACAAACGGATTGATGGGTCAATCTGCCTGGGGCCTCGCCGTGAACACCAACAACGTCGGTATCTCGACCCTCATCGTCAGTCACGACGGGCGAGGTGCAGTGGACCGCCCCGGTGTGTCGCTGGTCGACCCCAGCACCCTCCAAGTCAGTTCCACCCACCGCTTTGACCAGTTGCCCTCGAACACCGTGACGGCGCTCGCAGCGGACTGGTGGGGCATCCATATGGCCACCGATGTGGGTCCATTGACCCACTGGAACGCCTCAAGCGGTGATTTCGAAGACGGGACGACAGCGTTCCAATTCCAGTACCCCATCCTCCAAATGATGAGCGATGGTGAGGACGTCCTTTCAGTCGGTTCGCAGAACAACATGATGCTTTCTGAGGCCCGCACAGACGGTCATCCCTTCAAGGCCACGCTCAGCGCCACGAACGTGAAAGCGGGAGCATTGGGTGCGAACCATCTCTGGGCCATCACCGAAGAAGGATTGCAAGGATGGGACAGAACCGGCCAATTCACTCCGTTGGAATCCACATCGATGCGGCGAGCCTTGCCGTTGACCGTGAGGGGCTTCGGTAGCGGCGGAATGAACATCACCACCATGACCCACCCCGGCATGCCGATCGACCTCGTAGACCCAGCCAACCCGCACGCGCTTGACAGTACGTTAGGCACGCCCGGCGTTCACGGCCTTTTGTTCCAAAACGTCCCCATCGTACTGACCTCGCCGGTCACCGGAGCGGCTGTTTGGGCCAAATCAGTGGCTTTGGAATACAACGTTCTTCTGGACCTCAGTCAAGACCCTACGCTTGAATTGAATCTGCAAGATGCGGTGGATAACGGGATGTTGTACAACAACACCCGGCACGTCACGTTGCGACTCTTCTCGCCTGCAAACGGCTCGCTGGAAGCGCGCTTGACCTACGATTATGTCCGAACCGACACGCCCGTCAGCATGGTCGGGTTGGAAGACCGTCCGGATGATGGCGGCGGCGTGTTGACCGCTTCGTGGTCGTTGGTTCACGATGAGGACTTTGCACGCTACCTCGTGTTCCTCAACGAAGGCCCGTGGGCCACTGCACCAACGGAACTGGAGTTACTTGGTCAAACACCAGACAAGGCCATTTCCCTCCACAGCCGTTTGGCAGCCGACATTGAGACAGCGAACGGCGTGGCGCTCAAAGACGGCACGGATTACTACGGTGTTGTGGTTGCAGAATACACCGACGGACGATGGGGTAAGGTGTCTGCACCGTTCGGTCCAACGACGCCCAGTGATGAAATTCCTGGCGCACCCCTGTGGGCAGCCGCCAACGCCATGGGCAGCAGCGGGGACGATGGCGACATTGAACTCGAATGGGCACGATGCACGGCGCTTGACCTTGCCAGCACCAACGTGTACGTCTCCACCACACCGATGGTGGACGCCCTCGGGCGAACGCCGTACACCTCTTATGCTCCCAACGAAGGCAATCAGTCGGTTATCTCCCAGACTCCCGGCGTGCCGGTGTGGATCGGTTTCACCTGCGTTGACACCGCAGGACAGGAGAATCTCTCCAACGTGACCGTGGTTGGCCCAGTGGTCCCAACCGGTGAACTGAACGACAACGACGCTCCAGACCCTGTAATGGGAACAGAAGCCAGCGATGTGCCGGACGATGAAGGCGGTCGCATCATGGTGGAGTGGAACATCAGCACCGCTGAAGACTGTGCCTTCTACACCGTGTTCGTCAAGCAGGGCGAGCATGCACAAGATGACATGGCCAGCGTGGACGGTTTCTCCCAAGCAGCTGTCATCAATCCGTGCGACGAGAACCAAACCATTGTCTCCTCTTTGGACGGCGTCCCTCTCATCGATGGACAGGTCTACACGGTTGGTGTGGTCGCTTACGATGTTTGGCTCAACGGGAACGTTGACGAAGTGAAGTTGGTAACCGTCACACCGCTGCAGAACATCATCGGTCAGGGAGCCACGCCTCCCCGAATCACGTCTTTGATGGCTTTTGACCACGCCAACGACGACGGTACGGCCATCGATGTGGTCTGGGAACCTTCGACCGTGAACGACTTTGCATCCTACACCGTTTGGGTTGCCAACGCACCGGTGGAGGATTTGTCTCTCGCTTACGCTGCCTTCGGCAACAACCCAAACGTCTGCGGTTGTTTCTCTTTCAACAAACAGTGGATTGACGAGCGAACCAACCCGATTGAACTCACCATCTCAACGGCTCTTTACGTCGACGATGGAAACGACCTCTCTCAAGGAAGCCCAGACTTGATCAAGGCCGATGTGGAACTCTACGTGGCCGTGACGGTTCACGACCTGAAGGGCAATGTCCACCTGACCGACCTCACGCAGGTCAGCGTCACACCGATTGACAACATCAACGACAAGACGGCTCCGGACCGACTCACCGACCTCACCCTGACCGACCGTCCCAACGACGACGGAAGCGCCTTGTTGCTCTCCTTTGACCTCTCAGACGCCGATGATGTCTGGGAATACCTCGTCTACGCCGAGACCTACAACTTCGAAGGCAAGGTGGGACAACAGGGCACGCAGATGGCGCTCAACCCCATCGCAACCCTTGACCGCGCACCCAGCCTGCCGCTGGTCATCGACGTGGTCGCAGGCGATGTACCCGTCATCCCCGGCCAAGAAGTCTGGGTAGCCGTGGTGGTGGTCGACTCGTCGATGAACGCCCATGTTGACATGCTCACCGTGGTTTCCACAGCCGCCACCGACGAAGGCATCACTGACCCCGGAGTCTACCTCCCAGACATTGAGGACGTCGAAGCCGAGTGGTTTGAAGAGAACACCATCTTTGTTGAATGGCAGCATTCAGTAAACGCCAATGTTCGAGGCTATCACATCTACATCAGCGACGAGATGTTCACGAGCACCGATGACGCAACCATGGTGGGCGAGACGGTCTCAGCCAATTCCTTCCTCATCACATCGGATGTCTTTGACGGCTTGAACAACGCTACAGCTTACTACGTGGCCGTCGTTCCTTACGACGACACCGTGGCCAAGTCAACGGTTGAAGCAGTGAAACTTGACGCCCTTGGCGCTACCGGTGGAGACGACGGCAACAGCGGGTCGGAGAGTCCCTTCTCGCTTGAGGCCCTCCTCACCGCACCGAACCTCATCGCCGCCGGTATGTTCCTCATCGTCGTCTTGCTGCTGGTCATAGTGGTAAGGGGTCGAAGCACCTCCAAGCAGCGCTCGAAATCATGGGAATTGCAAGAAGCCACGTGGGGCATTCAAGACTCAAATTGGGATACGCCAAGCCAAGCAGCGCCAGCCGCAACAACGCCAGCCGCAGCCCCTGCACCACCGCCTGGCATCACCACCCAGCAAGCCAACGACATCTACGCTGCCGCCAACCAAATCCAATCCCCCGATTACGGTCGACCTGCCTATCAGGCCACCCAACCCGTCCTCCAGCCTCGAGTGGACCCCTCACTGTTGGACGGCTTGCTGGACGCGCCCGAACCGGCTCAAAAGAGCCCGCAAATTGACACGTCTTTCCTCGACGATTTGTTGTGAGGGCGCACCATGGCGACCAGCGGCCCACGCTCCGAAGTGTTCACCACGGTTCTCGTCAATGAGCAAGGAGCCGTTGCCGATTGGCCAGCGCATCAGCAACGGTTGACAGAGCACGCCAAGAGATTGAGGATTGCGTTGCCAAAGCAGCCTCCGGTGATCTCGGCCCACCCCGAGCAATCCGGATGGTGGCTTGCGCGTGTTTCATGTTCGGCGACGGAAACGACCTGGAACGTAGAACAGCGAACCATTTCCTTTCGGAACGAAGGCATCGACGCCGTCACGGTACCCGCACCACGCTGGAACGAACGTACCAACGGCACGAAACACGGCGATTGGACCGCCTACCAAACAGCCACTCAAGCGGCGGAGGATGCTGGTTGTGATGCGGCGCTCCTGGTGCATGAATACGCCATCGTGGATGCTGACCGCGGCACACCGATGCTGTTGGACGACGACGGTACGGTGTGGATGGCTCCCTCGAGTGAGGGGGGCGTGGACGGCATCACGGCGGCCGTTCTTGAAGCGCTTCTCCCCGAAGCAGGGTTGCCCGTTATCAAAAGCAAATTGAACGAACGAACGGTCGCGAGATGTGCTGAATTCATTGTGGTTGGAACCGGCATGGGAGTGTGCCGAATCAATGATTTAGACGGTGAATCCATCGGTTCCTCTGAAGCACTCTCGTCCACATGCCAACGACTGATGGCCCAACATTTTACCGAGGAGAGCACGTGGTCTGTTGTGGGGCCACGCGATGTCTGAGCACGTGATGGCCATTGTGCACCAACTCGAAGCCAACGAACTCCTTGGCGAGGGCGCTTTCCGCTTTGGTGCACCGGACCGGGTGATCTTGGTATCAGGAGGTCCGGCCTCCCACCTTGCGAAGCATTCCTTGATGGCAGCGCCGCCGACCAAGCGAGCGATTCTGCGCCAACCGCCACGCACCTCCTTGCCTGCTGCACCTCATCACGACCCGCTGTTGGGCGAACTTCACCTCACGGAGGACCGCCCGTTGCTTCAAGCAGAAGTTGAGGAATGGAAGCACGGCTCATGGTATCACAGCGTCACGCTGCGTGCAAAAAACGTGGAGGACCTCTTCACGAAATTGCGTGCAGAAACCCCGGAAGCCCCGTTTCTGCAACCTCACACCACTTCCCTCCCTCAAGGCGCCTTTTGGTCGGGCGCCCTCGCTTACGATCTTGTGCAGTGGACCCAGCCTTTGCGTCTTCAACATCCTCCGGCCGAAGGGGCTCTGCTGGCCGTGTTGTGGCTGGTCACCGGTGGCGTGATTGTCGACCATCACATCGGAAAGGTGGAGGTGTTTGGCAGTGACGAGAAATGGTGTCAATCGGCGAAAACCCACACTTCGTGGGACGGTGAGCCCGTGGTCGTTTTGCCACCGCAACCGCACCGTGAAGCGGTTACTCACACCGATGAAACGCACGAAGACAACGTGGAGGCGGTGCGCCAAGGCATCGTGAACGGTCAGGTGTATCAGGTGAACATTGGCAAACATTGGCAGGGTGAAATTGACCATCCGTACACCGTGTTCCAACGGCTCTTGAGGCGAAATCCCTCGCCGTTTTCGGCCTATGTTGAAGCCCAAGACCTCGGTTTTGCCCTCTCCAGTTCTTCGCCCGAATCCCTGTTGATGTGCGATGGTGGACGCCTCCAAACATCCCCCATCAAGGGCACCTGCCCTCAAGGTTCAACGGCAGAAGAGGCCGCTCGGTATCGAGAATCGATGATCGGCGATGAAAAGGAACGTGCGGAACACCGAATGCTCGTCGATTTGATGCGTCATGATTTGACGCAGGTGGCCATCCCTGGAACCATCGATGTTGATCGGTTTGACGTGGAGGCTTACGCCAATGTTCAGCACTTGGTCAGCCATGTGACGGCGCAACTCCGCAGCACCGAAACGGGAGCCAGTGCGCTGCAAGCGGTGTTTCCTGGAGGGTCCATCACGGGCTGCCCTCGCACCGTGGTCTGCGCAGTGATTGACCGTCTGGAAGAGATGCCCCGTTCCTTTTGGACCGGGTCCATTGGCTACATTGACGTCCATTCGGGACAGTCGGCTTGGAACATCCTGATTCGCACCTTGGAAGCGCACAACCAAGCCGGTCGATGGCACGCTTCGGTCGGTGCTGGCGGTGGCATCACCATCGCCTCTCAACCAAAGAAAGAAGTCGAAGAAGCCGCTTGGAAAGGGGCCGCTCTGCGGGTTGCTGCCGGATGGATGAAGGAAGAACAAACCAGGCTACCAACGGGAAAATTGGGCATTCATCCACTTCAGCCTCCACGACAAAGTTCCTCCCCGGAAGACTGCGGTCAAGTCCGTACGCTCCACGAAGCGCTTGAGGACGAAGGCCCCCCAAGCGTTCTTTTCATTGACAACCTCGATTCCTTCTCACTCAACATCGCTGACGCTATCGCCCAAACGGGACGGAACGTGGTCGTTCTTGAGGGCCGCTCACCATCAAGCGAGGCGTGGCTCGACCCGGTGGCGCTCCACGATTTGTTGGAACGCCTGGAACCAACCCATCTCATCCTCGGCCCGGGCCCTGGGCGCCCCCAAGATGCCTTGCTGACGATGGCTTTGGCTCACCTCGCTCTCGACGGCCAACTCGCCATGCCCGTGTTGGGTGTTTGTCTTGGCCACCAAGCCCTGGCCCTTGCCGATGGGCGGCACGTCGTGTCCTCGCCTTTCGGGCCGGTCCACGGCGTACCGGTTGAGGTCGACCACGATGGAACGGGCGTATTCATCCACCAAAGCCACGGTCTGAAATTCACGCGATACAATTCCCTGGTTGCCATTGAGGACGGTGAACATCAGCTGATGGTCAATGCTACAGAGGCGTCATCTGGGCTCATCATGGGTTTGCGTCATCCAGACCTGCCAATTCACGGGGTGCAGTTCCATCCCGAATCCATTGGTTCACGAGACGGACAGCACATCATTGCCCAATTCCTTGCCATTCAATCGGATGGTTGAAGAATCCCTTGCCGCTGGACTGAACAGGGAACAGCCATGCCGACCTGCCGACTCTGTGCAAGCACCTATCCTCGTGAGTTCTTTATTCACGGAAACGGCCAGTACACACAGGTTTGCGTTCGCTGCGGTGTGGACAAGGGCTTGGTGAACAAGGAGGACGTCCCGGTCCTCTTTGAGAAGAGCACGTCAAGCGCACGGTTCTCCACCATCGCACGACGGTACAGCATCTTCCTTTACCTCCCGTTCTTGTGGATTTTGTGGGCCTCTACCCTGTCAGGTGTCAAACCGTGGGGCTTGTTTTTCCTGCTCATCTTGATTCTCCTTACCCTCGCCGCTCCGGTTCTTTTCATCTACCGAGGTGGACAGTACTCTGGAGACATGGCTCGACTCTCACCGGCCTACGATCGCCCCAAAGGCCACTGAAGTTCGCTCAAGTTTTGGCGTGAATCTTCAACACGTCGCCGTCAGCCAGTTCATGGTCAGCGCCAACCACTCGACGAGTGCGTCCATCCACACCACGGATGAAACCTGATTCCAAATCACTGTGAACCCGTCCTGCAAGTGCTTTGGCATGAAGACCGGATGGAACAACAAGGGCATCAGGAAGAACCCGCCCGTCCCCATCGACCCAATGCGTTTCGTCCTGCACTGGATAGACCACCATATGGTTCAATTGTTCGAACAACACCTCGTCCATCAAACTGGCAAGGCCCGTCCCTCCAGCGGCTTGCAAGCGCTCTTGCATGTGGTTCAGCGCTTTTTCCTGTGCGTCGTTGAGAGTGGCGTCCGATACGGTCTGGAAGGTGGATTGCCCGGTGCGGTAATCGATGAGCCCAGCCGATGTCGCGCGTCGAAGCGCCAGCTCCATGTCGGCCATGCAAGCGTACATCGAACGATTGGAAAACGCCTCGACAACGCCTTGAGGGGCGATGTCCATTTTGTTGGCAGCGTAAACGATGGGGAACAATTGTTCTCGCATGCATCGCCCGAGAAGATGGAGCGATGTTCGGTCCCAGTCCCAAGGCTGAGCGTCTGAGGAATGGATTTCATTGAAGTTCATCATTCCTTGAGCGACGAGCGGAGAGGTCGCTCCCAATCCACTCAAGCGTTCTTGAACGAAGGCGGTCAATCCCTTCTCACCCTCGGCCTGGACCCGTCGAACACCCCGGTTCCAACCGTCTTCCAACAGCCCTCCAATCCATGCGTCGAGTTCCTGTTCAAGGAACTCAATTTCGGCTTCAACGGCTTCAACGGCTGATTCGGTGGAAGGGGTCGCTCCGATGAACTGGCCTTCGATGTCGGTTGAACCCGCAGCATCAACCACTTGAATCAGCACGTCGCAGTTGGCCAAGTCGGCAAGGAAGGCATTGCCACGACCACGTCCCTCGCTGGCACCGGGCACGAGACCGGCCACATCAACCAAAGCGATGGGCACTGAACGTCGATGACCGATGCAGGTTCCTGTTCGCGGCTCACACAAACTCCCTTCACGTGGGTCGTCATCTCGTGGAGGTTCAAGACGGCCGTCGGCTTCCAATTTCTTACGAAGGTCTTGGCAAGGGCAAGCAAGACGGGCTTCGACAAAAGCAACGCCTACGTTGGGGTCAATGGTGCAAAAGGGATAGTTGGCAATGTCAACCTGTGCCAGCGTTGCAGCGCTGAAGAACGTGGATTTGCCCACATTGGGTTTTCCGACCAAACCGATGCGCACGAAAGCACGCCCTCTACTGATTCACTCCTCTTCTTCAGAGGCGACAAGGTCGTGGTCTCGCTTGATCTGTGCGATAGCGATGTCAAGTTCAGGGAGGTTGAGTTCACCGTCTCCGTCCAAGTCCATGCTTTCAACGAGTTCGCTGGCGTCAATGGATGACAAAGCATCGATGTTTGAAGACTCAAGGGCAGCGAGGAATTCCCGGCTGTCAATTTTGCCTGAGTCGTCCAAGTCCATGCTACGGAACAAGTCAAACACGGATTGCTTGGTGTTCACGAGGTATTGGACGAAGTCAACCATGACCGTGGCGGTGGTGGTGGGGAATTCCTTGATCTCGTCGTTGTGAAGGGCCGAATCGACGCCGATGATGGTTGAACCGCCTTCGTTGGCTTCGGTCTCGCTCACGACAAGGGTGGTGTCAACGCCCACGCCACGGCCAATGAGGTCGCGAATGGTGGTGGAGGAACCGGAGGTCAAAGTGTAAGCGACCATGTCTGAGGCCTCTTCAACGGCCTTGGAACGGCCCGTAGCAGAAATGCCTGTACGAATGACCACCATCGTCGAGAGGATGGTGCCGATGGAGGCAAGATAGAACAAGGCTGCTCCCGTCAAGTAGAAGCTGCCATTGTTGGCAACAACGTCCTCAATCTCTGAGGTTGCGACGGCGTTGGCGGTGAATTCACCGGTCAAGTAGGTGAGCGTGGAAGCCACGCCGCCAACCAGCACCATCCAAGTGGCCAGTGTGGCAGTGGACGGTGAAGAGAGAGGTTTTCCAATGGCGTTGGGATAGTTGGTGAACACGCCAGCCAAGACCAGAAGTCCGCCGACGGTGAACAACATGCCCATGTTCACGATCTCGGCCATGGAGCCAAGTTCACCGGTACCGACGAAGGTGTCCATGGCGGTGAAATAACCGCCCACAGCAAAGAAAGGAAGAACGAGGAAAGCCATGGTGGCCGCTACAGCACCCGGTTGCTTGACGATGGCGCTCAAACCTGAACTCGCCGTCATCAAGAGGTTGATGGAAGCGGCGAAGATGGGCAGAACGCCCAAAGTGAGCAAGATGGCTCCCAGGTTGGTGACGAAGTTGCTGGCGGAGGCGTCCGTCATGAAAAACGGAGGAATGGTGATGAAGAGCAACATCATGCTGGCCGTGCGCATTGAACCCGACCAAATCGGTTGCTTGGCCGTCATCGGGATGACGTGGTAGCCGATGGAGAACATCAATGCAAGCGGAACCCAGCCGTGAGCCACACGTTCTGCAAACCAAACGGTTTGGGTGGAATCAGCGAGTTCTCCGAAGAACATGTAGACCATCGAGAGAATGTAAGCAGCAAGACCCATGATGAGGAACCAAACACTGGTCTGGAGCTCCTGCTCGCCTCGGTTTGCGGCCGTGATCAGGACGTTGATGAACACCGGCACGAGCAGCAGACCGATGGCCAAGGTTTCGAGGCTGTAGAGAGCGGTGGCTACGCTTCCGGATTCGGTGTCGATGTCGAGGAACCCGAAGATGAACGGCAACAGGTAGCTGGCCAAGAAAACGGCGGAAAGCAACACAGCGACCATGGAGGCGTTGGCTTCACTGGCCATGCGTCCGTTGCTGTTTCGAGCGGTGGCGACCATACCGCTTCCGATCATGCCGTAGAGCAGAGCAATGGTCAGAATGCTGAGGGTCGCATCGGTCAATGCGGAGCCGTCGTCGTAGGACCATCCAACGCTGGCGAGCGAATCGAGCGCCGTGGGGTCGTACTTATGCCAGCCACTGAGGAAACCGAGCAGCGTAGCAAAGACGAGCCACAGCATGGCGAAGTTCATCCACGTTCGGGAGCCGCTCCCGTCTCGGTCGTCGAAAATGTCAACCAGGCCGGGAGGGTTCTTTTGCAGGATGAAAAGACCAATTTGTTTCAATGCCCCTCCAACGGAGCCAACGCCCTTCACAAGGGATTGAGAGAGGAGAAAGAGAAGCGCAACCAAGAAGCCGCCGGTGATGAAAATCGTTTCCATGCATCACACCTCCATCATTCAGCGATAACCTCGCCCACCAGGGTTGCTACAATCGCGCCGATGCCGACCAAGAAGCCAATCAAGTAGTACCAGATGCCGCTCCCACCGAGGTTCTGAACCAAGGGAACAAGTTCACCGAGAAGTGGGAGGTTATCCCAACCGAACACGTTTGAGAAGAGAGAATACAGACCGAGAAGGCCCACAAAGAACAGGGTTAGGACAATTCGGCTAGCGGCTGGTTCGCCTGTTCCGACCGTCGTATCGGGGAGGGCTCGAGAGTTTGTCATGCAGTTCACCTCAAAATGACCCCATAGGGGTCAAACCTGCGACTTGATGGGCGGTGATAAACATTCACCACTTGTTCGAACGAAAAAGCACGGCCTGCGAGCCGCACTTAGGGCGAGCGCAGTCGGTCAACAGCCGAGCCTCTTCGAGGTTTGGAGAGGCCGAGGGGAACGGGAAGTTGGCGCTCGAGTTTCACTTCGTTTCGCCACACGTCTTCACAGGCACACGAGAGGCCCTCAAATTCGAGTAAACTGCCGGAAACAGCATACCGCTCGATGGCAGCGACGACTTCTGCATCGCAGGAGCCGCAGTTGTGAGACCCTCGGATTTTCCCTCCAGCCGTCGGATGCACGATGAGGCGAGACACTTGGTCATCGTCGCCGTTGACCCCGCCCCGTGGATGAATCAGAGGGTGAGCACGCCGAATCATGTCCACGAGCGACCAAAGCCATGGCGGCCGGTATTCGTTATGGCGGTGGAGGCGGTCGATGACGGTCCCCCGCTGGATGTTCATGGGGTTCACCGAGATCTCATCCGATTGTTCAGCCACCGCGCCGATCCATTTCACGCAATGGTCCAGGGCGTCCGCCTCGTTCATGAAAGGCGGTTTGAACATCAGATAGGTCTTGATGCGGAGGTTAAACTTCTGCAGGTTCGCCACCGCGCGGTCCCAGGAAGCGGTGCTGAAGCCCTTGTTGACGTGGAATCGAAGAACTTCGTCGTCGTAGGCCTCAAGGCCAATGGCGACGGTGAAGGTGTCGTTGATGGAGGTGGCCCAAGCAAGCTTCTCTTCAGTCAACTGCTCACAACGGCTCTCAACGATCAATTCCTTACCCAGTTCTGCACAATCTCGAAGCACCGTTTCTTGGAAGGCAACGGGTATTTCTCGGTCTTCGAGCAAACTGCCCGAGGTGTAGACCTTGACCATGGCTTGGTCCTTGAAATCGTCAAACTTTTCCTTCGCTGCTTCCCATTGAGCGTGAAGGTCTTCGTTGGTGACGTCGTCCCGTGTATCGTTGAAATAGCCACAAAACGTGCACCCGGAAGACCACCACCAGTGACATCCTTTGGTTCGCAAAATCACCGTAACCGCACTGCACGGCGTACCGTCCGCCAACACCTCGGGTGTGGTGTAAACGGTAGCAGGCTCACTGGCGTCCCATGATTGTTGCTTGGCTTTCGCCCACGGTGTGTTGGCAGGGGCTTTGACCAAATCGTGGATTCGTAAACCCTTCTTCCCTTGACCGAGCAATGGAAGGGGACTGGTGTCGGTCATGGGCATCACCGCAGGTGGCCGTCAGCGTCTCCCGCTTCAAACCACCGCATCCGGCTTACCGATGCTGGTTTCAAAGAAACCAACCATTCGGTCTCGATACTGGTCGGGTTGCGTCAGCATCAAAGTAACATGGGAAAGAATGCCTTCTTTGTCGCCGTCGTTATGAGCCACGCCCGAAGATGCAAACCAACAGTCAACAGACCCCTCTTCGTTCACGCCCGCCTGAGCGGCTTCGCACATGGATTCTCCGTGATGGATATTGATGCGAACATCCTCCAAAGATTGGGTGATGAACACCGAACGGTTCCCCACCTCGGCCATGGCGTTGATGGGTTCGTACTTGACCAAATCATCACCCGAGGAGACTTTTCCAGCAAAGATGGCGGCGTCCTTAAGGAACGGTGGGAAGCCTGCAAACTCCAATTCTTCGTGAATGATGGTGCCCATCGATGAGAAGGGCGATTCAAGGAAAATGGATTGCAACGCAGGTTCCTGCTCGAAAGCGATGGTCACCGCTCCGGCGCCCATGGAGATACCAACTGCGCCAATGTTCTCCGGCGACGTCCCCTTTTCATCCTGAATCCACTGCCACACTGCGAGGAAATCGCGATACTCTCGCTGACCTGCGGAAACCAAACCGTCCTCGGTCGTGCTCTCGCCATGGTCCCTCATGTCAAACAAGATGATGTTGAATCCTGCATCGTGAAGCCATGCTGCGGGAATGAGCACCTCATGATTGGCCTTGCAGGATCGAATGCCGTGAACGATGATCACCCAGGGCTGTTCTGCATCGTGTTCCATCACCCATGCCGCCAACGTGATGGCCTCATCGGGCATGTCGATGGTGACGTTGTCCCACTGGTCAAACCACAACGGCTCGAGATCTGCGGCCAGTGTCTCGTTCTTTTGGTGGGTGACCGTGGTCACGTCTTCGTGCCACAGTTCGACGCTAAACTCGTCGGGTGAGTTGCGGGCGGCATGTCCTGAACAATCCGGGCTGCTGGCTGCAGCTTGCGTGTAGACGAGGTTGCCAACTTGAAAGTAAACAAAGGGAAGGCTGGCTATCAAAAAAATCAACACCGCCGGCACGGTTCGTCGCCATCCACTCATGCTTCTTCCTCCAAAATCGATTCGAACACCACGCTGGTACCTGCCATCAAATGCATCCCTTTCGGATGTTCCTTCTTCCGGTCCTCTGCAGTAATGATTGAAGAAATGTATGCATCAGCGGGAACGCGAAGGTCCACTCTTGAACCCAGTCGTATCATGCCGATGCGTTGACCACGCCTCAGGTGGTCGCCATCGTAAGCATAAGGCACAACCGTTCGAGCCAAAGCCCCTGAAATTTGAGTGATCTCAATGCGGTGTCCGCTCTCGAGAAGATGGACAGAACGCACCCTTTCGTTGTGCTCGCTCTCTTTTTTGTAAGCCGGGCGAAACGGCCCGCGACGTAGCCCTTTGCCCGTTCGGCGTTCAATTCGCTCCACGCTTCCTGCGGAAGGGGCTCGATTCACATGAACATCGAGGGGGGACATGAAAATGGCCAAGCGCCAAACATCGTTTGGTTGCTCATCGCCTTGTTCAACGGCTACGTAGCGCTGTTCGGTTTCAAATGAGAGCGGATCCTCAAGCGGTTCTGGATACCAGTCGCCTGTCAACGCATCGGACTCAACACGCCCTTGCGATACGTGTTCTTTGGTAGGGCGTCGCCCCGTGGCGCGCTCTCTTCGCAGAAACATGGCGTGTCCGTCGGCAGGGGAAACCAAGACACCTGGTGTTCGGGGAATCGGCCGGTCGGGGTCTCGCCAAAAATAGCCAAAAAACACCGCTGTCATCAAACAGCCCATGCCAAAAAGAGGGACCAATCCTGCCAGCGGGTCGATGAGGGTCCCGATGATAAGAGCGCTCACGCCCATCATTGACATCGTGAGTACGGGGCCGTGGCCGCCGGGGGCCAATCCGGCCATTCAACCACTTACTCCGCGGCCCAAGGGTCTTGTGCGTCTCCCCATTCAGCGGGGGCACTTTCCGTTGGTTCTTCTTCGGAAGGTGTTTCCTCGACCTCGGACTCCTCTTCAGCCGGTGCTTCCTCAGCAACGGTCTCTTCAACCACTTCGACAGCCGCAGTAGCCTCTTCAGCTTCAGCGGTCTCGGCTTCTTCTTCAGCCATTTCTTCGCTGCGTGCTTGAACCATTTCTTCAACACGCTCGGTGAAAGCACGGGACATGTGTTGCGACTTGCGTTCGGATTCGACGGCTCGCTCGATCATCTCATAGCGTTCCTTGATGGCCTTGTTCAAGTCTTCGAAGATTTGCATGTGGTCAACGTACCAGTCGTCTCGTGCCTTCATTTCGGTGACGGCCAAACGCAAGTCATTGTCCAATTCTTCTGCGATGCCGAAGACCTTGCCGAGTCGATCCTTTTCACGGGAGTACTTCTCTTCCATCTTCTCCAATTCGGGTTCAAGATGTTCAACCCGCTTGGAGTTCTTGGTGGCTTTCATTTCCAATTCACGAACGCGTACGTCTTTCTCTGCAATGATGGATTCCAGCGATTCTTTTTCGATTTCTCGGTCGATGATCTCCTTCTCAAGAACTTCAATTTCCGCTTTGGCATCAACGAGTTCTTTTTCTTGAGTTTCGTAGGCTGCAAACAACTTCTGCAAGCGGTCTGTTTCGGTGGCGAGCGCCTCTTGGAGCTCTTTGATTTGGACCTCAGGCGTGATGGTTCCTTCCGTCATGTCTTCACCCGGAGGTCAAGCCTCCATCCATGGCGAGTCCATTCCTCCCTATCAAGCCGACGCTTGAAAGAGCACGCTTGAGGCTTGCCTTGACCGAGTTTTGACTTCAACGAAGCGCATTGGTTGCGGCCACCAATTCTCGGGCAATGCTCACCTCACCCATCGAATGGCCGGCATCAGCAACCATGACCAAGCGACTGTTTGGCATGGCCTGATGCAATTCCCAGGCGCTGCGAGGTGGACAGACCACATCGTATCGACCTTGGACGATCACGGTGGGCAAGTGTTGAATCAGGTCCACGTGGTTGAGAATGTAGGCCTCTTCAACGAAAATGGCGTTGATGAAGTAATGGCATTCAATGCGAGCAAAGGCGACGGCGAAATCCAAGTCCTCGGCCTTGTCCAAGTATTCAGGGTCGGGAAATAATCGACTGGTCGCCATCTCCCAACGCGTCCACTCCTTGGCGGCGGCTCGGCGGATGTTGACGTCCTCACTGGTCAAACGACGGTAGTAGGCTTTGATCAAATCCGAGCGTTCATTCTCTGGAATGTGGTCCCTGTAGGGTGCGAAGGCGTCGGGGAAAATGTGGCTTGCACCGTCCTGATAGAACCAGTGGAGTTCGGATTTGCGACACATGAAAATGCCACGCAGTACAAGGCTGCGCACGCGGCCTGGATGGTGTTGAGCGTAGATCAGTGCGAGGGTTGAGCCCCACGAACCGCCAAACACATGCCAGGTTTCAATCCCCAAGTGCTCACGCAAGGCTTCAATGTCCGAAACAGAAGCGTGCGTGTTGTTGCCTTCCAGTTCTGCATACGGCGTTGACTTTCCACACCCCCGCTGGTCGAACTGGACGATGTTGAACGCTTCGGGGTCGAAATACTGACGGTAGGAAGGTTGGCCTCCTCCGCCCGGTCCGCCGTGAATCACGACAACGGGAAGCCCGTCCGGGTTACCGCTTTGTTCCCAGGCAATGGTGTGAAGGGAAGACACCTCCAACATGCCTTCGTTGTGAGGTTCAATGGGAGGATAAAGGACATCAGCGAGGGTGGTGGTGGTGTCAAGCATGAACGTTCGAAGGCGACCGCCTGCATCTTCCTTTCGCCATGGACATCTTCATTGAACGCCGTGAAACCAGACCGGCTATGGGACTCCGTAGTGCAACCGATCTGTTCAGCGAATGGGCGGACAATGGACGAGATGAAGGCATGGAGAAAGGTCACACGGCCAGTGTCGACATCATGCTCGAACGGCTTCTTGAAGGACGTGAAAAGCCGTTCACTGCCCTTGACATCGGGTGCGGGAACGGGTGGGTGGTTCGTCGATTAAGTGGCCACCCGTTGTGCACGCACGCCTCAGGTGTTGACGGTGCACCTTCGATGATTGCGAAAGCCAAGGAAGTGGACCCCGATGGAGATTACGTTGAAGCCATGCTTCCAGACTGGACGCCTGAAGAGCCGGTTGACTTGATTCACACCATGGAATGTCTGTACTACCTTTCAGAACCGCTTCCGTTCCTGAAGACGCTTCACGACACGTGGATGAAACCAGGAGGAAGACTCGTCATTGGGGTTGACCACTATGTGGAAAACCCCTCCAGCCATGATTGGGGGCCTTCATTGAACGTCCACATGGCTCTTCTCTCCATCGAAGAGTGGACGGAAGGTCTGCAAAAGGCTGGATTTACCGACATCGTGTCCACGCAGGTCGGAGCCAAAGAAGGGTGGAGTGGAACGCTGGTGCTCACGGCTCATCGTCCATTTGATGAATGAAGCCCAACGGCTCGCCCTCCGGCCCACATCGGCGCAAGTCTCCTCGATAGAACGGGCATTGACGACACGTCTCAGCGCCGCTCGGGAGACGAGGGGGTTCCTCCATGTGTGGATTGAGATGCACCGAAGCACGCCAATTCAAGTGTGCCCTGAGGTCCTCTTTCGCCTGCTCAAACGCTCCTTGCGACAATTGCACCATGCGACCGTTTGCCCCAAGCAGAAGCGCAGGCGGGAGGACGCGTCGCTGCTCTGCTGCAGGTTTTTTGGCTTCGATGGCCTCAAGAGCCATGGAATACAAAGCCAGTTGCAGCCGATGTTCGTAAAGGATGTTGGCCTCCTCATCGCTTTGAGGAACGGGGTCAATCTCGCTGGGAGGTACCGCTTGAAGCGGATGGCCCTTGGCGGGTTCATCTCGATTGAAGGCGCCCAGACAACCTCGAGTTTTCAGGTCAACCACCTGAAGTGCCCCTTGGCCGTCTTCGTCCATCAAGGCCAAAACCAAATCAGCCCGACCGTTGAAATCCATGTTCACCTGCTGCACTGAAGCTCCGTTGCTCTGCGCGTAAACCCTTCCTTCGGCTTCGGTGGTGGGACGCTTCGTCAACACCTCTCGATGGTAGAACGGTAATTCGGTTCGGACGGCCTCAACCTTCCAACCGTTCAAGGCTTCACCCTGGACCCAACGCCCAAGCAAACCCTGATCGACCAGCGAACTCAGCACCATCAGGCGGTCTCGCCAAGCGGCCTCTCGTGAGGTGGCGTCCTGTTCAAGACCGTATCCAAATTCGTTCATCACCCGCCCAATGGTGTCCGAGGAGGCGAGGTCGGCATCGCTCTCGTGTTGCCACGACGCATCGAGAGCGGGCGTGGTGTCACCGAATTGGCACGGGTTGCGCAAACCGATTTCGAGAACACGGTGCATCATCAAACCAAACGTCGTAGGCTCAGGCCAAACACTTGGCGCTGACGGTTCGACAGCGGTATTGGGCAAGCGGAAAGGTTCGGTCGGCCACCCTTTGATGTGCTCAAGCCAATATTTGCGCGAACAGGAATACGTAGCGTCGAGATGGTGCGCAGCGCCCTTGATGTTCTCTTCCAAAAGAAGCGGAGCCGACGAAGGAGGGGTTGTTGGCTTGAGGTCCTCTAAATGACGAGCAAGGTCTCTTGCGCGTGCTTGGGCTGAACGGGTGCTTGTGGTGACAAAACAGCTGGGGTGGTGGTACAAACGAAGACCTTGCAGGCCATCCTCGCCCAAAGGCGTGGCCCCTAAAAGCAGGAAAGGATTGACGGGTGTTTCCGTTTTGAGAGGGTTGAAGCGAGGAAGGATTTCTGCGTCAACCTCGGCCTGAGAAAGCCAAGGGGCGGCGGTTCCTGTTCGCCATGTCGCCCGCCTGAGTCCCTCCACCAACATGCGCCCCATGGTTCGAGGGTCCGGAGCGAAACGGACGGAAAGCACGCCACTGGCTTCATCGAACGTGGATTTATTTCCGGGTGAGCCGGTGATGATGAGGCGGTCTTTCACACGCGTCAAAGCGACGTAGAATTTGCGACGCAATTCCGCTTTGTCTTGTGCTTTGTTCATCTCGGCGGTAAAGGCCCACAAACCGTCTTGGGGGCGGTCTTTTGCCCGCCAGGGTTGGATTCGTCCAGCAAGCACCTGAGGCGTGACCAGAATGTTGTCTTGAACGGACATGCTCGCATCGGCTTTTCCGGCTGAAAACAAACCCGTGACGACAACCACCGGTGCTTGAAGGCCTTTCGAGCCGTGAATGGTCATGATTTGAACCGCGGAGGCGGTCGGGTGCGTGATCGCCTGTGGTCCTTGATTGCCCAAGTCGCGAACCGCCTGCATCCGTCTGTACATGGCCGCTGCGTCGTGTCCAGCGTCCTTCCCAATGGAATGGACGAGGGTTAACCACGCCTCAGCAAATTGCCGTTGAGCATCGTCGGGGTAAGCGACCAGAAGGTCGGATTCATCCAAGAGCAAATCGAAAGCATCGTACACCGCTCCCCATGCGATGTATTGGTGAAGGCGATTCAACAACGCAGCAACACGTTCCGTAGGAGCGTGTTCCAAGAGATGTGGCAGTGCATCGCCGTCTTCTGGCAACGAGGTCAGGAGATCATGCACCTGTTGTTCGGTCATTCCCACAACCGGCGAACGAGCGAGTTCGACCGCTGCTCTTCGCATGGTGGGCTGGGCCATCAGTGCCAAGACGGCCATCAAGGGCTGAACGACGGGTTGCATCAAGAGAAGCCCTTGCCGGTCGGCCATCACCGGAATGTTTCGAGCTCGCAAACGCTCGACGAGGTCGGGGAGATGTTTCCGTGAATTGATGAGGATCATGATGTCCTGAGGGCGAACGGGGGGGCCTTCCTGCTCTTCCACCTCAACCCATTGCGTGGCTTGGCTGTCCCACACCCTCGTAGGGGTTTGATGCAAGAGTGAATGGAGGCGGTCGGCGAGCAGTTCGTGTTCGAGATGAACGATGGAGGCCGAGGGGTCCTCGAAAGTGTTCACCGCCACATCAAGGTCCCTTGGAACTTCGCCGATGGCCCCGGGAATCGGAAGCAACCACTCCAATCCTCCTGAGGCGGTGGTGTTCCTCGCTGGCCGAAGGCGTTGTGCTTCTGCATGCCAGTCTCCCGGTAGGTCGTGATACCTTGGGTCAAACACCTCATCAAACAGGTCGTTCATCGTCTCCATCAAGTCATGACGTGTTCGATGATTGGAAGTGAGGTCTACATGGCCTTCGGTACGACGCAACAATCGCTCTCCGGTGATGGAGGGTTGCCCGTCTTGGTCTTCATCAGCGAACCGGACAAAGGTGTGAGGTACGGAAGTCTCACCGGTGTGTTCATTGGAGAAAGAACCGGTTTCACCACCCCCGCCAACCGGACGAGGGTCACGGCCACAACCCGGCTCTCGAAGATGGGCAAGGCGGGGTTCATTGGCTTCATCCACGTTGAATTGACGAATGGCCTCAACGGCTCGACGCATGACGGAGACCTCGGCCTGACGGAAACGGTAGATGCTCTGTTTCATGTCGCCCACAATGCAGACCGTCGGGTCCCATGCGCCTTGTGGTCTTGAGGGGTCATCGGGATGGTGTCGTCGGCGCCCCCAAAGACGCGCCAAGAGACGGTAGTGGGACGGGTTCGTGTCCTGGTACTCGTCGATGATGAAGGCTCGATACTGACGGCGGAGTTCACCCAAAATGGAGAATCGCCGATGAAGGTCTTCCTGCAGCGCCGGGCGGTCGTTCAACAGTGTCAGGGCTCGTGAGATATGCGTGTCGCTCCACGGTTCATCGCCCAATCCATCGAGGGCATCAATGACCTCGGGAGGGTAGCGATGCCGACAAATATCCGGACAGCGGGCCAACAATAAGTCCGCAGCAAAGCGTTGCATGTCATCAAAGTCATGCATGTTGTCCAAGGATTTGCGACGGGCAAGGATTTGGCTGCAAGCCGTGTGAATCACCAAAAGGTCGCTCAACACCTGGGTTTGAAGATTGGCCGAGACGTACATGCCCCGGTCGCTTGGTGCCGCCGGCAAGGGGTCATCCAGCGGGTCCAAGCGAAGGACGCTGTCGAGCGGCATGCCATCGAAACCGTCGCCCGGATTGAGCAAAAAGGCGGAACGTGCAAGCAAACGAATCAATTTTCCAGTGGCTGAATTCAACATACGACGCAGTTGAGAAACGTGGCCAAGCGCCCGGTCGTAAAGGGCGGCTTTGTCGTCCTTCCCGATTCCCTTGGCCCTTGATTTTGAAAGCAGCCCCGAGGGCCAGCCATCGCCGTTTGGAAGTAAATCTCTTGGGAAAAAGGTGCATTCCGGTTTGACCAAGCCAGAAGCGGTGGCGATGCCGAGCAGGGCTTTCCAAAACCAGGCCAATCGTTCACCCGGTTGGAGTGGAAGAGCCCCGGTCGACAACCGAGTCAGGTGATTGAAGCGGGTCAGTTCGGTATCGGCCTCTGCTGGTTCCACGCATTGAGGCCGATACACGAGGAATTCCTGCACCCACGCATTCAGTCGCTGATGGAATTGAACGATGAAGTCATCCAAGAGGCCTTCAACCGGTTCGGCGATGGTGTTGAGCAGGACATCAACAGGTGCTGGGCCCCGACCGCTCCAACCCAAATTCATGGCTTCAGCCCGCTGAATCATTGAGCGGTGGGATTGCTCGACAAAGAGGGAGCGGTCGAGAAGACCACCCAACACGATCTCGGCTTGATCCTGACCCCCCAAACGACTCACCAAGCGATTTCGAGCGTCAAGGAAGGCTTGGTGATGGTTGAGGACGCCGGCTTCTCGGGCGTCTTCCACCGAACGAATGCGCCAAACGGCGTGAAGGGTGTCTTGGACCATCAGTGGTTTTCGTTCCTCGGAAACTTGTTGATTGGAAGGATAGAGGGCCACAAGGTCAATGTAAGGCTGAACCAGTTGACTGAGGAAAGCGTCGATGGTGGAAATGGGCGCTTCATCAAGCCCCGAGAGCAACATCTCCACATCGCCTTCGTTTCGAAGACGGGGGTCAAACACGCCGTCCACGTCCTCTTCATCCGGTGGGAGGGCGCGGGTCAAGGCCACTCGGTGGCGAATTCTGGCTTTGAGTTCCGCCGCTGATTTTCGCGTGAAGGTGATGGCGACGACTTCCGATGGGAGAAGGCCGGGCCAGGCTTCCATCGAAGTCCGCTCACGTTTTGGTGCCCGAAGAGAGCCGTGGCCGGAAAGAGGTGTACGCGGGCCGCAAGGGGTCAGGTGCGTGGCCCGTTGGTCGGAGGCGATCAGATGCTGAACATAGCGTTCGGCCATCACGGTGGTTTTCCCGGTGCCCGCACCTGCATCCAACGCAATGTGGCGGTCAAGGTCCAACCCCAACCGCTGACTGTTGTTGAATTCGATCATTAGAAATCGCCCCCTGTATGGTCGGATACTGCGCAGGAATGAGCGATTGAACAGTAGCTGCAATGACGGCCTGGTGTTGGGTTTACACGTCCTTGGGCGGCGGTGCTCACCGCACGCTGCGCCACGGCCAAGCGTTCAGCCATCCATCGGCGAAACGGCGTGGTTGGGGCGCCCGTTCGGGTCTGGGCGGGGAAATGATTCGTGAACACAGCGGTGATGTCGCCGAGTTCCAAGAATTCGGCATACGGGAGTAAGTCGGCATCGAGTTCAACATAGTGCTTGGTGAATTCACCCACCTCACTGGCGCCGACGCCAATCACTCGGTCGTTGGGGTGAAGGCGTTCCCACGCCCGCGCATACAGAGCAAGTTGAAGGTCCTCAAACAAACAGCGCATGTGGCGCATACCCACATTTTCAGGCTTCGGTCCCGCGACGGTTTTGAGGTCTCGAACAACGACCAAACGTTGCGCTGGGCGTCGTTCATCATGGAGGGGGAAGGGCGAGTCGTGCGTGGCATCAGAAAGGACGCCTTGCTCAACCAACGCTTCACGAATCTTCGCTGGCAGCACCAAAACGTCAACACGGTCGGCGTATCCGAAAAGACGGAATCCAGAGGCATCGGCATCCGGGTCTGGGTCGAGCAAAACCGATCGCTCAGTTTCCGTCGTTGGGGACCACTCAACGGCCACCGGTGCAGCATGCCGGAGCATCAGGTCCGCCTCGAGGAGACGTGCAAGTCGGCCTTCTGGAGGGAGTTCAATTTCGCCTTCTTTGTGAGCGAGCCATTCCTCTGCTGTCGCATCAATGAGGTCCTTGGTTCGATGAACAGATACGGCGTTCTGCCGACCCAACCAATGCACCTTTTCCTCTAAAAAGGCAAGAATGGTGTCCCATCCTGCATTTCCTTGACCCATCGGCCCAGCATGCAAGGGAGTGGGTTCATCGGATGTTTCTCCTCCAAGAGGGATGCCGTGCCCTTGCATAAGCGCAGCCTCGGTTTCGTGGATGATTTGCCCACGCACCCTCACGTCGATGTCTTCCGTGACGCCGCCCTCCTCGTCATCCGCTCCTAGGACTTGCTTCATCCATGCCTGGCGCGGACATTTCAGCCACCCTTCAAGTCGGCTGGGAGACCAAACCTCCCGCTCCACCGGCGATTCAAGTTGACCAAATCGATGGTCCAAACCCGTGCCGGTGGCAGAATAGAGAGGGAGGGGGCGTGGGTCGACGCTTAACGAAACAGATTTCTCACCCCGATAGCCAAGATGGGGGAAGACACCGGCGGCAACCGAGTCAACCTTGAGTGACGCTGCCGTTGGACGAAGGGTGACGGCGTCCACACTGAGCAGATCTTCCCGTCGCTCCCAAGGGAAGACCTCGCTGGTCCCGATGCGCTTGGCCAAAGGTTGGCGACGGCGACGGTCGGCTTGAACGGCCCCCTCGTACGCATGAAGCACTGCGGTTGGATGGTTGAGTTCTTCCAAACCATGAAGACCGGCGTGAAGGTCCAAACCCAGTTGTTGACGCCGATCTCTTCCGCTGAATCCTTGGCGAACAAAGTGCGACCCCTCTTCGGTTTCAACCGATGCGTAAACGACGGGGGTCAGCCAACTTCCATGGCCTTCTTCTCTCGGGACCCACGTAAATCTTCTCGGAGCTTCATCGCCCTCGTACATCCTCGATGGAAGGAAACTTGGCGGTGCTCGCATGGCGTCCCAAGCCTTGCTTCGTTGCTGGTCATTCAACCATTCAGCAAGTGGGGCACTGGGTCCGCCTCCTTCTTCCGGGGAAGAATCGAAAACGACGAGGTGGCGCCCCGCATTCAACAAATGGCGAAGGTGGTGGCGCCCTCGACGAACGGCAAGGTCGGTATGGAATAAACCGAGTTCCAATCGAGAAGGAGCATCCAGCCACGGGACGGTGGAGGATTTCATTGACCATGCATCAACGTCCATACCCACCAACAAAATCAGGTCGGCCGTGCAACCAAGGGCGTCCTCCGGTGAGACGACATGAACGCGGTTGGTGCGGGAGGATTGGTGGGTGATGTTCACGGTGGCCCCGACGTGCTCGAGCAGGTCAACAAAGGGTGAACCGCCATCATCGAAGGACAATCCCATGGACTGAAGTTGATGCTTGATATCATTCATGGACTCAATCAGCACCTGGAGGGTGCCCACGCCGGCATCAAACGGTGCTCGACGGCTGGACAAAGCGGCCACATCGATGACGGAAACAAACCAAGAGAGCCATGCCATGCCCGAGGGCGTCGGTTCGGGCAAAGGAAGCAAGGCGCCCGTCGTGCAACCTTCCACCGGACGATTGAGCAGATGTCGGTCTTCAGGGGAAAGCAGCGGGGCCCAAGTTTGCAACAAGCACCCAAGCCACCACTGTGTTTCCTCAAGGGCACGGGCTTTCTCTTCGGGCCTTCGTTCCGCAAAAGACGGGGCGGCCGATGAGAGCACACCCAACCAACGTGCGATGGCTCCAGGGCCACCAAGAACGTGGAAGTTCCTCGCAATTTCCTCGAGCACCGCAGCATCGGGCCGAGGTCTCCATGTTCCTTCTGTTGGGTGGTTGAGTTGCGAGAACACGTCGTCAAGAAGTGGAATCGTCGCTGAAAAAAAGACACTGCGAAGCGAAAAAAGCGACCAGGAACTCATTCCTTGCGCCATGGAAGCAGCCCGCACAATGGCGTGATGAAGGGGTTGTTGATTCAAAGCCGTGGAACCGGGATGCCAAGAAAGGCCGATGGTGGAGAGAGCCGATGACCATTCAAGAGAACGGTCCCGCGCAGCGGCATCAACCACCAAAACCTCTCCCTCTCCTTCCGCTTTGTATGCTTGAAGGAACGCCAGAGCAGCGTCCATGCTTTGGGAACGTTCGTCAAGGGTGAGGCGAGTGATTTCGGTCTTGTTTCGTTGCCCAACCTCGGTTTGCCATGACGATGCATCGGCTGCCCATGGTTCGTGAGGAGGGAGCCAAGCAGGCAGGGTTTCAGCCGTGCACGGCAGTTCATCCACGAGGTAAGCCCCGTGGAATCCCAAACGAAACGAGCCGGGATTGAGCAGTTGATGGACAGGACAGAACGAGGCGATAGCAAGCAACAGGTCCTGTTGAACCTCGGTAAAATCAGGAGCCATGTCCAACACCACCATGCCGGCGATGTCGCTGAGGTGGAACGGCGCTTCCTCTGCCTCGTTCAACGCTTCGAGCACGTGCAGCGTAATCAGGGATGGAAGGGTTCCGCCAGCCGCAGCTTCAACCTCCAGACAGAGTTGGTGAAACACCTCCGCTCCTGGGTCACCTTCCCACTTGAACGGGTTTCGCAACTGCATCAATTCTCCATGCAACCGTTGCAGCCGGCGTGTTTTGGTCAAAGTCCACGCACCCACTCCCGGGGTGTAAAGAAACGGTAGAGCTGTTGCCTCGGCGGCTTCAACACATTTACCGTGGAGCGCCATGAACATGCTGGCCTCATCATCGAGGAGCACAGGCAGACGGAGATCCACATGGAGGAGACGGATGAGGCTATTGAGTGTTAAGTGGTGCTGTGGAGAGACCGACACCCCTTGGCGGTGAAGACGTTCAAGGGTCCGTTGACGATGGAGTTCTGTGGGGTGAAGCACCAAAATCGGGGCGTGATCGGTTGGCTCACACAACATCGTGAACAGCCACGGCGGGAGGCCTTCCCCAGCCGCAACGTATTCTGAGGTCACCGACGTCATTGAATCCATGAAAACCAGCCTGTCTCCAAGAATACATGCGAGCCTATTTCAAGATGTGCGGGAGGGAGTCTGGTGGGTAGTTCGAACATCACCGCGGTGTTCAAATAGGGTAAGCATCTTGTTTCAAGTCCCCGTATGTGAGAGGGTTGTTTCCTCTCCTTTTCTCGCTTATCGGGCCGTTTCACCGGGGTTTTTACCCCAAAGTTTATATAGGGGAGCCACCAAATAAGAAATGTTCTTGACCGAACCCGGAGAGCACTGATGTTGAAAATTTGTCCTAAAGCCCATAACATGAAGGGTACAAGGATGAATTGGATGCGCAGGTTTATAAGGGTCAGCGGCCAAGTAACACAGGAGGCAAAAATATGGAACTAAAATGCGATGAATGTGGCG
>JASLVM010000109.1 GCA_030741355.1 Candidatus Poseidonia sp. | reverse complement strand
AATCCGCCAAACGGAGAACCTTGAGGGCCATCGTGGCCGAAACGGTCATATTGGGCTCGTTTTTGTTCATCCGAAAGAACCGCATAAGCCTCTTGAATTTCCTTGAAGCGGTCTTCTGCATCAGGTTCAGTGCTTCGGTCAGGATGGTATTTTCGAGCGAGGCGCCGAAAGCTGTTTTTGAGTTCGCTTGGTGATGCAGATTTCTCAACTCCCAAGACTTCGTAGTAGTCTCGTTTGTCGCTCATCGCATCGTCCTCGGTTTGGACGATGCGGAATCTGCTTTGAACCTCACGCCTCAGCATCAAAGGTCAAGGCCGCAATGTGGACAAAAACGCTCACTTGGATTCACTGGTGCTCCGCATCCACGACAAACCGGGCCAGTGGTAGCGATGGAGGGGCTTGCCGAAGGCGCCATTCCCATCATGGCCATGCTCTCAAGGGACTCACTCACTTCTGGCACCACTTTTGCCCCAGATGAGACACTGTCTTGGTCTCGAACCTTCCCTGAAGTGCTCATAACCGTTTCAACACCGCCCGAATCGCTCATTGAAG
>JASLVM010000108.1 GCA_030741355.1 Candidatus Poseidonia sp. | reverse complement strand
GGCTTTGAACCGCATGCTGGCCATCTTGAAGTGAGGCTCAAAAAATTGCTTGCCCGCTTTTCCATCCTGCCAGCGCCAACACAGGCCCGAGAATCGCGCTGGCCAGCACATAGGCTCCTGCGCGACCCCAGTGACCTGCCTCGACCATGGTGATGGTTTCCACCGAGAAAGTGGACATCGTTGTGAAGGCTCCCAACAACCCAACGCCCAGCAGCAAGGCTTGGGACTCGGAGAGCGCACTGGTGAGGGTGGCGGCGGTGACCAAGCCCAGAAGCAAGGAACCGACCAGGTTCACGCTGAGGGTGGCCCAAGGAAAACCGGTATCGGGCGTGGCTTCGCTAATGGAGAACCTCAACAGCGCGCCAACGGCGCCGCCGACCGCGACGAGCATCCAATTTGAGAACATGAAGAAGCCTGGTCTGCGCGGGCTAAAGTCTCTCCTTTACCGGGAACGTCTTCGGCGCCAACGGGCACGGTCATTAGCCGTCACCAAGAAGACCAACCATGGACAAGACCGTTTGGTTTCTCACCTCAAATGCTGGAAAGTTGGCGG
>JASLVM010000107.1 GCA_030741355.1 Candidatus Poseidonia sp. | reverse complement strand
CGGCGTACCTGATGTTGAAGAAGCGCGCGATGACGCAAAAGGTGGTCGACGAGAAGAATTCGGTACAGAAATTGGCCAAGGCCAAGGCCAAGGCGGCGTCCATCGTGTCCGAGGGCAAGGCGACGGGGGCGAGCGCCAAGTGGGCGGAACGACTCGCCGCCAACGCGGAACTCATTAACAAGACGCCGGTTGCGAACACTGCGTACGACACAATCACCGAATACTCCTCGTCGTATTCGTCGTCCTCGTCGTCCTCGTCGTCTGATGTGAACGTGGTCGATCCGTACTCGCTGTCGAGCGAGTACTCGAGCGACTATTCGAGCGATTACTCGTTTTCGAGCTCGGGCGACGCGCCCTTGGATTTGAACCCGGTCAACTACGACAAGTATTCTTCCAGCGTCTCGAGCGGGACGTCTAGATCGTCCGGGTCCGCCTTACCGCCGGGTTTCGGTATGTACGACTTCGAGGAGTCGTACTCCAACCGCGAGGCGCTCATGGGAGGGTACAACATCGATCAAGACGAGGTGGAACGTATTTACGCCGAGCTAATGCC
>JASLVM010000106.1 GCA_030741355.1 Candidatus Poseidonia sp. | reverse complement strand
AAGTGATCTTCGGTAAACACGTCGCCCGCCACCGGATCGCCGTAGACGCTCATGTTGGCGTTGAAGGTGCTGGCCCCGAGGGAGGCCATCGTGTCGATGCCAGCTTGGGTCCAGAGGAATCCAGTTGGTTGATGAGCCACGATGCCGTTGGGCATGTAGATGGCAAACGGACTTCCACCGCCGGGAAGAAGATCCTCAAAGCTGTCGTTCCCTCCTCCGGGGAAGCTCGCTGCAAAGCCGTTCCAAATTCCCAAATGCTGTTCCGTGAATTCGTCACCGGCCACCGGATCGCCGTAGACGCTCATGTTGGCGTTGAAGGTGCTGGCCCCGAGGGAGGCCATCGTATCGATGCCGGCCTGCGTCCATACAAATCCACTGTTGTTGCTGCTGCCTGAGGCGCTGGTGACCAAGCTTTGAATCCACGCATCCATTTCTTCCTGCCACCAGTCGGCCGAGGTGTCAAGGAACGCAGCACACTCGATGTTTTCTGGATTGGTCGGGTCGTATTCTGTGTCGTTTCCGTTGCCCAAGGTGTAGTAGGTGATGTGAATACAATCTACCGTTTTC
>JASLVM010000105.1 GCA_030741355.1 Candidatus Poseidonia sp. | reverse complement strand
AAAACGGTCAGAACCAACAGCAGCAAGGCCAGACCCAAAACGGTCAGCAAGGTCAACAAGGTCAACAAACCGACCAACAACAAGGTCAACAGCTTGACAACCAGGAACAAAACGGCGAAACAGACAACGATGGCGATGGTATCCCAGATAATCTCGACAACGATGACGACAACGACGGAATTCCTGATGATCTTGATGCCAGCCCACAAGACCACGACAACGACGGAATCGACGACGCTGAAGACAGCGATGACGATGGCGATGGAATCGATGATGACGAAGAAGTGAACGACAATGATCCGAACACGAACATTTACGATCACGACAACGACGGAATCAGCGATGCTGTTGACTTCGACATCGACAACGATGGCGTTGACAACTGGAACGACGTAGGCGAGAACGGCGAAGACCTCTCCCGTGACCACGACAACGATGGCATGGATGATGGGGAAGACCCTGATGACGACAACGACAACATTCTTGATGTCGATGAAGCAGATGGTGACTTCGGTAACTACCGCTACGATCATGATAACGACGGAATTTGGGATCTCAGTGACACCGATGAC
>JASLVM010000104.1 GCA_030741355.1 Candidatus Poseidonia sp. | reverse complement strand
AGATGCTGTCACTGTTCCACGTAAATCCAGACTGCGTGGGGAGGACCCTCGGTGTGAACTGCATTTCGGCTGAGACCAGCGGTTCGTTGTTGGGCAGGTCCAGCTTGAACATCGTGTTCGGGGTTGAGGTGAGCGTGAGGTTGACTTCATCGCCCGCACCGGCGCTCTTGACCACGTTTTCGTTGGCCAGCGTCGGTGAATGTTGCAGGACAGGGCCGACGGCATGTAGCCACGTGCTCAACACGAACAGGACCACCAATCCAACGGCCTGTGCATGGGCACGCCTACCCGCCATGGTTCACGGTGGTCGTTGAAGGACTTGAAGGATGCCCCTTACCATTTTCTGAGATACGGGTTGTTTGAGGGACACCGCCACGAAATCGAAAGAGGCGATGAGGCCACGAGTGTGAAAAAAATGAACAAAATTTGGAGGAGCGTTCAAAACAGGAACCTCGGTGGGTGAAACATGGCTCAACCTTCCCCTGCGGGTGAATTGAACGCCGTTGATTTGGAAACCGGTCTGCTTGAACAGTGGGCAACTGAAAAGACCTTCCAAGCCTCCATTGACAACCGCAGAA
>JASLVM010000103.1 GCA_030741355.1 Candidatus Poseidonia sp. | reverse complement strand
ACGACGACGACGCTTACCCGTACGATGCGAACGAGCAGTACAACTTCGACGGTGACAGCGTCGGTGACAACGCCGACACCGACGATGACAACGACGGCGTGGTCGACGACGACGACGCTTACCCGTACGATGCGAACGAGCA
Organism: Candidatus Poseidonia sp.; assembly: GCA_030741355.1. Classification (GTDB taxonomy): domain Archaea; phylum Thermoplasmatota; class Poseidoniia; order Poseidoniales; family Poseidoniaceae; genus Poseidonia. Next base: position 453 of record JASLVM010000103.1, on the reverse strand, counting down.
GTACAACTTCGACGGGGACAGCGTCGGCGACAACGCGGACACCGACGACGACAACGACGGCGTTGAAGACGCCAATGACGCGTTCCCCTACGATGCCACGGAGTGGTCGGACCACGACGGTGATGGCCTCGGAGACAACGCCGACCGGGACGACGACAACGACGGCGTGGCCGATGATCAGGACGCCTTCCCTCTGGATCCGAACGAATCCAACGATGCTGACGGAGACGGGGTCGGGGACAACGCCGACAACGACGATGACAACGACGGCGTCAACGACGACGAAGACCAGACGTTTGACGACGAGAACGTGCAGCGTTCGGACCACGACGGTGATGGGTACCCCGACGATGAGGACCTGGACGACGACAACGACGGCGTCAACGACGAACTCGATGCATTCCCGAAAGACGCCTCTGAGACCGCCAATTTCGACGGCGATGCTGTCGGTGA
>JASLVM010000102.1 GCA_030741355.1 Candidatus Poseidonia sp. | reverse complement strand
CGCCTGTTTCTTGGTCATCCTCTCAAACATCGTCAAAACCCTTTTATCCTGCGTCGACGCCGGATTCGTTCGCACGCACGCGTCGTACGCGATCCCTTGACAGAATCCCAACTCGCCGGCGTCGAGCGACACGCACCGCGCCCGATTCGCCGTCGTCCCGTCCTTTTGCACCGTCGGGTAATCTCCCACCTGTTCATCACACACTCGATACGGGTAATCCGACGCTCGCGAAAACGGTCCCTCGCTCGTCGTCGTCTCCTGTCCCCGCGTCGTCGTCGTCGTCATCATCATCATCGTCATCATCGTCACCATCATCGCGGACGTCCGCGCCGACGTCCTCGTCCTCGTCCGCGCCTTCGACCGCATCCTCCCCTCGACCTTGCGCCCAGACCTCCGTCCTCACCTCCCCTCCGCCTCTCCGCCTCTCCTCGCGTCCGTCCGTCGTCTTCTCGCGCGCGAATCCCACGGCGCCCCCGCGGCGCATCCAAACGTTCGACCGTCATTAATCGCACGCGTTCGTCCCGCGCGCCTCGACGCCGATGTCCTCCGAGGCGATGTTTCGCTGCGAAAACTATTTCCACATCGGCGCGTACGCCGAG
>JASLVM010000101.1 GCA_030741355.1 Candidatus Poseidonia sp. | reverse complement strand
CTGAAATGACACCGGTCGAAGTGTCCAGAGACAGACCTGCTGGGAGTGTTGGAGATACTGCCCAAGATACAACTGTACCACCATTCGAAGTTGGAGTTGCTGCAGTCATTGCAGAATCCTTGGTGAGCGTGAACGGAGTTCCGCTGTAGGCAACCGACGATGGAATCTCATCGTTGACAGTAATGTCAACAGTTGTTGTAGCGCTACCACCGGTGTTGGTTGCCGTAACGGTGTAGGTAGCAGTTGAGGTGATTGCTGTTGGCGTTCCTGAAATGACACCAGTGGAGGTGTCAAATGAAAGACCTGCTGGGAGTGTTGGAGATACGGCCCAAGAAATGACAGTACCGCCACTCGAGGTCGGTGTTGCTGCAGTCATTGCTGAATCCTTGGTCAACGTAAACGGAGTTCCGCTGTAAGCAACAGATGATGGAATGACATCGTTGACGGTAATATCAACAGTAGTGGTCGCACTACCACCGGTGTTGGTTGCGGTGATGGTGTAGGTCGCAGTGGAAGTGATTGCTGTTGGCGTTCCTGAAATGACACCAGTGGAGGTGTCGAAGGACAGACCTGCCGGAAGTGTTGGAGATACGGCCCAAGAAATGACAGTACCG
>JASLVM010000100.1 GCA_030741355.1 Candidatus Poseidonia sp. | reverse complement strand
ATCGTCATCGCTCCCGTCCCTCGTCGTCCCTCGTCGTCCCTCGCGTCTCGCCCTCGCGTCTCGCCCTCACGCGCCCATAGTGAAGTCTGAATGACCCCATGTATTGAAACACGAACGACGACGGCGCCCATCCCTCCGCACGCACGCACGCGTGCATTCATTCATTCGCCCCGCACACGCGCGCCCGTCTCGTCCTCGCGCTCGACCGGTCGCGCGGTTCGACCCTCACCCTCGTCCTCGTCGCTCGTCCTCGTCGTCCTCGTCGTCCTCGTCGTCGTCATGTTTCAGACGGCGTCGCGATCGATGAGCCGCCGATCGACCGCGGCGACGCGCGCGGCGACGCGCGCGTGCGCCTCCTCCTCCGCCGGTCCCGTCGCCGAGCGCGCGAGCGCGGTCTCTTCGTTCACGTCCAGAGCGCACGCGCGTTCGTTCGCGCACCGCGTCTCGCGACACGGACGCGACGGGGACGACGTCCCGGCGTCGACGACGCCGCGGCGCGCGGCGACGACGTCGACGCGCGCGCGGGAACGCCAAGGTGGATCGAGAGACGCGTCATCTTTTGACGATGATTCGATGATTCGATGATGATGAATGATTCGTCAGAGGGCGACGGGGAAGA